>NZ_JAHABE010000008.1:0-109603 GCF_018376515.1 Veillonella sp. oral taxon 158 | reverse complement strand
TATTAGTACCTCGTGATTGATTGCGAATTTGATACTCTAATCTTATCACTTGTACTAATATGGATTTTTTATGTGTTCAATTTCAATTTACAACTAAGCTAAATATAAATTTATTAATAATAGGCACAGTCTTATTTGCATAGTATACTTATGCTTATAAGGTTGTGTTTATTTATTTTGTAAAAGTTTAGAAAGATGAGAGGATATATGTTACATCGATTTTTAATAACGCTAGGGCTTATGCTAGCTTTCACCATCCCAGCTCAAGCAATTACGATTGAGGAGCTCACGTCTCAGCCACAATTTAAACAGGTATCTCAGTTTGTGTCGGATATTCCTAATGTAGACGAGCGTGGCGCGACCTATATTGACGTGAATACGGTGAAAGTAATTGGGTTTGAGCCGCCTATTTATACGATTAAGGCGACGGTATATAAAGCGTATCAATGGAATGATGAGAAAGTGATTACCGTTAAGGACATGACTTTCACCTATGATAGTAGTAATTCCGCAGCTAGTAAGGTTTATGGGGCGCAACAGCAAGGGACAACGGCGATTACTACTGATGCGGATGCAAATATGAATGAAGATATGTGGTCTAATCCAGGTATTATGCGCGATGAAGAGGAAATCAGTCGCTTTGATTTTGACGGAACGCCTCGGCCTATCGATCGAGGTGCCTTTTTGCGCAGACCTGTTGTGAAAGATTCTCTAAATAAAGAGTTTTACGATATCGCTGATGCGGTGTATTATGAAGTGTATAAAGAACATTTTGATGAGGTTGTTGTTAAGTAAATTCTATGTGCGGAGGTTATTATGAAACCATTTGAAACGAAGGATTATAAGGCTTTTACTATGTTCGAGGAACGTTGGGCTCTTGTTACGGCTGGTACGCTTGATGATTTTAATACGTGTACAGTTAGCTGGGGCAGTATGGGTAACGTATGGGGCCCTAATGGCGGCGATATTTCCACGGTGACCGTGTACATCCATCCAGCTCGTTATACACAAGAATTTATGGAGAAATACGATACCTTTACAGTTAGTTTCTTCTCTGAAAGCCATCGTAAGGCGCTTGGTTATTTAGGTTCTCATTCTGGTCGCAACGAAGATAAGGTAGCTAACTCTGGGCTAACACCAGTAGTGGCAGGGAACGGTGTGACCTTCAAAGAAGCAGATTTAACATTTGTATGTAAAAAATTATATGAACACCAATTTGATGAAGCTCATTTGGCGGATAGCGTAAAGGAATATTATGCAGCCAATCCATCCGTGTACACCCAAGCTGGTAAGGATCGTTGGGAACCGCACTATATGTACATCGGCGAAGTACTTGAGGCTATAGAGAAATAAGTTATAGATTAACAAAATATAGCTCAACAGATAAAAACAAAATATAACTAAAACAATTTTGGCATACAAAAAAGGCAGCCCCTAGTGGCTGCCTTTTTTGCCGTTGTTTAACGTAGAAAGTGAGACGGTATTTATCAAAATAAGTCATAAATTTGATGAAAAATAAGCATATATGAATCATTAGTACAAAATGGCTTATATAGTGGGTTCTTTGATTGATAACTACTATAAATTGTATATTTTAGCAAAATTTTGTGAATTTTAGCCCCACAAAAAGGCCAAAATCTGATATAATAATAGTATAGAAACCGATGTATAAAAGGACTAAAAATCGTGTGTGTGAATTGATGTTTTTAGACTCACTTTTGGGCCTAAAAATATCTGTAGTTCTTATAGTTAAATCGATGCGATTGGAACATTGTATATCTGAAACGACTACGCAGATGCGTAGTTTTTATTATTTTGTGTTTGGCGTAGGTAGTCCCATGAGTGTAGTGAAGCCCTTATTATGGCTGTTAGAACCGTATATCGTATACAAAGCCTATTTGTGGGGCACTCGTTTTGCGGCACATCCTCTCACGTGGGAAGGAGAAGTTGACTGGTTTGCTTTGATGTTAACCGTCTTGCTCATCCTTGATGCAGTGGCTTTGCCGCTAGTGATTTTCTATTGCCCTGGCTTAAATCCTAGAGTGCGCGTGCCAGATTGGATTCATCGTTTGGGTACGCCGATTTACATCGTCCATAACTGGCTCGACGGCAAGGTGGGTGGCGGTACGTCTACACCGATTGTATGGCTCCGCAAAACCTTGCATTCTCTATTGTTATTCATCTATTATCTCGTGCCATTTTACGTAGGCGGACATCTTGTGATGGGCCTCGTGGTGGCGCTCATGTATGACGTCCTCGTATGGGCACATGGGGGTGTATAATGAAAAAGATTACTTGTGAATGGCCGACGACACCTTTATATCAGGCGTATCACGATCATGAGTGGGGCCGACCAATTCATGATGATAGGCTTCAATTTGAACATCTTTGTCTTGAAAGCCTCCAATGTGGCCTTAGCTGGCTTACGATTTTAAATAAACGCGACATCATTCGAGGCTGCTTTGATAACTTTGATATTGAGGCAGTCTCTTCTTATGGTGAAAGCGACATCGACAGGATTATGCAAACCGAGGGGATGCTCAAATCTCGTCCTAAAATCGCAGCAATTATAAGTAATGCTTCCGCTTTTAAACGTATTCAATCTGAATTTGGTTCGTTCTGCAATTATATTTGGGCTTTCACAGATAACAAGACAATTATCTATGAAAATCATCCTGAAGGGCAGGTACCCGCTAAGAACGGCCTATCTACGCGCATTAGCAAAGACCTAAAGAAGAGGGGCTTCAAGTTTGTGGGACCTGTTACCATCTATTCGCATCTCCAAGCTAGCGGCCTTATCAACGATCACGGTAAAGACTGTCCTTGTTTTGATGAGATCAATCAAAGTGCAGATATAGTGCGACTACCTGCCGACGAAGAAGGGTGATAGCACATTAATCGCTGTATTATAAGTTAACAATAATTTTCGTGCATAGTAGATGTTACAAAGGTGAACTTGTTATTCTATAGAGTCGGGTGTACACTAAAGTCGATGAGGTGATAGCGACTCATCATATGTTAGTCCGCTTTATATACAAACACATTCTCTCTCCAAAGCGGAACTCTCATAATCTTCTCTCTCAAACGCTATAAATCTGCATAAAGCCTCTGTCCTTAAGTGGATAGAGGCTTTTTGTGTTCATTCAGTTGCATACCATATAAATTGATTTATTTCGATGTAGTTGCTATACTAAACATGATTTAACACAGTTACTTTCACAATTAAAGAAGGGAAATATATGATTGGTTTGGGAACGGCCATTAACATTGGCCTTATTATAGCCGGCGGCCTTTGCGGCCTCGCATTTGGTCGGTTTATGAAAGAAAATTTAAAACAGACGCTCATGGTGGTGAGCGGCATCATCGTGCTACTCCTTGGGATGAGTGGCGCCATGCAGTATATGCTCGTTATCGTGAACGGTACGCTGCAAACGACGGGACCTATGCTGATGATTATTAGCATGGTGGTTGGGGCCATTATTGGTGAGGTCATCGACCTTAATCGTTGGATTACTGTATTTGGTGACTGGGTGAAAGCTCGCACAGGTAACGCTGGTGATCCAAAGTTTACCCATGCTTTCATTACAGCATCTCTTACCTTTACCGTAGGTGCTATGGGCGTACTCGGTTCCATTCAAGATGGTCTTACTGGTAATTACCAGACGCTATTACTAAAAGGCATCCTCGACGGTATCATCGTTATGGTTATGGTATCCTCCATGGGCAAAGGGGCGCTGTTCTCCTTTATTCCTGTAGGGATCACCCAATGGATTATCACTGCTATGGCACACATTGCAGCACCGTTGATGACACCAAGTGCTATCGATAACCTGTCCTACGTGGGATCCATCCTAATTTTCTGCGTTGGTATCGACCTCATCTGGCCTGGTAAAGTGCGTATCGCTAACCTCTTGCCAGCTATCTTCGTAGCTATGGGCTTAACATTCTTGCTGTAAATAGGAGACCTATATTCTCTAAACCTTTGATATGTACCTTGTACATGAGATGGTGGAGGATATAGGTCTATTTATTTTCTGAAATACTTTTGTAATAAAATAACTGATGATATTTATTAACTCAATCAAGTTGATGATATTCCTCAACTTAATTAAGTTAATAAATATAGATCTTTACGTTCCGAAATAGGTGACCAATAGAGTCACTATCACAGTAGGAGTTGACTGGTATTATCTAGAAATCTTTTACCGAAATGGCATGCAGAATCATTTTAATGTTCAATATGCCTGTTATTCAGGTATATATTGTTGAATTATACCTGTTTAACAGGTATAATCAAAGGAGAGATTTTTATCATTAAGGAGATAAAAGTATGAAGGAATTAATTCCTGTACCTAAAATGAGTGAGGTTCTACGTGAAGAATTTATGCAACCATTGGGGCTAAGTGCGTACCGTGTTGCGAAGGATATTATGGTTCCTGTATCACGAATACAAGAAATTCTTCAAGATAAACGAAAAATTACGGCAGATACAGATTTACGATTGTGTAAATATTTTGGCATGTCTAAAGGTTTTTTCTTAAGATTACAGATGGATTTAGATTTGCTTGAAGCAGAGGATACCGAGGCATTGCAAGCTGATTTAAAAAATATTATATGTATTACAACTCAATCTACTGCTGATTGATAATTTTCGATATATTTGGTACACTTAATATATAAGTTAGTTGTTATAATATTGAATATTAATATAAGGAGAACCTATGTTATTCGTTGAATACCCTAAATGCACAACATGCAAAAAAGCAAAGAAATTCTTAGATGATCATAAAGTTAAGTACACTGCTCGTGATATTAAAGCTGAAAATCCTACTGCAGAGGAAATCGCTGCTTGGTATCCACAATCTGGCAAGGATTTGAAAGCATTCTTTAATACATCTGGTATGATCTACCGGGAACAACAATTAAAGGATAAATTGCCAAACCTTAGCGAAGAAGAAAAAGTAGCTTTATTAGCATCTAATGGCATGTTAGTAAAACGTCCTATCTTGGTTCTAAAAGACAAAGTTCTAGTTGGCTTTAAAGAAGCAGAATGGATTGAGGCGTTGAAGCTCTAATTTCATATCAGTAACCGAAAGAACAGGTCCCTAAAAGCCTCCAAAGCGAGCTAAGTCGTTTTTAGGGACCTGTTCTTTCTACATCTAATAAAGAAATTAGAGCTATCAACTAATACCTCTTAGTGATAAGTCATTTTTAGAGATGGGGGCTTTTCTTTTTATATGAAATTAGTATCTTCAACTAAGACCTATTAAAAGGTCTCCAAAGCGAGCTAAGTCGTTTTTAGGGAGCTGTTCTTTCTACGTCTAATAAAGAAATTTAAATCTTCAATAAAGCGCTCTTACTTATCAATAATTTTAATTTGTATTTATTACGTATTTTATGTATAATATTTGTACTGTAGATATACCCCTATGGGTATTGTTTTGTTTTTGTATTTCTTTCCGGACCGAGTTTGGCCGGTTCTAGTACCTAGAGAGGTATTTATGAAGCTTTTACAATCATTAGTAGCGCAGGTGTCGTTGCGTACGCAAGGTGGCATTTTGGCGCTAGGTATTTTGTTTATACTATTAGATTTAATCACAGAGCCTTTGTATCCAGTCATTGATTTAGCTTGGGTCACTGTTGTCGTTTGCGGGTTGCCATTGCTGATTAATAGTGTGCAGAGCATTTGGGATAATTTAGAGATTCACGCTAATTTTCTCATTGTTGTAGCTATGGTAGCGCTCATCGCTGTTGGTGATTATCATACAGCGGCTTATGTGGGTATCATGGTGCACGCTGGCTTCTTCTTGGAGCAGCTCATTACAGGTGAGACGCATTACACCTTGGATAATGATATGTTACCGACTATGCCAACACAGCTTGTAGCATTGCGTCAAGGTATAAACAACTATTCATCGGTTATCGTCGTGGTCGTTATGTTGCTGTCCATGGGATCTTTTGCACTAACTGGTGATTTCATGCATACGGCGACCTTGTTATTAGTGCTTTGCCCGTGTTCTTTGGAGCTCATTCTCGTGGCGCTCATGATGGGATCCCTTGTGGATGATAATTCTCCGACGGCAGAGCTTTCAAAAGAGGCAAAACAGTGTCATTTGGGCCTGCTCATCGTGTCCGTTCTATTCCACATAGGCATCATCGGTGCTGGTGTGTTCGGCTCCCTTAATCCTGTAACGGCGGTTGCCTTACATGGTTTGGTGCGACTTGGTCTCGTGTATAATTTGAAAGTATTAGACGGCTCTTTGTGCGTTGCATAACTTATAATGAGTCATATATATTAACATGAGTTGCATAAATTACAGTAAGTCACATAAATTGAAGTATATTACATAAATTAAAATCCCCTAGTAATTAGTTTACTAGGGGATTTTTGTATTCATTAATTATCTTATAGGCATAGTTGTAGGTAAACAATATCGTTAATCTACATATGTCACTTTGTAGCCTTTTGGCTCAATTTCGCGGCGGTTCAGGCCGTTTGGCAAATTTGGATAGCCGATTGCTAGGCTAGCGTAGACTTTTTCGTCTTCTCCAAGGCCTAGTTCACGCATTTTAGCTTGAATGCGTTCGTTATCTTGAAGATGGCGGATTTGGTTAACCCAGCAGCTGCCAAGTTCTAGTTCGTTGCAAGCGAGCATCATGTTTTGCATTGCACATGACACGTCAGCAAAGTTGTTGGCATAACTTGGTTTGCTAGCCAATACGATGAGTACAGGCGCTCCATAGTTAAATACAAACTTGCCTTCAGCGGACATTTTAATGATATTCACCATATATGGCAATGTGTTTTCTGTAATCGGCATTTTGCCGTATTCTTCCTGAACGAGTGTTACTAGTTCGCTTAGCACATCTTGGTTCGTGATAACCATGAAATGTGTTAATTGTGTATTGCCACCAGACGGAGCACGGCGACCAGCGTCGAGCACTTGATCAATGAGCTCTCGAGATAATTGATCAGCTTTAAACTTACGCGTACTATGACGAGTTTTGATACATTCTAAGGTATTCATGAGGGCCTCCTATGACAAATGAGATTTGATATAGAGTTTCTTTTATTATACTACAAGGACGAACCTAGAAGGGAACGGAGGGCGTATTTTTAGTAAACATCTAATTATGCGAGTATATTATACTACAAGGAAAAAACTAGAAGAGGCCATATTTTACTAACTATCTAATTGAATCAAGTATATTGACAAAAATAGATATAGAGTTTACAATATTAATTGTATAAAATTATATTTGTAACTTTTGGTTTTGTGTAGTACTCATATGTGAGTAGCTACTTAAAGTTTTAAATCTATATAGCTTATTATAGAATTAGACCATGCAAAGCGACTTGAAGAAGCGACGAAAGCGTGCAGCATAGAAGTCTAATATCAAAAAAATTTATAACTAGGTTCACAGTTTTATGGTAAGATTTTTGAGCATAAATTCTATAGAAATTGGCAATTATTAACGAATAAGAAAAAAAATATTAATTAATTGACAAATTTAAAAATATCTATACAAAGTAGGGGTTTATCGTTGACTGCTTACTGTAAAATTGTGTACAATTAATTAGTAGATAATTGTGTGCATATGGAGGTAGAATATGGCAGAGATCGGCGTACTCGAAGGATATAAACATAAAGAAGATGTTCCAGATTCTGAATATTTAAGATTAGAAAACCAATTGAGCTTCCCACTTTATGTAGTGGCGAAGGAAATTGTTAATGCATATCGCAGTCACTTAGATCCGTTGAATTTGACATATACTCAATACATCGTAATGATGGCATTGTGGCAATATGGTGATTTGTCCGTTAAAGAACTAGGCCAAGTATTGCGCCTTGATTCTGGTACATTAACACCACTTTTAAAGAAATTAGAAGCAAAAGCATTCTTAAAGCGTAAACGCAGCCGCCAAGATGAACGCGTAGTAATGGTAACCCTTACTGATACAGGTAAAGCATTACGTGATGAAGCAGTTCATATACCACGTCGCTTGTCTGAAGCTGCAGGCCCGATTTTTGACGTTGAAGAAACACGTCAAATGCGTATGTTGCTTAACAAATTGTTAGAAGCAATCGATAACGCTAATAATAAAACAGCACAGACTTTTAAAGGCTAATTTTTAGAACCTCATATGCATTCATTCTGTAACCGAAGATATCCTATATTTTATTAAAAATGTGATATACTATACATATAGCGTATTGTACAGAGGTCATGTGAGAGATGACCTAATTGTGAGTGGCCTTCGTGGCATAAAGGAGCGCATTATGAATAAAAATTTATTAGGTGCATTTGTATTAGCAGGTACATTATTAGTGGGTGGCGTTGCAAACGCAGCAAACTGGAATGGTTTAGCTAACTACCCAGAGGTTCCAAACAGTGCAAATGGTACAGAAACGTATTTCTTCGATAAAGCATCTGAGTTCAAAGGTATCGACAGCAGCCGCAACTATGTATTTGGTATTAATGTAATTAACATGCATAATAACCAATACGGTGAAGCTACATTGTTCAAATATCTTGTACACCCAAGCTTGCATACTGTATATCGTTTCTCCCCAGATGGTCAAGTATATCAACTCCAACCTGGTAGCAACGAATTCAATATGTTCATGGCTGCTTGGAAAGAAGTATACGGCACTGACTTCTCTTTCCCAGCATTATAATTTAGTGGTACTTGCCGTAATAATTACATAACTATTGCTGGTGAAAGCTCCTTTTGGGCTTTCACCAGTGTTGTTTATGGAGGTTTTTCTATGTCTAAATCTGAATTTGCTCAAGCCTATACGGAGCGTATGTTCCCTGATATTGCAGCCCCAGCAGGTTATATTGATCCTGAGTTTGAAGTTTTGTTTGATAATTTTGCATTCGATGAAGTCATCACTGAAGAAGGCCGCAATGTGCCTGCAAAGGATCGCTTCTTGGCTATTCTTGCTACCTTAGTTGGTGCCTCTGCTGTTGATGAATACGCATTGATGCTACCAGCAGCGCTCAACTTTGGGTTGATTCCTGACGAAGTGGTGGAGCTCATTTATCAGGCGGTACCATATCTTGGTATTGGTCGTGTGCGCCCATTCTTTAAGGTGACGAACAAGATTTTTGACTATCGTGGAGAAACCATTACTGATCCATCTCGAAGCACGATCACTGGTGAGTCTCGTCTTGAAAAAGGCGTGGAAAAACAAGTGGAAATCTTTGGTGAAGCTGTGCGTAATTCCTATCAAGAAGGTCCTGAGGATACACGTCACATCAAGAAGTGGCTGGCCAATATGTTTGGTGATTACTATACTCGCAAAGGCCTTAGCGTAGCTCATCGCGAAATGATTACCTTCTGCTTCTTGGCCGCTCAAGGTGGCTGTGAACCTCAGCTGAAGGCTCACGTAGAAGGCAACTTGAACGTAGGGAACAGCAAACAATATTTGATTAATATCGCATCCCAATGCGTACCGTACATCGGATATCCGCGTACCTTGAATGCCCTTCGTTGCATTCAAGACGGCTACACCGCATGGGAAGCTAAACAATAAAGGAGTTTTATGTTATTTTCTGGTATTAGTTTAACAATGATTTTAGCGTCTATTCCGGCGCTTATCCTTGCAACTGCAGGGCATGAATTTGCTCATGCCAAGGTTGCAGATATGCTCGGCGACCCTACGCCACGCTCCATGGGCCGCTTGACATTGAATCCAGTGGCACACCTTGATTTAGTCGGATCTATAGCCTTCCTTATCGGTGGGTTTGGATGGGCTAAGCCTGTAATGGTTGATACATCTAACTTCCGTGATCCTCGTACAGACTATACCTTAGTATCTATTGCGGGGCCGGCGTCTAATGTGTTGATGGCCTTTTTAGGCTACTTAGCACTTCGTTTACTTGAAAGCAACGGCTTGTTGACAAATGACTCATTAGAGTTAGTACTGACACTGATTGTTGTATATAATATTAACTTTGCCATTCTCAACATGATGCCCATACCACCACTTGATGGTAGTCGCATTATTACAAGCTTGTTGCCTAGGGACTTGCAATTTACATTGGAACGGTTAAGCTTTGTCAGCTTGATTGTACTTATCTTAGTGCTTAATACACCAATTGCAAGTAAGATCTTCATTCCATTACAACAAACTATTTTGCAATTCTTTGAACGCATTGTGAGCATTATTTTATAGGGATTTAGCGTAAGGCTAATATGGTAAAAGCTACATGGTAACACTATGTAGCTTTTACCATATAATAAACGTTTTATGGCAAGTGCTATCTTTTAAATTTTATGTTAGATTCTTCACTATATTAAAAAGTATCGATATAATTCGTAAAATATGATATACTAAGTACAGAAATCGTAAATTTTCGATATATTAAATCGATATAGTATATAGATATTCAAGTGAATAGATGAGGAATTACATATGAATTTTGAAGATAATCAAGTGCCAGAGGCAATTCTGGACAAGCTTACAAAGGTGTGTACATGCCGTAGCATTACGCGCAAAACGATTAAAGAAGCCATTTTAGATGGGGCTCATACATTTCCAGAGGTAAAAGAAGCAACTCGTGCTGGCACGGGCGCTTGCGGTGGTAAAGGCTGTGGCCCTCGCATCGTAAAGCTCTTAGCTGAAATGAAAGAGCAAGGTAAAATTTAAGTTAACTATTTAACTGAAACATTTAACCTAAACAGTTAATTCAAACATTAACTTAAACATTAACTTAAACATTAACTTATATAAAGACTATTACTTCGAACCAATACGGTATATATTCGTAGGTTTTGGGTAATAGTCTTTTTTCGTTATAACCTATTATTTTGCAGTATTAACTAGATTTTGTGCTGATGGATGTGATAGCATATCGTACTATTCATAGTATTTAGTATTATGGGGATACTAAATATCTTGGTTTGTTGGGGCTGTTTTTTTGATATACTATACATAATACTTTTTAGAGATTTTGGAGGTATATATGTTTCGACGTTTTGTAGCAGCTACGATGATTGGCGCCTTAGCGCTCACTACGGGTTGCGGTTTACATAATCCCTTTACTTCAAAGGCTGAGCCTGTGACCTATGAATCCGTAGTACAGAGCGAGCTTTCACCAGAGCAAAAGGTAGATAAATTAGTGGCTAATATGTCCGATGCGGACAAGGTTGGTCAATTGATGATGATTGGTATTCACGGCAAGTCCTTGAACGATGATGCTAAATTCATGCTCAACGAGTACCGTGTGGGCGGCATTATCTTGTTCGACCGTAACATGGAATCCAAGGATCAAGTTAAGACGCTCATTACAGATATTAACAAGGCCGGTAAAAGCGCGGGCTTAACGCCATTGTTCCTCGGCATCGACCAAGAGGGTGGTGCCGTAGCGCGCATGGACGATAAGCTCATCAAGGTTCCCCCTGCGGAAGAGGTAGGTAAGGAGCCTGTAGAGCAAGCCGCAGCCTTGGCGAAAGAGGTAGGCACTGAGTTAAAAGACTTAGGCTTTAACATTAACTTTGCTCCTGTAGCGGACTTAGGATTAACCTATGGCCGCTCCTATAGTACGAACCCTGATGAAGTGGTTCGTTATGCCGGTGCTGTTGGTAAATCTTACGACGAAGCGGGCCTGTGGTATTCCTATAAACACTTCCCAGGCATCGGTAAGACTGACGTAGACTTGCACGCAGACACAAGTATCGTTCCTGTATCTAAAGAAACGCTGCTTTCAGAGGACACAAAGGTGTTCGTAGACCTCATTAAACAGTCCAAACCGAATACATATACAATTATGGTGTCTCACGCGATGTACCCACAAATCGATCCAGACCATCCATCTAGCTTGTCTAAGACCATCATTACGGACTGGTTGCGCAAGGATATGGGCTATAATGGCGTGGTCGTAACGGACGATATGGATATGGGTGCCCTCGCGAAGCATTACACCTTCGGCGATATGGCGGTGCAATCCATCCTCGCCGGCAGCGATATCTTGCTCGTATGCCACGAATACGAACACATGCAAGAGGCTTACAATGGCCTGATGAAAGCCGTGAAAGACGGTCGTATCTCTAAAGAACGACTCGATGAATCTGTGAAACGAATCTTGCTTATGAAAATGAGCAGAGGTATGTAAGTCAGAGATATATTTATACTCTACATTCTGTATAAAAATATATAGTGTATACATAACGAGCTATCAAGGATTTTAATAAACCGATAGAGAATTAATAAGTAAAGTGATTCTCTATCGGTTTATTTTTGTATAGTTTGTTTTGTTAGGAGTGAATTATATGGCTCGCAGAATTATGTTGAACGGTACGTCTTATTTTGGACAAGGGGCGATTCAGGAGATTGTGAACGAAATTAAGAATCGCCATTTCAAAAAAGCTCTCGTTACATCTACGCCAGATTTATTTGAATTTAAAGTGGCTACTAAGGTAACGGATTTACTTGATGCGGCAGGCATCGATTATGAAATCTATGACGGCATTAAACCAAATCCTACTATCGAAAACGTAACAGGTGGTGTTGAAGCTTGTAAAGCAGCTGGTGCCGATGTTATCGTTGCTATTGGTGGCGGTAGCCCAATCGATACAAGTAAGGCGATTGCTACGATTATTACGAACCCTGAGTTCGCCGATGTGCGCAGCCTTGAAGGTTTAGCGCCTACTAAGAACCCTTGCTTGCCAATCATCGCTGTTACTACTACTTCTGGTACGGCTGCAGAGGTTACTATCAACTACGTTATTACAGACGTTGAAAAGAACCGTAAATTTGTTTGTGTTGACCCGCATGATATCCCAATCGTAGCCATCGTAGATCCTGATATGTCTGCATCGATGCCAACAGGCCTTTGTGCATCCACAGGTATGGATGCCCTCGTTCATGCCGTAGAGGGGTACATTACTAAAGGTGCGTGGGAACTGACTGATATGCTTCATTTGAAAGCTATTGAAATCATCGGTCGCTCCTTGCGCAGTGCCGTGGCTGGCGATTACGCTGGTCGCGAAGCTATGTCCTTAGGTCAATACATTGCAGGTATGGGCTTCTCTAACGTTGGCCTCGGCATCGTTCACTCCATGGCGCATCCATTGAGTGCTGTGTACGATATCCCTCATGGCAAGGCTTGTGCAATGCTTTTAACAGCAGTATTGAAATTTAATGCTCCTGCAACAGGCGAAAAATATCGTGAAATCGCTCGCGTTATGGGCGTTCCTAATGTAGACACTATGGATGAAGCAACCTATCGTCAAGCGGCTATCGATGTAATTCAAAAATTAGCTGATGACGTAGGCATTCCTAAATCACTTAGCGAAGCAGGCGTAAAACGAGAAGACATTCCATTCCTCGCTGAATCTGCTTTCAATGATGCATGTACACCTGGCAACCCACGTGATGCATCCTTAGAAGAAATCATTGGCATCTATGAATCTATATACTAACAACCAATAAGCTTCATATTCCTCAGTAGTCTAAATGATGTTAATCTCAACATGTTTGTAAAAGCGCAGGGAGAGTAGCATCTTTAGAGTCTTTACACAGCTCGCATGCCTCCGCTTATGTAAAGACAACATCTATAAACATTTACTAAACAAGACTAGACATCTCTTTTGCTGTAGAGATGTCTAGTTTTGTTTTGTGGTGTATATAGTTTTCAGTTGAATCATTTCTTGAAAATCATAATTTACATAAGTATACTAAAGATATGAATGTATAATTGTTAGACGATGGTCAAATAGTGGTTAGGCTAGCTAATCCGTTGATGTATTACTACTAACATTACAATGAATAGCCATGATAGTAATCCGAATAGGTACATGGTCGTTATATATGCTGAGGAGGGAATCTTATGAAATTATGGAAATTTAATAAGCGCAGTTCTACCTTAGCAGATATGTCCATGAATCGTGTGCTCTTAACGGAGCTCATTGCAAAGGGCGCTCTTGTGGGGATCATTGCAGGTTTTTGCGGAGCTACGTATCGTTATTTAATCCTTGAATCTGAACATATTCGTTGGCATTTGATGGACGGTATTACCTTGGAATGGGCCATAGGATGGCTTGTAGCAATGGTTGTTTTTGCCTTTATCATAGATCGATTACTGGCTTGGGCACCCTTGTCCGGCGGTTCTGGTATTCCTCAAATCGAAGGGGAAATGCTAGGCCTCTTTGATATGAAGCCTTATCGAACGCTTGTATCTAAGATGATCGGTGGTGTACTGACTGGATTTGCTGGCTTTTCTGTAGGTCGCGAAGGACCAGCCGTACAGATCGGTGGTTCTGCAGGGAAAATCGTATCGTACTGGATGAATTCTGGTCTACGGGAGCAGCGTATTTTGACCTCTGCCGGTGCTGCAGCAGGCTTGACGGCTGCCTTTAGCGCGCCCGTATCGGGGGCGATGTTCGTTTTTGAAGAGGTTCATAAAAGCTTTTATCCATACCTCGTTGTGCCTACCTTTGTGGCCACATTAATTTCTAACTATATTACAGTAAGTATATTTGGCCTTGAGCCAGCTTTGGGCTTCTCGGTGACCTCAGGCGTACCTCTTGAGTACTTTCCAGTACTTCTCATGGTTGGTGTTATCATGGGCCTATGCGGAGTACTCTTCTGTCGCATGATTTTTGCATTCAAGAGGTTCTTTGATTGGCTCAAATGCTCTCGATTCTTGAAACTAGCTCTTACCTTTGTAACTGTTGCTGTTATCGGCTATGACTCGCAACTTCTTTTGGGTGGGGGCAATGATCTCGTAGGTCAGCTCGCCTTTCAGCCTCATGGTGTGTTGCTCTTAGCAGGCATCGTACTAGGCAAGATTTTGCTCACTACCTTCTGTTATGGCAGTGGTGCTCAAGGAGGCATCTTTTTGCCCATGCTTGTTATTGGTGCATCAGCAGGTGCCTTTTGTGAAAGCGTACTTTCAACGTTAGGTCTCATTTCTCCTGATTTTGTACCGCAATTCGTCATCTGTGCCATGGGTGGTATGCTAGCAGCGGCTATGCGGACGCCAATTTTGGCGATTTTACTGGTGCTTGAAATGACGAATAGTTTTTCTAATATTTACGCTATCGGTATCGTTACATTAGTGGCCTATCTTGTGGCAGAGCTTTTAAAAGAGCCACCAATTTACGATTCCTTATTACAAGCCATGAGCGGTCAAAGCAATTTAGAATCGGTGCAAACCTTCTTCCAAACGAAGGTGCCTGTAGTGGCGGACTATACAGAGGTGCAGTTACAAGACTTAGCATTGCCAGATGGCACGTTAATCGTAAGTATTCGCCGAAATGGCACCTACATTGTACCTCTTGGTGATGTGAAACTTGAACCAGGCGATGAGTTACAAGTTTCCTGTGAACGAGGACGATTGAAGGCAGCTAAGGAATTTTTCCAATCTAAGTAAAGGGAGGCCTTATTATGTTGGATAATATTATCATATTCTATATATTTTTTACTATAGTTGGCTTTTTAGCAGCTATGCTTGGCACCATTATCGGTGCAGGTGGTGGACTTGTCTTTGTACCTCTCTTTATGTACTGGTTCCCTGAATGGTCTCCGTCTATGATTGTAGGGACATCGCTCTTTACTGTTATGTGTAATGCTATCTCCGGATCTATAGCGTATCTTAAACAGAAAAAGGTATATATCAGTGCGGCGCTCGTCTTTAGTGTTGCTACCTTCCCAGGGGCTATCTTAGGGGCTCAAATGTCGGGTTGGTTCTCTGGCAAAGGTTTTATGTTTGCCTTTGGGTGCTTTATGCTCTGTGCATCCTTCTTGATTGGGTTCAAGAATTTCCGTAAAGGGGAACGCAAGGAAGAAAGCCTTACCCTTGATCAGCTAACGTATAGTAAGCCTATTGGTATTAGCATTAGCTTTTTTGTAGGTTTTATCTCTAGTATCTTTGGTATTGGCGGCGGGCTGATCCACGTACCGGCCTTGATTTATTTAATGGGCTTCCCTACGCATATGGCGACGGCCACTAGTCAATCCATCCTCGCCGTATCTACTACGGTTGGTGTTATTACACATTTAATAGAAAATCATATTGTATTTAGTATTGCTATTCCTACGAGTATTGGAGCCATATTTGGAGCTCAAGCGGGTGCGCGCATTGCAAAACGTCTCAAGGCAAAAGCAATCCTTGCCCTCATGAGCGTAGCCGTCTTTGCGTTGGCCGTACGACTCATCCTTAAATCGGGGATCTTGGGATAAGGTTTATGTATTGATTTATTAAGACAAACTTTAATAAGCATAGTTTAATGAAAGCCCTCTAGCGATAGCTCATAGGAGTTCTATCGCTAGAGGGCTTTTTAGATTTCTAGAGTTTTATGAAAGGGTATAACCAAAAGTCATAGAACTTTGTAAATGAGAACGAAAAAATTAAAATTAGTAAATCATAGTAGTTTTATGCATGGGTTTTGCAATCTATTTCCTATAGAATTATATGTACTACAAATCATAGTTTATCGAGGTTTTCGTATATATCTATAAAATATATCGATTAATCCTTAATAAATAAAGGTTCTTAATTGGATATATGAAGAAATGAGTACATGATAATGCCATTGAGATGTACTTTCAACTAAAGAAATAAAAGGGCGAGGCATATCGATTTTTATTAGAAGACATATAATTTATGCATAATTATAGTAGTGAGAATGAGAACGGCGTATACTAAAAGTAACACATGTTCCTTATGAGAGGATAGGAGGAAATACAAGTGAGTACGCTTATTAGAGATTATGAACGTTTTGCCAAGGAGGCAAAAGAGATTTGTAAAGGTCGCGTGTATACCGATCATTTACGTCGTTATGCGTATGGCGTTGATGCGTCCTGCTATAGCTATTTACCAAAGGTTGTTGTAAAAGCTGAGGACGAACGCGAAGTAAGACGCCTTATTCGTTTGTGCCAACAATGCGGCACGCCATTTACATTCCGTGCAGCTGGTTCTTCGTTGTCTGGTCAGTGCTCCAGTGAAGACGTGCTCATCGTATGTAATGATGGCTTCAAAAAAATGGAAGTTATCGACGATGGTAAAGCCTTAAAATGTGAGTGTGGTGTTATCGGTTCCGACGCGAACGATTTATTGAAACCGTACAATCGTAAAATTGGTCCAGATCCTGCAACGCTTGCTACGGCATTAGTGGGCGGTATTTTGAATAATAACTCCTCTGGCATGTGCTGTGGTACAGCGCAGAACTCGTATAAAACAATTCGCTCTATCCGCGTTGTTTTATTAGACGGCTCTATTCTTGATACGTCTGATCAAAAGAGTATCGATCAATTCCTCAAAGAAAAACCTCAAATGGTAGAAGATCTCTTACAATTGCGCAAGGAAATCTTGGCTGACGAAGAATTAACTCATTTGATTCATCATAAATACAAAATTAAAAATACTACAGGCTACGGCTTGAATTCCCTCGTTGATTTTGAAGATATCATCGACATCATCAACCACTTGTTCATCGGTTCTGAAGGTACATTGGGCTTCGTATCTGAAGTAGTGTACAACACTGTTGAAGACGTGCCTCATAAAGGCTGTGGCCTCATGTTCTTCAAAACATTGAACGATGCATCCCTTGCAGTTGTAGCGCTCGCTAATATGGGCCGCGAAAAGGTTATCGCCGCAGAAATGATGGACTATCAGTCCTTGCGCGCCGTTCAAAGCCTTGAAAACGTACCTGAATTCGTTCGTGAGGTGCCTGAAGGTACAAGTGCCATCTTGTTCCAAACTGAAAGCTACACGAAAGAAACAGTAGATCAAAACTTGGCTTTCATTAAAGACCAATTGAAAGATATTCCTACAGCTATCCCTAGTCTTTATTCTCAAGACCCTAAAGAATACGATTCTTGGTGGGCTATCCGTAAGGGTATCTTGCCAATCGTTGGCGGTCAACGTAGAAAAGGCACCACTGTTATTACTGAAGACGTATGCTTCCAAATCGAAGACTTCACTAAGGGCATCGAAATGATTACGGAATTGTTCCATAAATATGATTTCGTAGACGGTGGTGTAATCTTCGGTCATGCTCTGTCTGGTAATGTTCACTTTAATATTACACCCGATTTCAGCGATCCTAAAGATACTAAGAACTTTGGCGATTTAGTAAAAGAAATGTCCGAGCGCGTATCTGGTTTCGGTGGTTCTTTGAAAGCTGAACATGGTACAGGCCGTATGGTAGCGCCATTCGTTGAAATGGAATGGGGCAAAAAAGCGTACGAAATCAATCGTCGCATCAAAGCCATCTTTGACCCTACTCATATCTTGAACCCTGATGTAATCATCACAGATGATCCAGATGTGTACAAGAAAAACCTTAAGGCACAATGTGCTATCGATGATGCTTTCACAATCTGTATGGAATGCGGTTTCTGTGAAAAACATTGTCCAAGCCGTAATTTAACATTGACGCCACGTCAACGTATTGCGTTGTTGCGCGAAACGAAACGCCTTGAAAACGAAGGTAACTTCACATTGGCATCTGAGCTTAGAAAGGGCTACGAATACTACGGTGTGGAAACTTGTGCAGCCTGCTCTATGTGTAAAGGGCTTTGCCCACTCAGCATCGACACTGCTCAAATCGCATTGTCCATGCGCCGCATCGATCCACCTGCACCAGAATTGGCTAAGAAGATTTACGACAACTTCTCCACAACACTTCAAATGGCTCGTGCCGGCGTAAGCCTCGAAGGCATTGCTGGTTCTATCATTACGCAAAAGGCAATTTCTAAGATTACCGACGGTTTACATGGCGTCACAGGTATTACACCGTACTTACCTAAGACAACGCCTAAGGCTAACCATTATAGATTGAGAAATCGCATTAAACCAACTAACTTTGAAAAGGTTGTATACTTCAGTACTTGTGCGAACCGTGCCTTCAAACCAAACCAAGGTTATGACGATGATCGCAGCTTACAACAAGTCGTGGAAAGCCTCTGCAACAAGGCTCATATCGATATTATTTACCCACAACATATCGAAAATCTCTGCTGTGGCTTGAGCTTTGAAAACTACGACGACGTTCATGAACGGGCTGTAAAAGACTTGCACGATGCATTGATGAAAGCATCTCAAAATGGTAAATACCCAATCGTAATCGACCATAGTGCATGCTTCAACCATGCTTTCAAACATATGCCAGACTTAGAAATTAACGATATTTCTGAATTCTTGTGCAAATATGTTGTGCCGCATCTCGATATTGAAAAATGCGATGAACGAGTTATCGTACACAAACAATGTAAGATTAAATCTTTGAACAAATCTCAATACATTGAAGACTTGGCGCGCCTCTGCACCGATCATGTATTCAACATTAAATCCTTTGCGTGCGACGGCTTTGCTGGTCAAAAAGGTTTCTTCACACCAGAACTTAACAAATCTGCTACAAAAGACTTGGCTGGCGAAATCGCTGAATACGGCGCTACACTAGGCGTAAGCTCCAGCTCCACATGTGAAATTGGTCTTGGTGAAAGCGGTGGCATCCCATTCGTAGGCGTTGCATTCCTACTAGACCGTTGTTCTACAGCTAAAAAATAATATTACTTGAATAAGATTCTAGTATTATCTATTAGGGGTTTATTTTTCTATTAAGTATGATATACTATACGTAGGTAGTAGAGTGTATGAAATTACCTACAATATAACAAAAAAGGACGAGTGGCAGCTCGTCCTTTTTCTTGCTTATTTTTTGTTCTTATTGTTGAGCCAATAGCTGTAGGTAGTTACTGCTAGGGCGACAATAAGAGGGGCAAGCAAGGTACCCCAGAGTGTATGAAACAACTCCTCCAATATAACACCTCCTTTCTGGAGGTATTTTTATTATATCATTATGATATGTATCTTGGAGATTATTTAAGAATGGAATATATGATATGAGAAGAATTTTGCCTATACTTGCATTACTTATATTTATTAGTGGTTGTGGAGTAAATCAGAATACAAATAATAGTAATACAGAAAGCAATACTACGAGTTCTAGTACACCCTCTCAAGACAGTAGTAAAATGACTTATCAAGATAATCATTTAGTTGCCGCTAAGCAAGCTCTATCCTCTGGTGATTATGCTAAAGCCATCGAGGAGGCCACAGCCTCTATTAAAGATAACCCTAATAGTTCTGAAGCCTATTCTGTGCGAGGCTTTGCAATGGCTTTACATGGCGATACAGCTAAAGGATTAGCAGACACTAAAAAGGCATATGACTTAGATCCAAATAATGTAGCTAATTACTATAATATGGCCATGGTGTACAAGTTACAAGGTCAGTTAAACGATTCTAAACAATGGTTTGAAAAGGTATTAGAAAAGGACCCTAGTAATACTTGGTCCGTCTATGGTATTGCTACCATTTATGCAGACCAAGGGGATGATACTAAGGCCCTTGATTGGCTTGAAAAGGCGATTAACATTAATCCATCTGTAAAAGCTGTGGCCGCAGAACAAGACCATTTCGAGCGCTTTCACAATAATGCGCGATTTAAAACATTAGTTGGATTATAGATATGGATGTAAAACAGATGATTCGCCTTGTTATAAAGGTGACAGGATTTATATATTGGTTTGTTTTTCTATACCTTGGTGGTCTAATGGTCGTAGACTGGTCAGGGTTTATGTCCCAACATAATATAGAAACACCTCTATTCCTTACATATTTAGTATTTGTAGGTTGTTTTGTAACTCCGTATATTATGCTGTACTGGAAGAAGCTGAATCCTAATGCGAAAGCCCCATTTGGGGTGCGCCATCTTTCCGAATATATGGCGCGATTAGAAGATCGTCATAGTATATGGTTTGATGTATTATATGTACTAAAATTATTGCTCTATTTCGTAATAATTCTGTGGATGCTTTGTATCATATTACTCACCTTAGCAGTTATTGCATGGACCGTAGTTCTAATTTTACTAAGTAATTGATGGTGTAAATTTACATTGTTTTCTCTACTAATGCTTCTTGTAGAATTTGGGAGAAATTGATACCTTTCGCTAGTGCTCTATCGTTAAGCCATGCAGGAATTGTTAAGGTTTTCTTTACGGACTTACTATTTTTAGCTAAATCAATATCTGTTTGTACTAGCGTAGGATAGGTTGTATCCGTACAAGGTAAGTTTCGAATAGATGTAGGTGTAGGTAAGCTTTCTCCATCTTCTAAAGCTCCTAAAATATATAGCTCCATTGCTTCTTGAGCATTAGTTACGAGCTCTGTTAGTGTTGCGCCCGTACTACTTGTATATGCTAAGTCTGGAAACTCAGCCCAGAAACCATCGGCGTCATCATGGATTATGGCAGGGTATATAAATTTCATAGTTCCTCCTTATTTTAGTTGATATAGGATATATCTTACTTTTTTAGGCTAATGCGTGTTGTAATTTGGCTTGATAACGAGAATAATACTAATGCTATCCATATACAACCGAAGGCGATCATTTGTGGTGTGCCAAAGCTTTCACCAAAGTAGAAGATAGCCAAGAAAAAGCCCATAGTTGGAGATAGGTATTGTAAGAATCCTAACACGTTAAGTGGCAATAAACGAGCCCCATATGAAAAAAGGATTAGGGGTACGGATGTAGTAAGGCCTGAACAAACGAGTAGTAGACCGGTGGGGGTCATATTTTCAATAAAAGACCATGATGTAGTATCTACTGTAAGTACATACCATAGAGCTATAGGTGTAATAAGCCACGCCTCTATCGCAATACTCGAAAATGGATGGATGGTGAGGCGTTTTTTGATAGCCCCATAGAGACTAAACGTTACGGCTAGTACAATAGAAACAATCGGTAGCGAGCCTAGCTCATAGGTCATGATAGATACGCCTAGCACGGCGATGGCGATGCTTAATTTTTGTGACCATAGCAAGGTTTCTTTATAGATGACGATACCTAGCAATACATTGAGCAGTGGATTAATATAGTATCCGAGGCTAGTATCGAGAACGTGTTGGTTGGTAACAGCCCAAATATAGGTGAACCAATTGATACTAATCAGCATAGCAGCCAGTAATAATAGTCCTAATTGAGTAAGGTTGGTGCGTAAATAGTGGATATCGATGCGTAGTTGTTGGCGACCGGTGATGATAACAAGGAAAAACATCCAAATGCCGGACCAGATGATGCGGTGCGATAGCACTGAAAAGGAAGAGACTTGATTAAGTAGTGCCCAATATAGGGGGAGTAATCCCCAGATTAAGCAACAGAGTAAAGTCGTACTGAGCCCTTTTTTGCTTATTTCATTCATGATGTAACCTCCTCGTATTGATAAAATCATTATATCATGCTGATAGCATGTATAGTGTTGATAATAGTAAGTATACTTTTAACCATTTCATGAATACTTAAAATAGCATTATGCGTTTTGATTATCGTATATGAATTTTAGTTATAACCTAAAATTTGTTACTTATGATTAACTGTTATGTTCATTGACTTTGTGCATAATCTTACACTATATTGGACTTAGAACAACGAATATAGAGAATAGGTGTCACAAGACTTAATAGAGAAATCGGTACAAGCCGATGCGGTCCCGCCACTGTAAGGACGAGCCTGCTTTCATTCATGTCACTGGAGAAATCTGGGAAGGCGAAAGCGAGGCGATGAGCCCGAGCCAGGAGAACTGCCTATTTGATAATCACCGTTATGTACCTACGAGCGATAGGAAGGGGATTGGGGTATGCTGGCTTCAGTGTTTTTTTGCGTACCTTTCAATAAGAAACCTTACGTGTCACTTTTGGGTGGCACGTTTTTTGTTACCCTTGAAAGTGGCTGTTTAGCGTATGAATCAGGCTTTATAATTATTGAATTAATGGATACAGATTTGAGCTTGATGTGATCCAAGTATAGGAAAGCTCGTGTGATTCATAGATATAACATTTCGCAGGTACGGTGCGCTGTTTCTCGGTATGGTTTCGAGTTGAAAAGGAGGCACATATATGTCTGACAAAAAGACTTCGAAGGACGCAGAACGCGATCTATTAGCACCTGTATCCTTTGATGAATTTGAGAAACCTACGTATGAACAATGGCAGGCTGAAGTTGAAAAGGCGTTAAAAGGTGGCGACTTCCACAAGAAGATGTTCACTAAAACCTATGAAGGTATTACGTTGCAACCAATTTACACACCTGCACTGCATGGAGAAAAAATTCCAAAAGGTGTATACCCTGGGGCAGGCGAGTTCCTACGTGGCACTAAGGCAAGTGGTTATATTAAAGAGTCTTGGGGCGTATCCCAGTACGTAGACGATTCCTTGCCTAAAGATGCTAACCATGCAAGTTTATACGAAATTGTAAAAGGCGGCACTATCCACAACATCCGCCTTGATGAAGCGACGCGCCATGATCAAGATGTGCAAGTAGGCGCATCCGTTGGCGTTGGCGGTACATCCTTGTCCACCATGGATGACTGCAAACAATTAATCGAACGTTTCAATCTTAAAGAAAATCCTTTATACATTGAAACCGGTGCTTCTGCGGCTATCTTGCTCGGTATGTTGGCAGCCACTGTGAAAGGCTCTAAAAAACAAACAGCTGATTTGAAAGGTCTCGTTGGTGCAGATCCTGTTGGCGTTTGGGCTAAAGACGGTGCATTGCATATTTCCTTAGATACAGCCTTTGATGAAATGGCACATACTGTTGTGTGGGCTAAAGAACAAGCTCCAGAGCTTAAAACAGTACTTGTATCTGGCGATGTGTACGCTAATGGCGGCGCTAACGATGTACAGGAAGTGGCTTACGCATTGGCAACAGCCGTTTGCTACGTGCGTCAATTGGCACAACGGAACATCGATATACACACCATCGCTAAGAGCATGATGTTCACCTTCTCCATGGGTGCTAACTTCTTCATGGAAATCGCTAAATTGCGTGCATTGCGTGTACTTTGGGCGCGCATCATGGAAGCTTTTGGTGCTGAAGAAGAGGACCGTGCTGTTCATGTACACGGCAGAACATCGGCTTTCACAAAAACTGTATACGACCCATATGTAAACTTGTTGCGCAATACAACACAAGCGTTCTCTGGCGTTGTAGGCGGTTTGAACAGCCTTGAAGTATCCCCATTCGACCAACCAATTCGCAAAGCGGACGACTTCTCTCGCCGTATTGCTCGTAACATCCAAGTTATGTTGCAAACTGAATTCGAGTTGCGTCAACCTGTGGACCCTGTAGGCGGTTCTTGGTACGTGGAAACATTGGCTGCTGAATTATGCGAAAAAATCTGGACTGAGTTCCAAACGATCGAATCTAAAGGTGGCATCGTGGCGGCTTTGAAAGAAGGCTATCCACAAGCTCAAGTTAAAGCTGTTCTTGAAGAGCGCTTCAAAAACCTTGCATACCGCAGAGATGTGGCTGTAGGTAACAACATGTATGCGAACATGACAGAAGAGCTATTAGATCCTAAACCAGAAAATCAAGAAACATTGCGTCAAAAACGTGTTGCTCACATTGAAGAATACTTGGCAAGTGCGGAGCCAGATGCTATTTCTAAAGCACAGGCTACCCTAGAAGCAGGTACGACAGAGCCTGGCGCTTTGATTGGTCTCATCGAGCTTGGGGCGTTGCAAAAATTGACGATCCGTCAAATCCGTAAGTCTTTAGACGCTGGCGATATTTCTTCTGAAACGATCGAACCAATTACGGCTCATCGCTGGACTGAACAATTTGAAGCACTTCGCATGCGCACTGAAAACTATAAACAACGTACGAAAGATAATGTGAAGGTATTCTTGGCTAATATGGGCCCAATTCCTCAACACAAACCTCGTGCGGACTTCTCCACAGGCTTCTTCGAAGTAGGTGCTTTTGAAGTGATTAAAAATGACGGCCATGAAACTACGGCTGATGCTGCGAAGGCTGCTCGTGAAAGTGGTGCTGATGTTGTGGTTATCTGTTCCACAGATGACACATATCCAGAATTAGTACCGCCACTAGCGAAAGAATTGAAAGAAACTATGCCTAATGTAACGGTTATCTTGGCCGGGGCGCCGCCTAAGGACCTCGAGCCTGTATACCGTGAAGCTGGCGTAGACGACTTCATTTCCGTTCGTGCAAATTGTTACGAAATCTTGAATACATTACAAGATAAGAAAGGGATGTGAGCTCATGTTTAAAAATCCAGACTTCTCCTCTCTTGGCTTGGGAACGCAGTCACCGACATCTCGCGATGCATGGCTTGCTGAACTTCAAAAAGAAACAGGAAAAAGCTTTGAAGATTTATATAATACAACAATGGAGCAAATCCAAGTAAAACCTCTCTACACAGAGATGGATTATGAAGGGATGACACACCTTGACTATATGGCTGGTGTACCTCCATTCTTGCGTGGACCTTATTCCACAATGTACGTAACTCGTCCTTGGACAGTACGTCAGTACGCTGGTTTCTCCACTGCGGAAGAATCCAATGCGTTCTATCGTCGTAACTTGGCAGCGGGCCAAAAAGGTTTGTCTATCGCCTTTGACCTTGCCACACACCGTGGTTATGACTCCGACCATGCTCGCGTAGTGGGCGACGTTGGTAAAGCGGGCGTTGCGGTAGACTCCATCCTCGACATGGAAATTCTATTCTCCGGTATTCCTCTTGACCAAATGTCCGTATCCATGACAATGAACGGCGCCGTATTGCCTGTTATGGCGTTCTACATCCTAGCAGGTGAAGAACAAGGCGTTGATAAAAAGGTTATGGCTGGTACGATCCAAAATGATATCTTGAAAGAGTTCATGGTACGTAATACCTATATTTATCCTCCAGCTACGTCCATGCGTATCATCGGCGATATCTTTGCGTATACATCCCAGTACATGCCTAAGTTCAACAGTATCTCCATTTCTGGCTACCATATGCAAGAAGCGGGCGCTACTGCGGACATCGAGTTAGGTTATACATTGGCCGATGGCCTTGAATACATCCGCACAGGTGTAAATGCAGGCCTTCACGTAGATAAATTCGCACCACGCTTGTCCTTCTTCTGGGCAATCGGTAAAAACTACTTCATGGAAATTGCGAAAATGCGTGCAGCACGTATGTTGTGGGCTAAGATTATCAACAGCTTCGGCTCTGAAAATCCTAAATCCATGGCACTTCGTACACATAGCCAAACCTCTGGTTGGTCTTTAACAGAACAAGATCCGTTCAACAACGTAGCTCGTACATGTATGGAAGCGATGGGTGCCGCTTTGGGCCATACGCAATCTCTACATACAAATGCGCTTGACGAAGCCATTGCATTGCCTACGGACTTCTCTGCTCGTATTGCTCGTAATACTCAGCTTTACATCCAAGACGAAACTAAGGTATGTAAAGTTATCGATCCATGGGGCGGCTCCTACTATGTAGAAGCATTGACTGATGAATTGATTCGTCGCGCTTGGGGTCATATCCAAGAAATCGAATCCCTTGGTGGTATGGCGAAAGCGATCGACACAGGTCTTCCTAAGATGCGTATCGAAGAAGCTGCGGCTCGTCGCCAAGCTCGTATCGACTCTGGTCGTGAAGCGATCATCGGTATCAACAAATATCGTCTAGATAAAGAAGATCCGTTGGATATCCTCGACGTAGATAACACAGCTGTACGGGAAGCGCAAATTCGTCGTCTCGAACAATTGCGTGCTAACCGTGACGAAGATAAGGTTCAATCCTGTCTCGAAGCTATTACACATGCTACAGAATCTGGGGAAGGCAACTTACTTGCCCTTGCACTTGAAGCCGCTCGTGCTCGTGCATCCTTAGGTGAAATTTCCTTTGCTGTTGAAAAAGTATGTGGCCGTCATAAAGCGGTTATCCGCTCTATTTCTGGCGTATACTCCAGCGAATATGAAGATGATGATGTGATCAAGGAAGTTCGCCAAATGGCGGATGATTTCGAAGATCTCGAAGGTCGTCGTCCTCGTATCATGATTGCTAAGATGGGTCAAGACGGTCATGACCGCGGCGCCAAAGTTATCGCTACATCCTTCGCGGATATGGGCTTTGACGTGGATATCGGACCTTTGTTCCAAACTCCAGAAGAAACAGCACAAGATGCGGTGGATAATGACGTTCACATCGTCGGCTTCAGTTCTCTTGCGGCAGGTCACAAAACATTGTTACCTCAACTTGTAGAAGAACTCAACAAGCGAGGTCGTGGAGATATTTTAGTTGCCATCGGCGGCGTAATCCCTGCTCAGGACTATGAGTTCCTACGCGAACATGGCGCAGTGGCTATCTTTGGCCCTGGTACAGTTTTGCCAGTAGCGGCGAAAAAATTACTAGAAACATTGACTAGCCACGTTCAAGACGAAGGCAATGACTGATAATAAACGGCCTACTCCGGATGAATTGCGCAAGGCACAGGACGCTACTTTTACCACTGGTGAAGGTAAGGCGCCAGAATTAGGTGTAAAAAACGCAAGCGCCGAGGGTAGTACCTACCGTCCCGACTGGGTGCCAGAAGATGCGAAAAAAGATGATACCTTTGCGTGTCATGTGATGAAAGGCGTCAAGGAAATGCACGATGGCCTCTTGTCTAGCTCCGCTCATCTGGCTCCGTCGGTACGTCCCGTACAGCGGCGAAAGAAGTTAACTGTCGCTGATTATGTACGCGGTATCGAGCAGGGGGACCGCGTTATACTTTCACGGGCTATCACATTAGTAGAAAGTAATAATAAGGACCATTTCAAACTAGCTCAACAAGTATTGCAAGCCGTATTGCCTCGTACGGGCAAGGCGTTGCGCATCGGTATTACTGGTGTGCCTGGGGCCGGTAAAAGTACATTTATTGAAGCCTTTGGTAACATGCTCATTGACGCTGGTTACAAGGTGGCCGTACTCGCTGTAGACCCTACAAGCCAAGTCACAAAAGGCAGTATTTTAGGCGATAAAACGCGGATGGAAACGTTGACGAAACATCCTGAAGCCTATATCCGTCCATCGCCGGCTGGTGGTACACTAGGCGGTGTGGCGCGTAAAAGTAGAGAAACGATGCTACTTTGCGAGGCTGCTGGGTACGATATCATTCTCGTCGAAACCGTTGGTGTTGGGCAAAGTGAAGTTACTGTGCGCTCCATGGTAGACTTCTTTATGCTCATCGTCTTAACTGGTGCAGGGGATGAATTGCAAGGCATCAAAAAAGGCGTTATGGAACTTGCTGATGCTATTGTGGTCAATAAGGCTGATGGGGACAACCTCAAGCGTGCTCTCATCGCTCGTAGCGATTACGATCGGATGTTACATTACATTCGTCCAGCTACGGAAAAATGGAAGACCCAAGCTTACACATGTTCAGCCGTTACGAAGGATGGTCTCGACGAATTGTGGGATGTGATCCAAGAATTTGCTGAACAAGGTAAAGAAAATGGGGTATTCTTAAAACGACGTCAAGAACAATCCCTCCGTTGGGTACGTGATATGATTGACGAACATTTGCACAACCTATTCTTTAACAATGTAGTCATTCAAGGTCGTATGGGCGAAGTTGAAAATGCTGTTTTAGACGGTGAAATGAGTGAATCACAAGCCGTAGAAGAATTAATTACCGTTTTTGATAAGTCCTTACGATAAGTAGTTCCATACACATACAAGATAAGCAGGCATAACGTATCTTACTTACACACTCCTCTTTATGGACCTACTTTATGGGCTACTTTATGGGCCTACTAATTTAGATATAACTTAAGATGTATCCATAAAAGGCATAGTACCAATGTTCTTATTGAGTTCAGCTCAATAGGCATTGTATACTATGCCTTTTTCTGTATTTTAATACTTAATTTATTAGTTTATCCATACATTTATTTTAATGAATAATTGCTATTGGTTAGCTAATGAAAGTTAGATAATCTATAAGTTTATCTTTTTAAAATACTAAAGTCGGTGTATAATTAAAGTATACTCACCGTTTAATGTTAAGAGGGGGGACATTCAAATGAACAAAAAACTGTTATTACCAATTGGTGTAGTCATTCTGATTATTGGTATTGCCATTTTATTGTTAAATCCAGATCCAGCGGCGGCTAATTTGGAAATTGCAAGAAATGCGACTAATGCGCAAGCAGCGGCTAAGGCTATTTCTGCGAATAACCAATCTTACACCTTGTGGTATTCTATCGGTATGTTCTGTAGCGGTTTAGGATTGGCTTTAGGTGTAGGTGGCTTCATCGTAAACATCATTAAAAAAGACTAATCACGTTCAGAGGCTAATCAAGTTCAGAGGCTAACGATTTAAAAAATTAACGATGTAAAAGGCTGTACTAGAATGGTAATCATTTTAGTACAGCCTTTTTATATACTTTTAATCCTTAATTTATGTGGCTTTTACGTCGCATATCTTATTTTTTGATAGGGGAAATCGTGGTATAATTAACCCTAATAGAGCCTAAAGGGTAGAAGGCTTTTGGAGGTTAGTATGAGTAGTATAGCGCATTTATTTGTAGCTGGTGGGTTTGTTATGTATCCACTAGTGATTTTTTTGCTTTTCGCTTTGATGATCGGTATTGAGCGTATCGTGTTATATCGCAAGTTTACTAAGGACTTGCGTCGTTTTAATAAGGTGTTAGAGAAGAACCAATCTTGGGTTATGTTACCAAGTGTTCTAGAACGCGACACAGAAGAGCTTGGCTCTTTATTTGCTCGCGCTATGCGCAGTGCAAAGAACTATAATGGTTTAGAAAACCGTTTACAAGACGTAGTATCTTACGCCGATGAGCGTTTAAAACGCGGCCTTAGCTGGCTCAGCATGATTGTAACGATGGCACCGTTGTTAGGGCTGTTGGGGACAGTGCTAGGTATGATTCGCGCCTTCGCAGTAGTAGGCGGTGATATTGGAGCGCCTACCATCATTACAGGCGGTGTATCTGAAGCCTTAGTGGCAACGGCTACAGGCTTGACTGTAGCGATTATCGCGCTTGGCTTTCACAGTTACTGTGCAGCAAAGGTAAACGATTCTATTACTACATTAGAGCATGAGTGCGGCAACATCCTCGATGCGTACAACGAGGAACATGATATATGAGACGGCGCACATTAGGGGTTAAAAAAGAACCGACCATCATGATTATCCCCATGATTGATATCGTATTTTTCTTATTGGTATTCTTCATGGTGGGCACGCTGTACATGAATACAGAGCAACAAATTCCGCTCAATTTGCCATCTGCATCGACATCTACAGCAAAATCTATTGAGCCTATTACGATTACGCTCACCACAACGCACACGCTATATATCGATAATCAGGAAATCTCTTCCGACCGCTTGGCCGAAGAGGTACAATCTATCGTGAAACAAGCACCTCGACAAGCTTTTGTCATTCGCGCATCTAAGGATGTTTACTACAGCGAGGTTATCGCCCTATTGGACATGCTCAAGGTAAATGGCGCTAAGTATATTAGCGTCGCTACGGAACGGAAGTGATTCTATGTTTGAATCGCATTATTTGAAACCGTTTATGGTGTCCTTGGGAATTACAATTATCCTCATCTCTGGTATGGGCCTTTCTTTGCGTGGGATGGCTGGTACTGGGCCTACCCATGATGCGGCGGAAATTAGTTTTAATTTGCCTGATGATGGTGAAAGCGATACAGGGGTTGAGACTGTTGATACTGCACCGAAACCAGTGGAAGATCCTATGGAAAAACCACAGAATGTAACTCCAGAAGGCGCGGCACCTAAGGCGAATTCTTTGGTGGATGAGCGCAAGCCAGAGGAGGAACGTACTAAAGCGTTAAGTGAAAGTACAGCAGCATCTAGTGTACGCCGAGAATGGGCCGTTCCAAAGGCTATTGAATCGGAAACGAGTAGCAGTGAACAAGCTGTAGTTACGCACGGGGCAGATTCTAAAGATGGAAAATCTTCTAAGAATAGTAAAGCGCCTATTGGAAAAGAGCTGACATCGGATCCGAATGCAACTGGAAATGGATTGCTTGAATCTAGTGACTTATCCTTCTTATCTGATTTGGCATTGAGTCTATTGACGCCAGGACAACAAGCGCTTTTACAAAAACCAGATATTAATCCTCATGACTATTTACGGACTGTGCAAGAACAGGGGCGAGCATCTGTCGTAACAGGCAAGGTGGTAGTACGAGTTAACTTTGATGTTAACGGCAATGTCATTGTTGGCGAACATACGCCACTGATCGTGGACGATGTACCACCAGCTGTACGAGACGAAGCACTGCGCATTATTAAAAGCAGTGGATCCATCGTTAACCGACGGGGTGAACCTGTTTACTTAGCAGTTCCCGTTATTCTAGGACAATAAAGAGGCATATCTCATACAAATGTATGTAAGATATGCCTCTTTTTATGTTTGTATTAGTCTTGATTAGTAAGCATTGTCTTAGTGGAGTTGAACACCGCAAGGTATACGATGGCCCCACCGATGAATAAGGTGGCCTGCATTGGTGTACTAAATTGATCGACACGCCATAAAGCGAAAGCGTAGAAGAACATAGTCACTAGCATGATGAGGAATGCAATGATAACGCGTACATTGGTGTTAACAGCTAAGGATGTAGTGATGCGAGATTTATTGAGTATCACGTAAATTAAGGACACGATAATATCTGCTGTAAAGATGGAGAATACATAGTTGAGATCAAGTTCTCCAAATAGAACTACAGCTAGGCCGATAAAGCTGAGCCCAAAGAATAAGCGTAATAGTATACCTATAGTATTTGATTCGTTGCGCTGTGCACGACGCTCTTTTCGATTTAAATTTGCCATGAAAGCCTCCCCATAACGGACATAGTTAGTCTTACTATTATCATAAAGCTCAGTTATAAATAAGCTATTCTTCATAATAGGTTTAGTCTGTATGTTTATTATATATCACAATGTACAGCTATGATACACTTTAATTAATTTATTACTATATTAGTATATAGCTATATAAGCCTATAAGAACGTAAAGAGAGCGCCTATGATTCAAGTTATTCTTACCTATATCGTTAATGTCATTATTGTATTTGTCTTTTTCCCAATTTTAGAGTCTGCCGTGCAATTGGTGTACCCCTTTTCTTGGGATTGGTTTATAAAACCGTTACATTTAGCGGATAAGTTAGATGTGTATATCGTTTTGTCTATTGCGTTACCTATTATCGTGGCGATCGGATTATTTTTGCCACCTTTTAGTTGGCTAGCCCATTGGTTACAAGGTGAAAGAAAACCAAATGTTGGAGAAGCTGAATATATTGAACCACTCTTAGAAGAATTATGTACACGTAGTGGCGTATCAAGAAATACTTTGACATTGCGTATGCGCACTGATGAGGATATCAATGCTTTTGCTTCAGGAATCAATCATATTACCATTTATACAGGCGCTTTGAGTGGATTAGATGAACGACATCTGCTGGGCGTTTTGGCGCATGAATTGGGGCATTTAAGAAACCGAGACACGATTTACTTGACCATAACCTACGCTATGGATCGATTAGGGCAATTAATCTTAAACCTCGTTATACTTTTAAATGGAGCCTTAAATATATTGGCACTGATTCCTATTGTTAATATCGTCATTCGCATAATCCAAATAGTTCTTCTTGTTATGATTGCGGTGGTGGAGTATGTACTGCGTTTGCCGAAGTGGATTACCTACTATTTTGATAGCCGCCGTCGTGAGTATGCTGCAGATGCCTACGCCGTATCTATCGGTTTAGGGCGAGAGTTGCGAGAGGGCCTTGTTGCATTAGGCCTTGCCACTGAACAAATTGGTATGCTTGAAACTGGTGAGTTATATGATCGTGAAAGTACGGGCTTCTTCAGTCGTCTCTTTATTACTCACCCGAAAATGATTAAACGCATTCAACGCATAGATGAAGGTATAGAAGTATACGAACTGAAACAAAGTCTCTTGTGGGACCGAATGATAAGAAAAGCTAAATGTATCCAATAGAGCCGAATAGAGGTCTTAATCTATATAAAACTAAAATAGAAGTTTGGATATAGTGAATGCTGCATAAATACGAACGATTAGCAAATTTAATATAATTATCATTCGGAAATGTGTTGGTCTTTCGTTGAATGGAGCTTTCACATATGGTACAATAATCCTATAAATCTAGCTTTTATCATGCAAAGGAGACATCATGATACCACGTTATACACGAGAAGAAATGGGCCATATTTGGAGCGAGCGCAACGAGTTCGACACAATGTTATTAGTAGAAACATTGGCATCCGAGGCGCAAGCTGAGTTGGGAGTTATCCCTAAAGAAGCGGCTAAAGCCATTCGTGAAAAGGGCAATTTCGACGTTGAACGCATTCATGAAATCGAAAAGGAAACAAACCACGATATTATTTCCTTCGTAACAGCAGTAGGCGAATACGTAGGTCCTGAAGCGGCTAAATACATCCATCTTGGCCTTACATCTACTGACGTTAAAGATACAGCGCTTGGTTACATGATGAAACAAGCATGCGATATCTTGATTGAAGATTTGAAACGTTTGCACGAAGTATTGCGTCGTCGCGCAGCTGAGTTCAAATATACACCTATGATCGGCCGTACACATGGTATTCATGGTGAACCTACTACATTTGGTTTGAAATTAGCATTGTGGATGGCTGAAGTAGAACGCGACATCGAACGCATGGAGCATGCTCGTAAAAGCGTAGCTGTTGGTAAATTGTCCGGTGCTGTTGGTACGTACTCCAACATCGATCCATTCGTAGAGCAATACGTATGTGAAAAATTAGGCCTTGAACCTGTTAAAATCGCTACGCAAGTCGTACAACGTGACCGTCACGCTGAATTATTGTCCACAATCGCTGTTGTAGGCGGCACATTAGATAAAATCGGCAAAGAAATTCGTCACCTACAACGTACAGAAGTGCGCGAAGCGGAAGAATATTTCAGCCCTAAACAAAAGGGTTCCTCTGCGATGCCACATAAACGCAATCCTATCACTTGTGAAAGAATCTGCGGTATGGCGCGCTTACTTCGCGGCTATGCTCAATCCGCTTTCGAAGACCAAGCTTTGTGGCATGAACGCGATATTTCCCATAGCTCTGTAGAACGGGTAATCTTGCCAGATGCAACAATCGCATTGAACTACATGCTTCATTTAACAATCCGCACCATCGACAAATTGTTGGTATATCCTGAAACAATGCTTAAAAACCTTAACCTTACAGGTGGCCTTGTATTCAGCCAAACAATTTTGACTCACCTTGTAGACAAAGGTGCAGTGCGCGACGAAGCGTACCGTTGGGTTCAAAAATACGCTATGGAACGCTGGCTTGAAGGCAAAGATTTCGCTACAGGTCTTAAATCTGATGAAAATATCAAGAAATACATGACTGCTGAAGAAATCGATGCATGCTTCGATCCGCATAAATTATTGAAACATGTTGATACAATCATGGCTCGCTTTGGCCTATAATTGTAGGGTACTTCCCATATAACATATGAAAGACTAGGGTAGGTATAGACCAACAAGCCTATGGCACATGCATTAGGTGTTGGCTATATCTACTCTTTTTATTTTGAAAGTACCCTGTTATTTACATTGTTTTTCTAGTGAGTATCTCTGTATCTTAGGGTAATTAGCTATTTTATTAGGAGGTTATATGAAACGTATTATACGAAAGTACGGACCGCCTATTTTTCATTGTATTAATGATTTCGGTCAAGGTTCGTTGGCCGCATTGATTCCGTTCTTTATTGCTAACTTTGGCCTTAATTACTATCAATCGGCTACCATTATTTTCTGTAACACCGTGGTGGCCTCAATTGCGCAGCCTGCATTGGGCTACGTGGCCGACCGGTGGCGCGTACCTTGGTTCATTCCAGCAGGCTTTACGGTGACTCTCGTGTCCATTAGTGCTATGGCGCTAGCTACGAGTTATGAAATGATTCTAGCCTTGTCACTCTTGGCCGGCGTAGGGGCTGCACTATTCCATCCTGAGGCGGCCCTCCTTGTTAATCGTACACAATCTCATGAAATCGGCAACGCTATGGGCCGCTTTGCAGTGGGCGGCAGTGCGGGCTTTGCATTGGGACCTCTCATCGCGGGTGGTGTGTACGTCTTTGGCGCACATTTCCTTTGGGTGTTCACCGCTATTGCTTTGCTCGGTGTATTGCTATATTTCTATGCCTTTACGGGCGAGGCTGACACGACTAATGCTGGTGAAAGTAAAAGCTCTACTACACCTACTCATACGGGTACGAATGATTGGGCGAGCTTTGGTAAGCTATTCTTTGTGATCGCTTCACGATCCATATTGTTCTCCGTACTATCTATCTTTATTCCTATCCTGTACATTACCGTTATTAACGGCGAAGCCAGCGCCTCTAGCTTGGCTCTAACCATGTACTTTGCAATGGGCGCAGTACTTACCTATATGGGCGGGGCTTTATCCGATAAATTAGGCTTCCTTAAAACCGTGCGCTTAGGTAATCTTATCTTCTTGCCATCTGTTTTAGTATTTATCTTTGTCCCAAATATATGGGGCTTCTTCGGTGCTATGATACCGATGGCCTTTGGCGTATTCTCACAATATGGACCGATTACCGTACTCGGTCAAAAATACCTTGCTAAAAATGCAGGCTTTGCGTCGGGAATTACACTAGGCCTTGGCATTACACTAGGAGGACTTGTAGCACCTTATATCGGACACTTGGCAGATATCTATGATGTGCAAACTGCTTTGATGACCTTGATACCTGTAGGACTTATGGGGCTCCTAATGAGCCTATGGCTTAAAGAACCGAAGTAATACTAGTATAATAAAAAGAATAAAAACATAGAGATTTCGACTAACTAAAATAGAATATTTTGATTAGATAAAATGTCAATACATGGGAGGTGACTAATGGTCACCTCCCATTTCTTTACTTTAAGAGACTAGATACTTATATTGGATGTAGTAAGACTTTAAATTTCTATATCTCATATCTTTACTGAATATATGTTTTAACATATAATTTAAGTAAAGATTTCTTCTAGTACTAGGAGGAATATGATGGATACGTTTTCTGTTGTTTTCAAATTGTTTTAACAAATGGTTTTGTAAAAAAATCTATGAAAACACCGAAGAATGCTATTGAATTAGCTGTTAGATATAAGAATGATTATATTGAGAGGTATACATAATATGGAAACGTTAGATCAATATTTAGAGAAACAATTAAAAAATCCGAAGTTTAAAAAAGAGTGGGATGAGTTAGAGGATGAATATCAAATCATTCAGAATATTGTCGAGGCTCGTCTCGCAGCTCATATGACGCAGATGCAGTTGTCTGAATTAACAGGCATTACTCAGTCTGATATTAGTAAGATTGAAAATGGTAATGGAAATCCTTCATTGAAAACCTTGCAGAAAATAGCGCGTGCTTTTGGGAAGAAACTCAAGATTGAATTTGTATAAATACTTTCACAGAGTCCGAACATTGTTGTATAATGATAATGAATTATTTCGACTTTCACATGGAGGATATAGATATGGCAACAAGTATGGTTATCGGCACTCAATGGGGTGACGAGGGTAAAGGTAAGATCGTTGACTGGATCGCGGAACGTGCAGACGTTGTAGTGCGCAGTCAAGGTGGTAATAACGCAGGTCATACTGTTGTAGTAGATGACAAAGCATTTGCGCTTCGCCTCTTGCCAAGCGGCATCTTGTACGATAACAAACAAAATATTGTTGGTACTGGTGTTGTTATCGACCCTAAAGTTTTGTTACAAGAAATTGAAGGTCTCGAAAAACAAGGCAAATCTGCTAAAACCCTTCAAATTTCTGACCGTGCGCATGTTATCATGCCATATCATATCGCTTTAGATAATGCAGAGGAAGCATCTAAAGGTGATGCTAAAATCGGTACTACTAAAAATGGTATCGGTCCTTGCTATGCGGATAAAATCAATCGTGTTGGTATTCGTATGTGCGATTTGTACGATCTTGAAACATTTAAAGAAAAATTGGCGTATAACGTAGAATTCAAAAATAAAATTCTTACTAAAGTATACGAAGCAGAAGGCGTTAACTACGATGAAATCTTAGCGGACTACATCAAATACGCTGAAGCTTTGAAACCATATGTAACAGACACTAACATTGCTGTTCTTAAAGCAGTTCAGGAGGATAAAAAAGTATTGTTTGAAGGCGCGCAAGCAACTATGCTTGACCTTGATCATGGTACATATCCATTCGTAACATCTTCTCATCCAATTGCAGGTGGTGCTTCCACAGGTGCTGGTGTAGGTCCTAACTACTTGAAAAATATCTTCGGCGTAGTAAAAGCTTATGCAACACGTGTTGGTGCAGGGCCATTCCCTACGGAGCTTCTTGACGAAACTGGCGAAAACCTTCGTAAACTTGGTCATGAGTTCGGTACTGTAACTGGTCGTCCTCGTCGTTGCGGTTGGTTAGACCTTATGGTTGTAAAATACGCTGCAGGCCTTAACAGCTTAGATTACCTTGCGATCACTCGTTTAGATATTCTTGATACGTTTAAAGAATTAAAAATCTGCGTAGGTTACAAATTGAATGGTAAAGATGTAGAAGGCTTCCCAGCTAACTTAAAAGATCTTGAAGCATGCGAAGCAGTGTACGAAACATTGCCAGGTTGGGAAACTGATATCTCTGGTATCCGTAAATACGAAGAACTTCCAGAAAATGCTCGCAAATATGTAGAACGCATTGCAGAAGTAACAGGCGTACCTTTGGGTATCGTATCTGTTGGCCCTAACCGTAGCCAAACTATCGACTTAGTAAACGTATTTTAAGCTATACTAATTTGATATAATATAAATGATTACATTCGATAGCGTCGATGTAGCAGTATAATTGCTAAAATTTTACTGCTATGCAATCGATTTATAGAATTATACAGATAAGGCTCCTCTAAGAGGAGCCTTTTGTAATGAAATGATTTAGACTACAAAAAAAGTATAATACATCTAATTCTTTCGGTCGTTAATGTGGTGCGGTATATCGAAGTATGCTATAAGGTTATCGAAAAATGTGTATATCGAAAATTCTATAGAAGATAATTGCACAAAACCTTTATATATACAATTTAATGTATATCTGAATAAATCTATGAGATGAAAATTTATTTAAAATATTCACGATATACAACCTGTGGCGTGCTTAAATGAGTTTATAATGTGATAAAAATTACTCATTTATTTAAAAATGATATTCATAATAAATTATTAAGATACAAATATAAAGAAAAAAATAGATTTACATTAAGAAATAGTATATAATAGATTCAAGAAAGTAGATTGACATTTTTTGATACGGATTTGAGGAGTTAAAGATATGGTTGAAGTTTCTTATGAACGTTTAGCTACGATTTTCAAGGCATTAAGCGATGAAACAAGATTACACATCATCGATATGTTGTCTTGCAATGAATTATGTGCAGCTGATATTTTAGCTAGCTTCAATTTGTCTCAATCTACGTTGAGCTACCACATGAAAATCTTAATTGATGCAGGTGTAGTTAACTCTCAACGTAATGGCTTATGGACTCGTTATTCCATTAATGAAGCTACATTTGGCGATATTTTAGAGATCATCCCTCAATTATATAAATCTAAGGATGAGTGTATTTGCGCACAAATTAAATACTGCCGTATTTCTGAGCACGAAAAAGAAGCGTAACAATGAGACGATGGATTATGCATGTTGATATGGATGCATTCTTCGCGTCCATCGAACAACTGGATCATCCAGAATATAAAGGCCACCCCGTTATCGTGGGTGGTCTTTCTTCACGTGGCGTCGTTGCTACATGTTCCTATGAGGCGCGCAAATTCGGTGTTCATTCGGCCATGCCTATTTCACGAGCTAAGAAACTCTGTCCCGATGGTATCTACGTATATCCTCGCATGGACCGCTATAAAGAGGTATCGGAACAGATTTTTTCCATTATGAAAGAATTCACTCCTTACATTGAGCCCCTATCTGTAGATGAGGCCTTCCTCGAGGTTAGCGGTATGTCTACTATGTACAGTGGACCTAAAGCACTGGGCAGAGCCATTAAAGACCGTGTATTTGAAGAAACTGGACTCATCATCTCTGCAGGTTTAGCACCGAACAAATTCCTTGCCAAATTGGCATCCGATTTAGATAAGCCCGATGGCCTTGTAGTCATACCTTATGGCCGTGAAAAAGAGATCTTAGCTCCCTTGCCGATTAAACGTATTTGGGGCGTAGGTCCTCGTACAGAAAAAATCTTGAAAACAGGGGGCTTTCACTTGATGCGTCATATTCAAGCATTGCCTGATGAAAGCAGTTTAATTCCCCTCGTGGGTAACCAGGCGCGCCGCATATGGGAGCTAGCGAACGGGATTGACGATAGACCGGTGGAAACCGATCGCAAAATACAGTCTATTGGAGCTGAGGAAACCTACGAAGAAGATTTAACGGATGGTAGTGCCATTGAACTAGAGTTTAGATACTTTGCGAACCGCTTATCAAAGCGATTGAGAAAACGTAATCTGTTAGGTCATACCGTGTCTATTAAGGTTCGCTATGATGACTTCACCACCGTATCTCGCCAAAAGCGGTTAGATACGCCATCAGACCATGAGCATGTGTTCTTCGAAACTGCGCTACTCCTGTGGAACAAGCTCATGCAAGATAAGACAAGTAAGCAGCCTAAAGGCACAAAGAAAGATGTGGAAATATTAGGGGCAACTACAAAGGTAAAGTCTAGGAATTCTAAATATAGTAGTTCTAAAGGGATTACCTTTATGGAGCCGCCTGGTCCTATACGTTTGTTAGGCCTTACTGTGAGTGGTCTCGACGAAGAGGTACCTATGCAAGATAGCCTCTTTGAGTCACCACAGGATGAAACAGAAGATAAGCTAGCTAGCGTGTTAGATTCGTTAGAGTCTAAATTTGGGGAGACTGTCATCATGAGCGGGGCGCTGTGGCAACGCTTTCACGGAGACAATGGAACGCGTCGAAAACGATCAGAACTGAAATCTGCAGTAGATGCTCGTGGAGATGCACCATCTAATACGGTAGATGATATACCGTCTAATACGGCTGATGATACATCCGCCAATGTGGACGCAGAAACTACTGAGAAGAAGGAACCAAAAAAATTCTGATGAACTCATATTGAATACTTTCACTAATATAATTGTTCATGTTACAATATGGATATAGTGTTTAAAAATTACCGCAAGAGAGGTATAGATATGAGTTTATTTCGTGTAGCCATCCATTATGGCATCAACAGCAATGGCTTCTTGTCCTATGACACAGAAGCAAAAACAGTGTCCGTAGATTTACCTGAACAAGAGTGGGTTGATAAGGTTATCGCTTACTTGAACGACGAACATGCCATCGAGCATGCTACAGGTCTTGATACATATGAACGCTTGACTGTAAAACCATTAGAATCTTTAGATAACTTAAAATTAGCTTTAACACGCATGTGGGAAGCTATCGACGTACAAGTCGACTGGAGCCGTCCAGCGTAAACAAAAGGACATAAACAAAATGCACCTTGTATCCTATTATCGTAGGAACAAGGTGTTTTTTATTTGGCTTATTCTGGGTAGATTCTTATGCAATAAATTAACCTAGTTAATGATAAGAACTATTGATCCACTAGTTAGATATGATAGGTAGGTTCTCAATTTTTAGTTGTAGATGATAACATGTATACAAGACTTTGTGTTGTGTAATCTCTATTTATATGTTATGATTCATTTGAAAGTAATAAATAATGATTATTGATTGATGATGTTTATCAAGTTTTATACAATAATATACTTCATTACATTTTTAAGGAAATATATTATTACATATTTTATTATTCTAAGTAGGAGTCTGTAATATGAGTGATGAAAAAAAACTAACAACAGCTTTTGGTGCTCCTGTACCAGATAATCGCAATTCTGCAACAGCAGGTAAACGCGGTCCTGTATTGATGCAAGATGTTTGGTTTATGGAAAAACTAGGTCATTTTGCGCGTGAAGTAATTCCTGAACGCCGTATGCATGCAAAAGGGTCCGGCGCATTTGGTACTTTCACAGTAACGAACGATATTACTAAATATACAAAAGCAAAACTTTTCTCTGAAGTAGGCAAGCAAACGCCATTGTTTGTACGTTTCTCCACAGTTGCTGGCGAACGTGGTGCCGCTGATGCAGAGCGCGATATTCGTGGGTTTGCTGTAAAATTCTATACAGAAGAAGGTAACTGGGACCTTGTAGGTAACAACACACCGGTATTCTTTATCCGCGATCCATTGCAATTCCCTGATTTGAATCGCGCTGTTAAACGCAATCCACAAACAAACCTTCGCGATGCGACAGCAAACTGGGACTTCTGGACTAGCTTGCCAGAAGCTATTCACCAAGTAACAATCGTTATGAGTGACCGTGGTATTCCTAAATCCTACCGCACAATGCATGGTTTCGGTAGCCATACATATAGTCTAATTAATGAAAACGATGAACGCGTATGGGTTAAATTCCACTGGGTTTGCCAACAACCAATTGAAAACCTCTCCAATGCTGAGGCTGCTGAAATTGTGGCTAATGATCGTGAAAGCCATCAACGTGATCTCTTCGATGCCATTGAACGCGGTGATTTTCCTAAATGGAAATTATGCATCCAAGTGATGACAGAAGAACAAGCTAACAACATGCCATACAACCCATTTGACTTAACAAAAGTATGGTACCACGATGAATTCCCATTGATTGAAGTAGGTGTAATGGAACTTAATCGTAATCCTGAAAACTACTTCCAAGATGTAGAACAAGCTGCATTCGCACCTTCTACAATCATTCCGGGTGTATCTTTCTCCCCTGACAGAATGTTGCAAGGTCGTTTGTTCTCCTATGCCGATGCACAGCGCTATCGTCTAGGTGCAAACTACCATCAAATTCCTGTTAATGCACCTCAATGCCCTGTTAACAGCTACCATCGTGATGGCCAAGGCCGTGTGGATGGTAACCATGGCTCCACTATTGGCTATGCACCTAATAGCTTTGGTGAATGGGCTGAACAACCTCAATTCAAAAATCCTGGCTTAGACGTATCTGGTGCAGCATACCAATACGACTTCTACGAAGATGACTCTGACTTCTACACACAACCAGGTAAGTTGTTCCGCCTCATGAGCCCTGAAAAACAACAAATCTTGTTCGAAAACACAGCAGCAGCTATGGATGGCGTACCTGATTTCATTAAAGAACGCCATGCAAAACATTGCTATCAATGTGATCCAGCTTATGGTGAAGGCGTTGCTAAAGCATTGGGTATGAACATCGACTTTAGCGATGTGAAATAGTATTATAAATACTTTTTACATAACAGAGATACTCTCTCTGAATAACACTGACGATTAAAAGACCTTCCTTAAATTAAAACGAAGCCCCTCCTTGCTATGTAGCTCATAGTAAGGAGGGGCTTTTGTCATGTGTGTGTATTTAAATATTGCTAATCAAATTTCTTATTTGTTAAGTCTTGGTACATAAGCTTAGCAATTTCATACTGCGGATCGCCGACTTGTAGTTGGTGTGAAGGTAGTTTAAATACAGCCTCAGCCCTTTCGTTCTTCTTGATATCGATACCCTTTGCATCTTCAGAACGACTTATGGAAATTGTATGCGTTGATGGATTTATGAAGTACGCATTTACATCGATGCTGAAAGCTTTGTTTTCATCTTTTCTCATGATTGTACGTAAAATCATAGCTGAAATAGCAGTAGTGCCATCCTTTTCGCCTAATAACTGTTTAGATGTGTAGTCTACATAATCAGCATAGACATAAATATCGCCTGGTTTTGCTTTATCATAATCTTGTATATAGGCCTCGACTAAACGCAAATCGAGTTGTCTACCAAATGGTCTAGAGAATATTTCACTTTGTAAGTCCCGTGTTTCACTAACAGGCGGATAGAACGGTATTGGCGTCAAACTTTTTAGCATATCTGTGCGTGTTTCATTTTTTCTTTTAGCACGACGTTCTGCAGTGACTTTGTCTAAGCGTTCGCGCTCTTTTAACATCGCCGTTTCTTGTTCCTCTTTTGTTTTGTATGTTTTTACGGATACAACACGGTTACCAGACATAGTGACTGTCGAATAGATGGGTTTGCCGTTAGTAGCTTTTCCCTCAGAAGCATCAAGTGTAGATTGTACTATAGCTGGTGTTGCGCTTTCGATAGATTTTTTTAACTCTGGAATGCTAGAATAATCCATATCAACCACTGCAGTGTCTGTGCTTTCACTTGGCTGTACAGGTGTAGCCCCGTACGCAGATGATATAGCCAATACAGCTAATAGTGAACTGGTAATAATTGATCGTTTACATAGTTTCATTACATATACCTCTTTTGAATAAGAACTCTCTAATACTATCAACAGCTGTATTATAGCATAGTTCTTGTGTAAATCGATTTAAAATATACAGATAGTATATAAAACTATAGAGGACTTTCGTATACCTATGTAGAATTACATTGTGTATTGTATTTATACAAAGAGCCAATGTGGTTAGGAGGCAATTATGAAACGTAGTAGTTTGGCATGGTATGTAGCGGTGGCTTGCCTTGGTGGTAGCCTTTGCGTAGGGCCTGTAGTACAGGCGGACTCTCCGACGACAGTGAAGGCAAATCCTGTAGTTCCTACAGCGATGGTAGTGCAGGTTCAATCAACTCAACCGACTAATAGTATAGCGGCTACGAATACGGTAGCTAATACTGTAGCTGCTAATAGTGAGCCGGCAAAAGCTGCAGTAGTACTAGATGAGCAAGCAGCACTGAAGCAAAAGCAGCAGTATCAAGCTGATACTGAGACGATGGGGCTGTTATGGATGCGCACTTCTGCGGAGTATAGAGCACTGGCATATCAGGGGTATAATGTTGCGATGAATCTTGTTAAAATGGCTGTTGCAGATCCATCTCATCAGAGAAAGCCTTTAGCTATCGTTCTTGATGCGGATGAAACAGTAGTAGACAATACAAAACTGATGGGTGAAAGCATCGCTAATGGCAATGGTCGCTTCGATGCTCCTTGGTGGCGCGCGGCGGTCCATAAAGGCGAATCTCGTGCTATGCCAGGTGCCGTTGAGTTTTTAAACGAAGTACATAAACAAGGTGTAGAAATTTTCTACGTATCAAATCGTTACGCCCCAGTAAACCTTGATGTAACGATACAGAACTTTAAAGAATTAGGCTTCCCATCTGTTGATAAAGACCATGTACTACTATTCGAAAAAGACTCTGACAAACAACCTCGCTTTGATGCGATTGCTAAAAAATATTATGTCGTTCTATACATGGGCGATAACGCTGGTGATTTCCCAATCGGCACAAAAGGCAAGACACTAGCTGAAAGAAATGGCATTATCGATGCTCATAAAGAAGACTTTGGTACTACCTTTGTAGTATTCCCAAACCCTGCTTACGGATCTTGGGTAAGTGCATTAGCTAAAGGCTATCAAAATCTCAGCCCAGAAGAACAAAAACAAGTAAATAACCAATACCTACAACAATAAGGACGCCTTGCGTATACTTTATTAAAAACGATATAATAAAGTATACATGCGTCTATAGCTCAGTAGGATAGAGCAGCAGTTTCCTAAACTGCGTGTCACTGGTTCGATTCCGGTTAGGCGCACCAGTATAGAAAAGAAGGTATACAGCTTTTATAAGCCTTATGCCTTCTTTTTGTATTATCTTGCAATTCTTATGAGCTAGAATTATAATATTAGAGTAATATTCATATTTTATTCATATTTTAACAATGAATAGTGTATAGAGGGGTACAATAAGATTCAAGTTCCATTAGATAGCTTTGAATCTTTTTTTAGGTTTATTGTTTGTGTTGTCTTAAAAGGGGGAAACCAAATGAAAAAAGAATTACTGTTAACGGCTATGATTACCGCAAGTATTACTACAACAGCACTTGCAGCATCTAATTTAGATATTAGTGCTACCACTGCTGCGCCATTAAGTATGCAGAATTCCATTGCTTATGGTGGAAATAACAAAGTTGAGAATGATATGTTCTCCCCTGTAAATAATATATTGCTCGGTGGTGACAAGAATACAGTTCGATCTTCTGCTTCTGATAGTATCACTTCTGGTCGCAATAATACTGTATCTGGTCCAGGTAGCATCGTAGCAGGTTGGTATAATACAAACTCTGCTACTCACAGCTTGGTAGTAGGTACTAGCAATACTGTTGGTGGTACTAATAATATTGCAGGCGGCTTTAACCATGCTAATAATGACAATGCGATTAACTCTTTATTAGTTGGTGCACATAATAGCATCGATGGTAAGAACTCCGTGGCTTTGGGCATGAATAACACCATTAAAGGTAATAATGCCTTGGTAGGTGGTACTGGTGCCAAGGTGCAAGGTAATAATGCTATCGCCTTTGGTGATACTGCGAAAGCAACGTACGATGATGCATACGCCATTGGTCGTAAAGCAGAAGCAACTGCTCAAAATACTGTGGCTATCGGTAATAATGCAAAGGCCAATAACGTTATGGGCACAGCGATTGGCTATGATGCAAAAGCAAAAAATGATTACGCTACAGCAGTAGGTTATAGCTCCACAGGTTCTGGTAATCAGTCCTCTGCATTTGGTTTTAATGCAGAAGCAACTGCTATGAATACAACTGCAGTGGGATCTTATGCAAATGCTAGCGGTGCGTATTCTACAGCATTGGGCTTTAAAACTGCAGCTTCTAATGAGGATGCTGTAGCATTAGGTAACTATTCTACTAGTGCTGGTAAAAGTGCCTTTGCTGCCGGTACATTAGCTAATGCAGCAGAAAAGGACTCTTTAGCAATCGGTCATAGCGCAACTACAACAAAGGAAAATGGCATCGCTATCGGTACAAATGCGAAGGCTACAACAGACAACAGCATTGCACTCGGGGCTAAGTCTGTTACTGACACAGCTGTATCTACTAGTTCCGGTGTTATCGGTGGCAGAACATATAGTTTTGCTGGTGGAAATGCAGTTGGTACATTGAGCATTGGTGATAGTGGTGCAGAACGTACCATTACAAATGTAGCAGCAGGTCGTGTATCTGCTACATCTACTGATGCAGTCAATGGCTCTCAACTACATGCTATTAAAGATGTAGTAGATAATCATGAAAATCGTATCACTACCATAGAAGGCGATATTAATACGTTAAATAATCGCATTATTAATGGTGGCGCGAATAGCTTGAATGAAGCTAAAGCGTATACTGATCAACAAGTATCTAGCGTAGCGGCGGCTTCTGCAGCACTTGCTGGCTTGCATCCATTAGATTTCGATAAACATGACAAATGGTCCTACTCTGTTGGCTTTGGTAATTATAAAAATGCTAATGCAGCAGCTTTAGGTGCCTTCTATCGCCCTAATAAAAACACCATGTTTAATGCTGCCACTACTGTTGGTAACGGCCGTAATTCTATTAGCTTAGGTGCTAATTTCAAATTTGGTAAAAGCTCCGAAGAGGTAACTACTGAAGATGCGGCACAACTCAAGAAAGATATGAAAGACCTATCTGAAAAGTATAATGAATTAGCACAAAAATATAATGAATTGGCAGCTAAATTAGAATCTAAATAAATTAGAATCTAAATAAGAATCCAAATAGTGTGATTAATACCCCTACAAGACGTATCTTGTAGGGGTATTTTTTCTATTAAATATGAAAGTACAGTGTCTTTATAATATGTATTTATAATATGTATTTCTTTTAAATGTAAAAGTGCGGTGCTTTTATTATAAGTATTCCTTAATAATGATATAATTAAGATACATATTCAGTTACATATTACAGGTAAGCGACGGTATATAGTGGAGAGTGTATATGAGCTTTTACAATTGGATTCAAGAAAAACTTTTCGACAATTACGAAGAATGGCATATGAAGAGCCCTGATTATAATCGGAATGGTTTTAATATAGTAGGTATAGATAATACATTAAAGGCTATGCATGATGGATATTTCATGTATGTTGAATTATACCCACCTCATGCCATCGATGGATGTACTGCCATGAAAGCACGTGTAGGTAAAAAGCAGGATGCAGTAGATTTATTCTTAGATATAGATGGCAAGACCTATCGCATGGCTGATGTAAGCTATCCTGACGCAGTGAAGATGATGCGGGCTTTTGTGAAAAAACGCAGAGTACCTGATTGTAGTTCGTGTGTGGAAGTAGCGTATCTAGATATCGATCAGACGAAACCGACATTTACAGAGTTAGCAACGTTGTTGCTAGGCGATGCTAAACAAGCCAAATCATTCATGTCCAAGGCAAAGTTACATTCCATGGAAGAACTAGAAGATAGCTGGTGGAATCTCTATGAGAAGTTGCTATCTACTGGTCGTGCTGTAGAGTTATCTTTGAAAATCGAATTAGAGGATTTTCTTTATAATGTGCAGAAGTTAATCCATAATAAAAATTTATCTACTGATGAAAATTTAACTGGAGATGTATCTATTGATACATCCGCATTCGATGACAGTCAATGTATTGGGGACTGGTGCGCACATTTTAATTCCACGTGGAAAAACCATAAGTTAGTAGGTATGGACATCGGCACAGATAGTTTGGTGCTCATGGTACTTTCAAATGAGGAATTTAAAAGAGCCCAAGAGCTAGCGAAAGAGCTATTACATAGAATCGATGTAGCTGAACGTTTGTGATGTAACGAAAATTATGATGTAGTGGCATGATTATAATGTGGCAGTATCTATAAATGGTCGTAATTATTAACTGTAAACAGTTTGCACTGTATAAATGTGATGAATAGGAGAGAGTCATATGAGTATTGTACGTCTACCAGAATATGAAGCCGAGTTTGAGCCGGAAGTGTTTGAAATCTATGCATTGCCGCGTAGCGATGCAAATGGGGCTAGTCCTTATTTAGATAAGTACCATAGACCACTGGTGTCTACCGATGCTATCCTAGATACTCGAACTGGCGTGCTTGACCGTAGCGAAGGCATTTTGACGTGGATTATTGAGGGCCTTGATGATCGATGGGGTTATTCTTTTGAGCCACACGGTGTCTATAAACTGTTAGTTAAGAAAGCTAAGCCCTTAGAGGATTTAGGCTATATGCGTCCCTCTTGGAATAATCGCTATTATGTGCTCGAGGTGTTAGAGGAGCACGCTAAACATAGCGAATTAGAGGCGTTGTCGGCGTATTTGAAAACCCCTAAATACCTTCATACTGACAGGGGTGAATTCCTGTTAAATCGAGAGTATCAATATTACATAGCTAGAATTGATGATTATGCATTCACCCTTGATGTAGACGAGGGGTCTGATGAAAGCTGCACCGTTGCATTGGAGGCTTTCAATAAAATCGATAATTTCAAAGACTTTGAACAACGAATTAGCGCATACATTAGTGAAACATTGCTAGATCTTGCTAATGATTGGCTAGACAACGACGACCAAGATCCGATTACGGCAGAAACATTTGCCAAGCGTATTACTATGGGCGAATTGGCGTTCCGCAATGATGGCACCATAGAGGTCTATTATGACGATGACGATATTTTCTGGGGACACTGCATCATAGCCAATATTGATGCGGATGGGAACCCTGTTAGTGCGGATATTGCAGGATAATGAACTAGTGGAGTGTGGCGAACTAGTGGGGTATCATAATGATAAAATCTGAACTAATGACATTATGGAACGTTGAAAGCTGGACTGTAGAACCGCATGGCGTTTACTTTGTAGCCCGTCAATTAGTGGCCGATGGAGTCGCAAATCACGAAAATCATACAATAGAGACTCAAGTAAAAAATCTTGTAGAGGATACAGTAAAGACTCAAGTAGAAAATGTAGAACAAGCCTTCAATAGCCTCAATATTAGCTGCTCTGGTTATACAGAGGACGAGATGCTTTCACTAACATTTTGGCCAAAGTTATATGTTCAATTAGATGAATTAGACCGAGTGGCACAGAAAATCATCCAAAAGGAGATGCCTCCAGATGAGTCTGTGGTGCTAAAACTAACAGATATTATGTTAGATACATCCGGCTGCTATGGAGCATTTGCACTAGGTTATGATGTGGGCGAAACGACCGTGGGACAACTATATGTATTAGTATCTTTTGATGAAAAATTTACGGCTCAACAAGATGTTATATATGAAACGCTTTAGCGTACTTGTTAGCAATGGAGCTGTTTGTATAGCTGAGTTAAGCAGAGAGTCTATTGGATGTTAGTATGGCAAGGCTTAACTTTCAATATAAATAATAAACAGGAGAGAGACGATGGAAGGTATGTATAATCTAGTCAAAGATTTCTTTAGTCATGATATGGATTTAGTTGATTTATTTGATTCTGAGGCTATTATCTGGATTGATTGGCGTGAGTACGACGAAGATGTGGTGAATTATTTTAATGATATGATGGATGAGCCTATCGATATTCAAATCGTTAGTAATGGCAAGCCCTATGGTGACGATATTGTATTGAAGAATGGCAACAAAGAGCTGCAAATTCCTTATGGCGATGAACAAGATCGAGATGTGACCATCAAATATTTCAATGACTTCGTTAAGCCTGACTATGAGGTACGTTGGTTTACTGAAAGTCTAGGGAACGATACGCTCGGCTTTACCGTGCTTTCAGGGGCAGAATGGGCGAAATTAAACGACGAATTTGGGGAGGATGTGATTCGGTATTATTTTGAACCTATCGATTTTGAAAGCGACATGTTTAATCTCGGCATGGATGAAGTCTTTGCGTTGCTTGCGTTACGAGAAAATAGTGAAGGCGTTAATACTCAATTTAGTACACAATTAGACTGGATTAGAATCATAAATAAAGAAAAGACCTTAACTGAACAAAAAGAGAACGGACAAATTGACTTGAAACAGTACATGGTGGCTAAAAAAGAACTACAACAGAGTAAGGATGATTTTATTGCCGCTCATGGCCCGATGAAATAACCGGTAATGAGCCGATAGAATAAGAGGTTATCAATATGAACTATTTAGAAACATTACGAAATGACGCTAAACTAGCTGAAGAGTTTGATATGCTGTTTGATTTCTGCCTATTAGACGGGTTGGAAGAACGAGATACTGCTGAAGGGCGATGCACATTCTCTTTACCCGGCAAAGCTTTTGCTCGAGATGGTGCCGGTGGCGAATATCATCAATTGGAGGATGGATCTATCGGATATATGAGTAGCGAAGGGGAATGTGGTCGTATAGCTGAAAGTGTAGATGATTTAATTCATTTATTGGTGTATAGCATTTGCTGGCATGACTATTGTGACGCCAGCCAATATACGGACATATCTACTCTCGAAGCCTATGCCAATGAGCGTCATGATGAAATCGCTTCTTATACAGAAATGGATGTATGGGAAACCGTTGTTCAGGCGCTAGGCATGCCTTTAGAAGCAAATGTGGCTGCTGAATTACAAAAATTCTATGATACTGCAAATCGAGCTCCTTTATATATTTGTTATTTCCATGAAGATGATGGAACCGTTACAGAATCACAAAATCTGTTTTTCTAGACGTATTGCTTAAAAGGAGAATTATATGGCTATTGATGGAGTAAAAATCATAGATAGTGATGATGGCCATGATATTTATAATTTGATTGTTGAGCGCTATAGAGATGGCACTAGTATTGATACAATTGTTTCAGAGATTTTGGCTGAAGAGCAGAATTTTTGCACTGACGAATTCTATACAGAAATTTATTGGACTGCTGTAGCCTATTCCCTGTGGAAGATAGGTCATCTGCCGCAGGATATCAAAGAGAAAGCATTAGACATAATCGCGAAGGGCGCTCATGAGTTTTGGCTAGAAATTGATAGTAAGGCGCTCAAACAACGTCAAAAGGTGTTAGATACATTAGCCGTACAACTACAAAGTGAAAATCCAAAGCCTCTAAAGGTTCGTAAATCTAAAACAAAGCGAGAACCTTATTTTAAGGTGGGCGACGTATTAGCTGTTAAGTTTGAAAACGAGTATGGAGCTATTTTTGTGTCTGACGTGGATCAATCACCGCGGAAAATCGAGTACCATTTGGCCTGTACGCGGCTTTTACAAAAAGAAAAACCTACAATGGAGCAGTTTTTAAATAGTAAAATCGCCTGCCGGAAAGACAATACAAATTTCGGTATCGATACCGATTGTTGGTTTAATCATAAGGACCTAGGCCTATTGCTAGAAAATTTAGAAATCATCGGAACCGTTGAGTTATATCCGTGCAAGCTGTGGAAACTAGCACCAGCAGGCACGTTGGAAGATATCTATGAGGAGATTGCCGATAATCCTAGGCTAGGAAAACTACGTCTTATAGACACCTATGAACTGGTGAAAGAGGTTATTCAGAAATAATCTTCGGGAGAATGCATTACTATAAAGGTGTAAATTTAATGGATACTGTGACGAAACAATATATAGAAACTGTGAAAGTCAGTGACATACCATGGCATCGATTGACCACAACTTACGGCCGTGCTACAGATTTTCCTGCTCATCTTGAGGTGTTGTGGGATATGAAGAACGTTGATGCCATTGATGCGGCAGGTGAAGAGCTAGCCCAAAACATTGAGCATCAATCGACTTTATGGCATGCTACGCCATTTGCTATGGTTTTCTTGCTTCGTATTTTTAAGAAAGCCTTAGAAGAGAGAACTAAGAATGAAGTAGCTCATTATTTAGTAGAACAATTGGTAGATCTATTTACTGTGATTGCTGAGTGCATTAGAGATGGTCTTATGCTAGAGCATGCAGATCAATTACCTAACTTTGCGGATATGCTCAACGAAGAATATCTTTGGTCTGAAGAGTACGATGAAGACGAAGATATCCTTAGATATGAGGAAGAAGAGGTATTTCCGGATGACCTGTTCTTTAGCTTTTACTACTATTCTTTACAAGTGCTTCTATTATGTAAGCCATTGTTAGACAAAAATAACAAATATGAGGTTACATTGCTAGAATTACTGACAGAGATTAACCACTAATAATCTATGGAGGTTATACTCTATTAAATATTTATAGAAATCATGGATTATTAAATATCTAGAGAGATTCTAGATTACTAGTTATCTACGGAGGGTTTAGACTATGGGACTAATTGCTAATTATAGCTGTTTAAGCGATGTAAATTTAAAAGAGCTTAAAGCCATGGGCTCAGAAGAAGAGGAAATTCTTGAAAGTGTTGAAGAGTGGAATGACGACGATGAGTTATTGCTTGATATCGACAAGATGTGGGATGTACTCCATTTTGTGCTAACTGGTGTGGGCACTGACCATAAAGACGATAAAAATCCTCTTAGCCAAGCGGTACTAGGCGTAATGGCTGTTGAGGATATATCAGACTATGTAGCATATACAGAACACAATCATTTAGCCAATATCGTGGCAGCTCTAGATCAATTTGATATTGAAAGTGCACTCGAATCTTTTGATATGACTGCTTGCAAAGAAGCAGAGCTTTACCCAAATATTTGGGACTATGATGAGGAGGAGGAAGAAATCAAAGATGAGATTCTCCACGATTTCGAGCAGATGAAGGTGTTCTATAAAAAAGTGCTTGAGGCGAAGGGGCATGTGCTTGTATCAATTTGCTAGGCCCCTTATAATCTGTTGGACATGGCTCTGGTTATAGATAAACTGATTATGGGACTGACGAAGATGAGGAATTGTAAATGGCAGTGTTAACAGAAAAGCAAATTAAATATGGCTTTGACTATTATTATAAGGATGAGAAACGAATAAAATCTGTAGTTGAGGTTTCTGAATATGATGGTGAAGACAGGCTGATGATTAATTGCACACAGCTAGATGAAGACTATTCTGCTAAAGATAAGAAACGCATTTTACAGGAGTGGTGTAGTTTTTTAGTTGAACATCCAGATATCTTTACAGAGCTCATGTTTTGTACAAGAATGCCACAGGAGTTATTTGATGCGGTCTGTGCCCAACGGAGACTCAAAAAATTACATATAAAATGGGGCGTTTATCCAGATATTTCAAAATTAGAGAACTTACAAGAGCTAGAATATCTACACATTGGGTCTGGAAGAAGTGTATCGAGCTTAGAGCCTATTTCAAGATTAGTAAATTTAGTAGCGCTGTCGATTGAAAACTTTCAACAAATTGATGATTATGCGCCATTAGCTAATCTAAAACATCTTGAAAGTCTCGCCTTAGAAGGTGATTTTGCATCGCCAAAAATTCTTAAGGTTCAATCATTAGGATTTTTACGGCATATGAAACAGTTGCGTTTTTTTAGCTTTTTAACGGCAAAGGTGATAGATAAAGACTACTCTCCCATTTTAGAACTTAATAATTTAGAACATCTTACGTTAAAATCTTGTAAAGAGGTTAAGCAGTTGTATCCTGAATTCGTTAAATTACCAAAATTAAAATATGGCACAGTTTTAGAACGACCAGAATTATATGAGAAATAAGGCTTGAGATATAAGTCATGAGCTATAACTTATAAGATATAAAAGGGAGTAATCATAATGGACAAAGCGCGTAAAAAGGAATTATTGAAAGGCTATAAAGCTAAAGAAAAACAGAATTTTAAAGATAGCTTACCTATGGACGAAGAGTTGTTTTGGAATCTCTTTGACTATGTAGATGAGAAATTAGAGACAAATGATGGTTGCGATCATAGTTTGACTTTCACTAGAGAATTCTTAGAAAAACAAAAGGTAGATGTGGAAAGCGTACTAGACTGGATTGTCAACGAAGGTGGTGGTTGTGACTGCGAGGTTCTCTATAATGTAGAAGAGAGATTTGAAGAGTAATATCTATGTAATTGGGAAGGTTTTCGTATACAGTTTGTTTTTGACTTAGCGCAAACTGTAAGCAGTCTAATGTAAATTTATTTGTGATTTTGGTAACCAAGTAATCTTTGGTAAAAAATCATAGTATACTAGAAATGTTAAATACTTCTGGCGATATTAGCAATTTTGTCTAAGAAACGCCGACGTTTTTCGTCCGAACTGTTTTCTGTGCCCGCCAACTGGGTATGTGTAACAGGTTTAATGCCACAGGATTTCAGAACCTGATTTTTTAATACCTTGCCATAGTCCTGAATAAACGGCGTCAAAAAGACGGGAGTGTTATGTGTGGTGATAATCCAGGCTGATTTCCCTTGTAAATGACCTATAAGGCCTCTTTTACCATAGGAATAGGCAAAGCCCGCTGTAAATACGCGATCGATAAAGCCTTTAAGTACAGCCGGCATACCGCCCCACCAAATAGGGTAGATAAAGATGATATGGTCCGCCCAAGTAATCAAATTACGATACTTTTCCATGTCCGGCACAGTGCTTAAATCTCGACGTTTGTGCATGTCATCGAATCGCAATACGGGATCGAATGGCTCCTCATATAGATCCAAAGTGTTCACATTGTGCTCTTTTGAAAGATTCTGTTGCACTACTTTCAGAATAGCGCTATTAAAACTCTGATGATTAGGATAGGTGTAAATGATTAAAATGTTCATGGCTAGTTCCTTTCTAATTAATTATCGTTGCTTGAGAGAATCTGTATAATAAAATGGTATCTATATTAAGTTAAAGTCTAGTGAAGAGCATCTATTTTGAAAGTAAATGATGATAGAATTTACTAAGGATGTATTGTTAATTCCTTCTATTTGCAGGTGTTACCATAAAAGTTTATAGTATAGGCATGTGATGGATATAGTCACATGTCTATTTTTTATAAGGAGGACGCTATGCAACACGTTCAAACCCGCAGTACTACGTCCGCGTTAGTACTCACAGCCGTATTGATTGCCCTCGCAACACTGTTTACCATGTACACGAAAATTCCAGTACCTGGCATTCGCGGCTATTTCAATGTTGGAGATGTCGTTATTATGACGTCAGCTCTATTATTAGGTCGAAAATACGGCGCCTATATTGGTGCTATCGGTCCAGCGTTAGCTGATTTATTCCTCGGCTACGCAGTCTTTGTACCAATCACCTTCGTGGTGAAAGGCATTGAAGGCTATCTTGTCGGTACTGTCTATAACAATAAGACAACTACCTCTGCCTTGGTGGCAACCATCGTAGGTGGCATTATCATCGTAGCGGGCTACTTTATTGCGGAATACTTCGTCTTCGATCCAGGTGTAGCCATTGCTAGTATTGTGACTAATACCATTCAAGCCGTTATGAGCGTTATTATTAGCATGATTCTCTATGCTATCTTGCGTAAACGATTGGGATAGGATTAGTGCTTCACAATTCATATACAAATTATGATATAATTTGTATATGAGGAGGTGCTTTTATGGGGTTATTACGTGAAAGTATCCGGCCATCGTCGGATTTAAGAAATAAATATAATGAAATCTCTACAGTTTTGAAAACAGGGGATGAAGCTTGTATTATGACGGTAAATGGTCGTGGTGATACGGTATGTATGGGATATGAAACCTATAATAAATTGAAAGCACAGATAGAATTATTAGAGGCTATTGCTTTGGCAGAGGAAGATGAACGAAAAGGTAGAATGGGTCCTATTGAGGATACTTTTGTCAGCATAGAACAGTTGTTATCTGAGGCGGAATAGTTATGGAAGACACTGCTTATCGTATCATTATTATGGCGCAGGCCGATCAGGCATTGCATCATATTGTTCTGCATGTAAAGCAATCTTTTTCCAATGAAACTGCCAAGTCTGTTTATCAAGAGATTAAGGATAGAATTTTTTTATTAGCGGATAATCCTTATATGGGCATGATTCCAAGACATACTGTTTTACGTAATAAAAACTATCGTATGTTGATTATTAATAAAAATATTATTCTATATCGTGTCTTTGATGATGAAAAAGAAGTGCGCATATATAATATATTTAGTCAACGGCAAGATTATTTACAACTTCTGCAAGGATTGTAGATGTTTAGTTGATTTGGTATAGATGAATAAAGGGAGACTCCGTTGTGAGTCTCCCTTTTGTAGTTATTTCCTTTGGAGCATTGATAGTGCTGATTTGTCGTAATAACGACAAATAGCCCTTCGTTACCAACTGGTAGCTGAAAACGAAAGGCCATTTCTACATGTTTTATAATGTTTTGGGATGAGCCTGACGGAACCACTCGTTGGCTATCTCTTTATTACATTATAAAGGGGTTGACATATATAGTCAATTCGAACTAGATAAGTAAATATGACATCATTGTAAATTAATTGGAACTTGGACTGAATGGACATATTTTATTTGTTTTGTTAATATAAAACTCAATAATAATTTTATGTTGTGTGTTATGATTGGTGAAGTTTTATGGTTAGAGTTTTATATTTATTTTTATTGCTAGTTGTTTTGAGTCCTATTAATGCTTTTGCTGATTATCAGAGGGATACGTTTGATATACAACGCTCTCTTAATGAGCAGATACATTCTCAGTTAAAGGTTCCGGCTGAAGTCCTTAGAACGAAGAATGATAAAGATTATAGTTTTACATTAATGATAAGAACGGATTCTCAAGGACGTATTACTTCTGTTGAGTTAGATTCAAATGAGAATATATCTAATGATGAGATATATTCAAAATTAGTACAGTCTGCAAAAGATACAGTTTGGAATATAGGGTATATTGATGTTAAAGAAGATCTTGTTATTTATGTTCCTTTTCATTTTATAATATCCTCTAAGGACGATGTAAATTGACAGCCTCTAGAATTCAGACTATACTATAAGTACAAAAGAGCCAGTTAACGTGTTCTAGGCGTTAGGCTCATCAAAGAATGTTGAATTTGATAAACCTAACGTGTCTAAGTATTGCAGTACTTAGTCTTAAACGTTAGGTTTATCTTATTTTGTAACTATTTATTAGTTACTTTTTAAGAATTAACACTACGAGGGTAGCGAATAAAATCATTAATGATAATGCTTCGTATACAGTTATAATGTCACCTCCCTCGAAAAGACGGAGATGAACCTAACTCACGTTAATGGCTCTTTCGTTATTAGTATATAGCGGATTTTGAATATTGAAAAATACGAATTAATTTCGTACAACTTTTACACAATTATAAGGATAGCAATACGTATTATATGGTATAATACTTTCATTATGTAGTGAGAAAAGGAGATCTAAATGGCAAATTTACCTAACTGCCCTAAGTGCGGCGATGAGTACACATACGAAGATGGTCATATGTTTATCTGCCCTATGTGTGGCAATGAATGGACAGCGGCTGACGCACAAGCTGCAGCTGAAGCAGGTATCATTCGCGATGCTAACGGCAACGAGCTAGCTGATGGCGATACAGTTGTTGTTGTAAAAGACCTCAAAGTAAAAGGCGCTGGCATCTTGAAACAAGGTACGCGCGTAAAAAATATTCGCCTCATCACTGGTGCTAGTGATGGCCACGATATCGATTGCAAAATCGATGGTTTCGGTGCGATGGCATTGAAATCCGAAATGGTTAAGAAAATCTAACTATAAAAAAATCCCTACTGATTATGCATCGGTAGGGATTTTTTCGTGGTATAATCAACGTATACTGCGTGTAGCGTGAGAGTATTTAGTCGAGAGGAAATTATGTTAAAACGTGTTGTGTTACTAGCCTTATTGGCTTTTACGATGGGAACTGTTAGTTCTTTAGCGGCTGATTTAAAGCCTACAGATAAGCGTACCTATGAATTACAGCAACAAATCTCTTATAATGTCATCATTCCTAGTGAGGCTTTCAAAACGAGTGCTGACGGTACCTTAATTGTTCCAGTGGAGATTAAGACCGATGATAAGGGGAATATTGTGGCCGTTGAAGCGGGGCCTAATAATTGGAAATTAGATCGAGAGGCTTACCCCATCTTTGAAGAGGCTGCCAAAGAGGCGGCTTGGAATACAAAGCATGTCGATACAGAGGAAGAGTTGGTGATAACCATTCCAGTTAGTATTGTTATGCTATCCGGTGATAAGCCTAAGAAAAAATAAAGGAGCACTTATGGAATCTACAAAAGATTTAGAGAAATATACTTACGACCTATTGGTGGAGCGTGGTGTTACGTTAGAGGATATTGCAGAGCTCGTTTTATACGTTCAAAAACCGTATATGCCGAATTTAAAGATTGAAGAGTGTCGTGAGCATGTGGCATCCGTGCTTTCAAAACGAGAGGTACACAATGCGATAATTACGGGCATTGAGCTCGACAAGTTAACGGAACAAAATAAACTGTCTCAGCCTTTGCAACGCATCGTGGCTAATGATGAAAGCCTCTATGGCATCGATGAAATCTTGGCCTTTTCCATCGTTAATCTGTATGGTTCTATTGGCTTTACGAATTATGGCTATTTAGATAAGGTGAAGCCGGGTATTATTAAGAAGCTAGATAGTGAAGAGGGCGGTCACTGTAATACATTCCTCGACGATCTTGTTGGTGCCGTGGCAGCCGCAGCAGCAAGTAAATTAGCCCATAATAAACCCGATCGAGTGCGCCATGCATTGGCCGAGGAAAAAGAATAAATGACTGCTATTGATGTTATCAAAAATTAAGAGTATAACTAGTAGTGTAGTGAATAATTAATGTGTTCTTTGTAGACTATATACAGGAGGAACTATGCAAAAGGTTCTAGTTGTTATCGATATGCAAAATGATTTTGTAGATGGTGCCCTTGGTTCGACGCAAGCGCAGATGATTGTAGATAATGTGCGCAAAAAAATTGAAATCTTTGACGGGCCTATTATTTTCACCCGCGACACGCATGGTATAGATTATCTTGAGCACCAAGAGGGAAAAATGTTACCCGTACCGCACTGCGTAAAAAACACAGAGGGCTGGCATATTGTGAAAGGTTTAATCGAAGCTGCAGAAGGGCGTCCTATCATGAGCCCTGTATCCTTTATCGATAAGCCAAATTTCGGATCCTTTGAACTATTATCTCGTTTGGAAGGCATGAATTCGGTGAACCCTATTGAGTCTATCACGCTCGTTGGTTTATGTACTGATATTTGCGTTGTTTCTAATGCGATTATACTGAAAGCAGGTTTGCCAGAAATCCCTGTTTACGTAGATTCTAGCTGCTGTGCTGGCGTTACGGAAGAATCCCATCAAGCAGCATTAACAACAATGAAAATGTGTCAGTGCATCATTGACTAATCGAGCTTGTTGTAGCTGTATTAGTTTGAAGGTCAATCGTGTATAACGAACCTTTAGTGTGGATGCATTCGAATCGTATATTGATTAACTTATGTAAAGGCTATGGGTTATCCTATAGCCTTTTTCTATGGGGACTTACATTGACGATTTTCTATATAGAGTGTACAATAAATAAAGAATGATAATTCATATCAATAATAAATAACCGATGCAGGTGCATCGAAACGCTTTCACTAGAACGATGCGTACTGATACATATCGTTCCATGCCCTAAATTTAAGGAGGACTACTATGAAACCTTTCGAACTCGCACCATTACCATACGCTTATGATTATCTTGAGCCTGTTATCGACACAGAAACAATGAAATTACATCATGACAAGCATCATCAAGCGTATGTTAATAATTTAAATGCTGCTATCGCGAAATACCCTGATCTAGCCTATGGCTGTGTAGACTGCATCCTTGGCGACATCGCTAATGTGCCAGAGGACATCCGCCAAGCAGTTATCAATAACGGTGGCGGTCATAAGAACCATACTATGTTCTGGGAAATTATGACAAAACCTGATACGTCTAAATTGCAAGGCCCTTTGAAAGAGGCTATCGACGCTGAACTTGGCGGTTATGATGCTTTCGTTGAAAGCTTCTCCACTGCGGCAGCTACACGCTTTGGTTCTGGCTGGGCTTGGCTTGTAGTAAATCAAGAAGGCAATCTTGAAGTTACATCCTCTGCGAATCAAGACAATCCTTTATTAGAAGGTAAAAAAGCCATTCTTTGCTTAGACGTTTGGGAACATGCATACTACTTGCACTACCAAAACCGTCGCCCAGACTATATTAAGGAATTCTTCCGGGTCATTAACTGGGATAAAGTTTCTGAAAACTACGAAAAAGCATTGAAACCTCATCATGATTAAGTGATATACTTGTTAGAAACAGAAACAGAAACAGAAACAGAAACAGAAACAGAAACAGAAACAGAAACGGTATCTAAATTAGGAATAGAAGCATAAAACTAATTTACTATATAACGGATAGTTGGTTAATCTCCTCTCAAGGGGCGATGTATCATCTATCCGTTATTTTTTATAGTCACTTAGTTGCTGGATGGAACAACCTCCATCATCTTGAGATATCCATATGTGATTTTTTAAATATCCTCATGCGTTTTCTTAAGATATCCCTATGTGTTTTATAGAAATTTTAGGAACTACTTTCAAAAGTATAGCCATGGATACAGATTTAATAATCGATATCGTTTATTATAGAGTCATAGGTTATGAATATAGACCTGTTACATGATATTAGAACAGCCTTATATACGTATCGTATAGGCTTATAATTAGTATATGAATAGAGTTTTTGACACGAGGGGATCAAAATGGAAAAGAAATTAGATTTATCCAAATCTGTATATGATTTGGTAACAGAATATCCTGAAGTAGTAGATATTATGAAAGAATTAGGGTTCAGCGAAATCACAAATAAGGTGATGTTGAACTCTGTTGGTAAAATCATGACTATCCCGAAAGGGGCTAAGATGAAAGGCGTATCCATGATCGATATCGTAGGCGCTTTCATGAAAGCTGGTTTTACTTTGACTGGTGACATGCCAAACTTATCTAGCGATGACACTCAAGGTGCGAGCATGCCTCCTAGCGGCGTAGCTGCTGTAAATTCTGCATCTACTGCACCTACTGCACCTACTGCAGCTGCTACAGCTGTAAAGGCTGAGTCTGTAGAAACATCTGCTAATGCTGTAGCATCTAAGACTCAGGAAAACTCCGAAAATAAAACTGACGATTCCGTTCACGATACAGTGCAAGATAGCGAGCGCGTAGAGCAATTAAAAAGCTTCTTGAAACGTTTAGGTACAGGTGAGGAGCTTGGTGCGGTTCGTGAAGATTTTGTTAGTCAATTTGCTCATGTAGAGGCTAGTGAAATCATGAAAGCTGAGCAAGGTCTCATGCGTGAAGGTACGCCATTGGCTGAGGTTCAACAATTATGTGACCTTCACTCTGCACTGTTCCATGGCTCCACTATCCATGAACAAATGGATGCGGAACACGCTAAGGTAGAGGCTGTACTAGAAGCACAAGAAAAAAGCCAAAGCGTAGTAACTTTAGTGGAAACGGTAGGTCATCCGCTTAACCGCTTAACAGAAGAAAACAAAGCTCTCGATGCTTTGATTGAAGCTACAAAGGTTAAAGTGGCTAGCAAAACGGCTACTGTAGATGATGTAAACGAAGTACGCCAAGTATCTATTCACTACGCTAAGAAGGGCGACCTTTTATATCCTCATTTGAAAGTAGCTTACGATATCTCTGGTCCATCCTTGGTTATGTGGACTGTTGATGGCGATATTCGCGATGGCTTTGGTCGTCTAGCTCGTGCTGAGTCTATTGATGATGCTTGGTACGAAGAGTTTGATGGTCTTCTTACACGTGCTCAAGAGATGATCTACAAAGAGCAAAATATCTTGTTCCCAATCTGTGCAGAGAACTTTAGTACTGAAGAATGGTACCAAATTTACAAAGATACTGAACAATATGAAGAAATCTTCGGCGTAGAACGCGTTGCTTGGACAGAGGCTGAGTCTGCACTAGCTGCTAAAGCAGCACCGACAAGTGGTGATAGCAATACTATCGCTTTAATCGGTGGTAGTTTAACGCTAGAACAATTAGACGCTATGCTTAATACAATGCCGATGGAAATCACTTTCGTTGACCATGTAGATATTAACCGTTATTTCAATGATGGTGAAAAGGTATTCAAACGCCCTACAACAGCTATCGGTAGAGATGTGTTCTCTTGCCATCCTCCAAAGGTAGAGCCAATTGTACGTGGTATCATCGAGTCCTTCCGCAATGGTGAACGTGATAACGTGGCAGTTTGGCTTGAAAAGGTAGGTCGTCCATTCTATGTAAACTACATGGCGGTACGCGATCAAAACAATAACTACCTTGGCACATTAGAACTAGTACAAGATATGCAATTTGCTAAGGAATACTTCGCAAGAATTAAATAAAATCCTATGTAATGCCAATCGTGCAATACGGCGAAATTAGAATACAAACATATGTAAACTGCAATATCGATATGTTGTATAAACTAATAGTATTAACTAATAACAGAAAGAGGCTGCTCTAACATTGAATGATGCTAGAGCAGCCTTTTTAGCATGCACTATAGTATACATCCTATGGATGTACATGTTGAATTATACTATTAGTCGTTCGGAGGTACGTGTTGAAGTATACTATTTGTGGCTATTTTAATGTTTTCTAGGCTCGTTGCTAAATTGAGCCGAACAAAGGTAGCGTAGCTTTTACCACCGAACCACTCGCCAAAGCTAGGGGCGATACCACATTGATTTTCGAATATATTATGCATGTTTTCAGCTTTCACATAGGCGCCAAAATCAATCCACGCTAAATAGGTGCCATCCATAGGGCTGATGCGGAGTTCAGGCAGCGAGTGCAGGAGTTGGCTGCACATATACTCATAGTTTTCTTTTACTACCGCAAGCAAATCAGCAAGCCATTTTTCAGCCTCTGGATGGGTGTAGGCCGCTGTAATAGCTGTTTCGGCAATGACGTCCGAATCAGTATGGTATACAAGCCCTTTGAAGGCATTGTATTGGATTCGTAGCTCCTCGTTAGGGATGATGACCTCTGCGTGGTGCAAACTAGCCATATTAAACGATTTTGACAGAGAAGACATGGCGATGATGTTATTTGCGTAGGCTCCGTTAGATATGGTTAAGGCAGAGGTAAAAGGAAGAGGGCCCGCAACGAGGTCTTGATGAATTTCATCGCTAATGATGAGTACCCCGTGACGCTTACAAATGCTAAATAGTTGATCCATCTCGCTTTCAGTCCACACATGACCTACGGGATTGTGAGGATTGCAGTGGATGAATAATTTGATTTCGTGCTTGATGATAGCCGCTTCAAAGGCCTCATAATCAACAGAATAGCGATTATCTTCGTCGCGACTCATAGGAACGGCGATGATTTGACGCTGTGCATCGCTGGCGCTCGTGTCGAATGCACCATATACGGGCGTGAGGACTGCGATGGCATCATTTGTTTTTGTGAAAGCTCCAATACACCACATAATGCCTGTAATGACATTTGGCGCGCTGGTGAGCCAGTCTTTTGAAAGTATACAGTTGTGGCGCCGCTTATACCAATCTATCACTGCTTCAAGATACTTGGGATTTGTCATTGTGTAGCCTAAAGGATTGGCTTTCACATAGTTACAAATAGCCTCTTGAACACATTGAGGAGGCATAAAGTCCATATCGGCCACCCATAGAGGCAATAAGTCAGTGCGATTAAATTTTAAATGCTGGCCGTCCCATTTGCGGGAGTACGACCCACGGCGATCGATATAATAAGTTGATGTAAATTCGGCTGGATTCATAATTGGCCTCATATAAAGAATATTTTTTTGAAATATTCAATTCATTAGAATATTGAATTCATAGGAATATTACTTGTGGAGCTGTTCTTTTAATAGCTGTTTTTCTTCTTCAAGCCAAGATAGGAACTATTTCACTATTTATGTATCTCTTATTAGTATACATGTTAACGGGATTATGTAAAAGTTGACACTAGTTTTGGTAAACATCATTAATGACTTCTTCGATCGTACCCTTAAAGGTAAATAGTAAACGATTAAAATGGGTACCTCTTTTTCTATGCAATCCTTGCATGAATAGGGCCTATATCCGTATACACAACCTATGAGATTTGCTTGACGGTTTCGACTTTCACAATTTAGAATATACTATAGAATAGTGTGTGTCTGACCAGTGACCACACGTCTATCGAATGGTTACAAAAGATAAATGTTAGCAGCATGTGGCGGCATACCTATGTGAGAGGGCTCATCGGAATGTTTAGGTGCATGCAACGCTGTATAAGTATAGTACTGGATCCTTGTTAGGAGGCATGTGCCATGAGTAACGAATTAAAACCACTACATTTTGATGCGGATTATACGATGGAGGAGGCGCTCGCTGAGGCGAAACGTTGTCTCAATTGTCCAAGACCATTGTGCCAAATGGGTTGTCCTATTGAAAACGAAATTCCTCGTTTCATCCAAGCCATCGCACACGGTAACTTTGGTTTAGCCAACGATATTTTGGCAGAACGGACCAACTTGCCATCCATTTGTGGTCGCGTATGTCCACGTGAAAATCAATGTGAAGGCAATTGTATTATGAACAAGGCGAAAAAACCGCCTATCAATATCGGTAAATTGGAACGCTTTGCTGCTGACTTTGAAAGCATCAATGAACTTCGCAAACCTAAGAAAATCCAACAAAATCTTGGTAATGTAGCTGTAGTAGGTTCTGGTCCTGCAGGTTTGTCCGTCGCAGGCGATATGGCTAAACTTGGTTATAATGTAACTGTATTTGAAGGCCAATCTGAACCAGGTGGCGTACTCTTATTCGGTATTCCAGAATTCCGTTTGTCTAAATCTGTTGTACGTCGTGAAATCGCTCGTCTTGAAGGTTTAGGGGTTAAATTCGTATGTAATATATTTATCGGTCAAGATAAAACATTGGATGATCTTTTTGCTGAAGGCTTTGATTCCATCTTTATCGGTACTGGTACTCATATTCCTCAAGAAGTACGTATGGAAAACGATGAAGTACACGGCGTATTCCAAGCGATGTACTTGTTGACGAATGTACAATTAGTAGAGAACGGCGATCTTGATGAGTCTCTAATTCCTGTGAAAAAAGGTGATCGTGTCATTATCATCGGTGGTGGTAACGTAGCGATGGATGCGGCTCGTACATGTGTACGTTTAGGCGCCGAATCCGTAACTGTAGCGTATCGTCGTAGTCAAGAACAAATGCCAGCATTGTTGTCTGAATACGAAGAAGCACGTGCTGAAGGTGTTCAATTCCAATGGTTCGCTTCTCCAGTAGCTGTAGAAGGCAAAGATAAAGTAGAAGGCTTCAAATACGAAGTCATGGCGCTTAACGACGATGGTGCAGGTATCCATGGCACAGGTAACTTCCAAGTTATGCCTGTAGATAAAATTATCATCGCTGCTGGTCATAAACCAAATGCTCGTCTCATCGGTGAAGGTAATAACCTACAAGTAGACGATAAAGGCTACATCATTACTGCAGAGGATCCATATGGTATGACTAACCGTAAAGGCGTATTCGCTGGCGGTGACGTAGTACATAAACCTGCTACTGTAGTACTCGCTATGCGTGAAGCTAAAAAAGCTGTTGACGGCATGGTTAAATACATGGAAATCAAAAAAGCGCAAGATAGCATTACTGAATAATCTTATAGAGATAATCTAAGGGGTCTATACTTAGTATAGGCCCTTTTTACTATAAGGATTTGAATATTTTTTTACTATAAGGTCTTAATCCTTATATTGTTTTAGCAGTGTTTTATTATTGTTTTCAGATTAAGGTAAAAGTGGAGCGGAAATGCATATATGTACCTATTATGATGTAGGCTAATATAGGATGATATTAGAATTCAAATTTGCCTTTCCTGTATAGATAATGTATAGAAGTCACGATAAATGCTTATAAACACTGAGTTTGTTGCGTGCAATACCTGTATTTTTAGCCTTAACTCTTCCTAGATATACTAAAATTCCACGAATTGATGAAATCGGACATAACTTAATAGACGTAGAAAAAAGCCTTAATAGAACTACTGTGGATGTTAGTTTTTATTAAGGCTTTTACGTTATCGCTTTTCAACTGCTACTAGTCAGCGCCAACAGTTAATCGTTATAGTTAGGTCATAAGCATGTGTTGAGTGTGAAAGTAGATAGAGGTTGGTATGAATCCTATCCTATGTTGTCGTGATATACAGGTTCGACAAGAAGTTCACAAGCTAGGAGTATTAATTTTACTTTGGCGCAGACAATTGGGCATGACACAGTATCAATTAGCAGATAAATCAGGTCTAGCTCAATCTTATATAAGTGATCTTGAAAGTGGTGCCATCGACCCTAGATGGTCTACGATTTATAGAGTCGTCAATGGACTAGGGCAGTTGAGTATTCAAGACTTTCTCAATGGTCCACAAGCTATTAGAAGCCTAAAGATTCATTGATGATAATGATTTCCATGGTTTGCATATTGCGCATCTTTTTATAAGATTAGAGTTCAATGAAAGCTATATATCTTCTTTGGTATAAGAACGAATAGAGGTGAGGTATTATAATTTATTAGATTAATTATAGGAATGAAATCCAAATTACATATCTATATGATAAAACTTTGGAATGAAATCCAACTTTATGGTAATATTATTGTAAAGTTGGAATGGAATCCAAGTTTTGCAGGTGGTCGATATGATGACTGACAATAACAGTAATTGGGTTCCATCTATGAGCACGTACATAGATGAGGAGGCCCTTATGAAGTTGATTCAGCGCCATGGGTATATAGAGTTTTTGCGACGGAATCGTGAACGGTCTATTATTAAAGTCGTTTCTGGCATACGTCGTTGCGGTAAATCGACATTGTTTCGTCTGTTTAAGGATGAACTACTAGCAGAGGGAGTAAAACCGGAACAGATTATATCTATAAATTTTGAGGAGTTAGAATACGAACCTTTACGAGAGTATCATGTGCTGTATCAATATATATTAAATCAAATGCAGCCTAATCAAATGAACTATATTTTTCTTGACGAGATTCAACATGTCGATCAATTTCATCGTGTTGTAGATAGCTTATTTGTAAAAGAGAACACGGATATTTACATTACAGGTTCAAATGCATATTTTATGTCTTCTGATATTGCTACACTATTGACTGGTCGATATGTAGAAATTCAGATGTTACCATTGTCCTTTGCTGAATTTTACTATAGTAAATATGAAGAACAGCAGTACTCCTTGATTCCTGCCTACGAGGCGTATCTTCGTGAAAGCTCGTTCCCTTATACACAACAATTGGGTGGCGAAGATTTTGATATTCAAGAATATCTTCGAGGGCTCTTTAATACCTTGTTATTACATGATGTAGTAGCTCGATTAAAAATTAATGATGTTACGATTTTACAAGATATTGTGCGATATATTATGGCGAATGTGGGGAGCTTGCTTTCACCAAATAAAATAGCTAAATCTCTTGTTAGTGCTGGCCGAAAGATTGATAATAAAACGGTAGAACGATATTTACAAGGATTACAAGATAGTTTGTTACTATACAAGGTGAACCGCTATGATGTACGAGGTAAAGAATTACTACGCATTAATGCAAAATATTATAGTGTTGATGCAACCTTGAGGAATTTGATTGTTGGTAGTACAGGCCGCGATACAGGTCATATATTAGAAAATATTGTTTTTCTAGAGCTCATACGTCGCGGATATACTGTATATGTAGGTCAGCTGGCTAAGGGTGAGATTGATTTTGTCGCAGAAAAAGCTGGCATTATTGAATATTATCAGGTTAGTGAAACTGTGCTCGATCCAAATACGTTAAATCGTGAACTCGCGCCTCTGGAGGCTATCAATGATCAATATCCTAAGTTTTTGCTTACCTTAGATGAACTAAATAAAAATGCAAATTATGACGGAATTCAAAAACGAAATGTTCTAGAATGGTTGTTAGAGACCCGTTAACTTGCTATAATAATAGTATTGATATGGCGTAATGCCAATGTTAAGGAGGCAAAAATCGTGGATTTAATTCAAAATTTGAAAAACCAAGTAAAACCATTAGGTAAAAAAGTCGTATTGCCAGAGTACCAAGACGAACGCGTTTTGGTAGCTACTGAAACTATTTTAAAAGAAGGTTTCTGTACACCTGTATTAGTAGGTAACCCAGCTGAAATCGCTGAAGCTGCTAAAGCTGCTGGCGTATCCATCGAAGGTGCTGAAATTATCGATCCAGCTAACTACCCTCGTTACAAAGAAATGGTTGATACATTCGTAGAATTGCGCGCTAAAAAAGGTATGACTCCTGAAAAAGCTGACGCAACTATGAAAGGCGACTGCTTGTTCTTCGGCGCTATGCTTGTTCGTCTTGGCGAAGTAGACGGCATGGTTGCTGGTTCCGCTTGCCCAACTGCAAACGTATTGCGTGCTGCATTACAAGTTGTAGGCACTAAACCAGGCCTTAAAACTGTATCTTCCACAATGGTTATGTTCACAAATAAAAAAGAATATGGTGATGATGGCGTACTCATCTTCTCCGACTGTGGCGTATTGCCTAACCCAACTAGCGAACAATTAGCTGATATCGCAGAATCCACTGTAGAAAAAGCTCGCAAAGTTGTTGGTATGGCTGATCCTCGCGTATCCATGTTGTCCTTCTCCACTAAAGGTTCCGCTTCCACTCCAGAAGTAGACAAAGTAGTAGAAGCTGTTAACATTTTGAAAGAACGTAATGTAGACTTCAAATTCGACGGCGAATTACAATTGGACGCTTCCATCGTTCCTTCCGTAGCAGAAAGAAAAGCTCCTGGCTCTGAGGTAGCTGGTAAAGCTAACATCTTGATCTTCCCTGATCTTCAATCTGCTAACATTGGTTACAAATTGGTTCAACGTTTCGCTGATGCTGAAGCTATTGGTCCATTGATTCAAGGTTTGGCGGCTCCTATCCATGACCTTTCCCGCGGTTGCTCCGCTCAAGACATTGTAGAGGTTGCTGCAATCACTGCTGTTGAAAGCATCTAATTTCCACAATAACTTCATTTGAACGATTCAATGAAATATAAAAAGCTGATTTTTCGGAATCAGCTTTTTTGCTTTATACAGATATTGTTTGATATCTATTGTAAATATATCTTTTGTAAATATATCTTTTGTAAATATATTGGTGAAAGCATGTAGTGTTTGTCAGATAATTTAGAATATAGATTGTCAGAAAAATATAGTAGTTGTTTAAAATTATATAGAAGGTGTATGATTAAGTTGATAGTATTTGATTAATATATTTAATCAATATATTTAATCAATGTATTGAGTGCATGCACTTGATCTGTACAAGTGTAATTGTGTTTAGAGTCGTGAAAAGGAGAGGGCTATGATTTCTGTATTCGACACAAATCCCGTTGTTTTTGAAAGTAATAATCGTACTTTAACAATTAGTTACAATGGTGTACTTTGCAAAGATGCAAATGGACAGGTTATAACTGACATTGATTTTGAAGATGTAAATGAACTATATCTTACAAGATATCTAAATTCAAACAGTAACTATACGATTATGTTTAGAGACCACAATTGGAAAAATATGGAAGGCCAAGATTTAGATACGGACCGTACAGAATCTAATGCTGGTCACAACATTCGTGAAACAAAAGCAATTATTGCCGCGTTTGCGCGTCATAAATTGACAGCGGACTTTCCTGCAAACTTGGATACTCTTCCATTACCATTGGATTATTCCATTATGGGGAAACGAGAAATTACCATTAAGAACGGCGTTATCTCTAATGGCAAGGTAGATATTCCTATTAATGAAATCCGCCGCGTAGTATGTGCATCTAATGGCACGATTAGTAAGCTTTTAGTATACAAGGAAGAAAAGCCTAGCTCATTCCTTAAAAAGATGTTTGATTCTCCTGATATGAAAATCACTTTGAATGCTATTACGTTGCCATTATTGGAAGCCATTGTAACGCGCAATACAGGACATGGCATTGACTTCAGTCGTGGTAATGGCTTTGATCAAAAAGATTCCAACTATATCATCATTCGCTATCTTGACTCTGGATTCTTCCTTGAGAAAGACGGCACAGCACCTACAGAATGGCAAAAAACAGCTGCTGAAACAACGGCAAAATTTAATTACGATGTGAAAACATTATTGGGATAGTATCGGTTAATAATATCTATTGTATTAATGTTTTTAGGAGACATATCATGACTGTATATGATTACTCTTTACTCAATAAAGCTGGTGAAGAGCAAAGCTTAAAAGACTTTGAAGGTAAAGTGCTTGTTATTGTTAATACTGCTAGTAAATGTGGTTTTACTCATCAATATGATGGGTTAGAGGCGCTTTATAAGAAATATAAAGACCAAGGTCTAGAAATTATTGCTGTTCCATCAAACCAATTTGGGGAAGAAGAACCTGGCTCTAATAACGAAATCCAATCCTTTTGCAAATTGAATTATGGTGTTACTTTTACTGTGATGGGGAAATCTGATGTGCGTGATGAAAGTGCCTTAGACCTATTCAAATATATGATTAAAGAACAACCATTTAAAGGGTTCCCACCTAGTGATAAGACAGAAATGCTTACAGACTATCTCAATGGCATTGATCCTAACTATTTAAAAGACGATGAGGTAAAGTGGAATTTTACTAAGTTTGTTATAGATCGTAAAGGTAATGTAGTAGGGCGCTTCGAGCCTGTTGTGAAACCGATGGAAATGGAAGCTTTTATTAAAACATTATTATAATTTTTATAGATGGCTAAATGTTGAGGGGATACGTAATATTTATTTTATAATACCCCCTTGTTTCTTAAAATCGCTCGTTTAGTCGAGTCCTTAGTAGGGTAAAGAATAAGAACCGCTAGTTAGTAAACTAGCGGTTCTTTTGCGTATATAGTAATGTAGGATGTTTATGTGAATAGAAATAGTGAATTTTCTAGAAAATCGGTTCGCATCTATGTAGGTCTTGGGTTTATATAGGATTCAGAGGATCATCTTGAAAGATAAATCCTGTCATCGATAGGGAGCCTGAGTTGTAGGTTTGGTTAAATACTGTTGGATGTAAGCCTTCGCTAGCGCCCATAATGTATAACAATGGCACATAGTGATCTGGTGTAGGCACAGCATAGCTTGCTTGGGGATGATTGGAGTAATTAATGACAGTATTTACATCGTTTTCTAATACAGCGTTACTAATATATTGGTCAAACTCAATCGTAGCAGGGGAGCCCAATGGATTTTCCCATTCCAAGCGGCTTAAATTGTGAACGATATTACCACTGCCTATGATGAGATACCCTTCATCACGTAATACTTGAAGTTTTGTACCTAGTTGATACATTTCTTTAGGGCTTAAGTATTTATTAATGGATAATTGCACCACTGGTATGGACGCATCAGGGAACATGTGAACCAAAACGGTCCACGTGCCGTGATCGATGCCCCAAGTGTCATTTATAGAAACGGAATTATCCAGTAATTTTTGTACCTCTTTCGTTAAATTGCTGTCACCCTTTGCAGGATATACAACTTCGTAGAGTTCTTGAGGAAATCCATACATATCATAAATTTGTTTTGGATTCTCTGCGCTTTGAATGTAGGTACCATCTGCATACCAGTGAGCAGAAATGGCTAAGATAGCTTTTGGTTTACCGTAATTATTGATTATGTTTTTGCCTATAGTTTGAAATGCGTTGGTTGTTTCTGTATGTTCTAAAGCCATCATAGGACTTCCATGACCTACGAATAATGTTGGCATGCGTTTCATAATAGATGACCTCCTTAAATTTTGTTAATTGTAACTCATCTTTTGCGATGGTTGGGACTCTTTTAATGGTGCCTTCACGTCGTTCCTGTTACTTGATATCCTCATTATATAGATGTGCCACTATTTTGAATAGTAGAATTATTTTAGATGGGTACTATCAAAAGTGATAGAATTATGATATTTACTGACCAAAAATTTTTCAAAAAATTTTGTACCCTAAAAAATGATACTATAAAATGCTTGCAATACGATAAATTTGTGATATGATTTGAACTACATTAGAAAAACATATTTCTAATCTTGAAATGGAAATAGTAGTATAGCTATACATAGTTGAGCTTAGCTATAGAGGTTTAGCTTTGTTATAACGAGCTACTTAAGCAATATAGAAAAGGAGAATTACAATGGCAGAGCAACTCGTAAATGTTCATGATTTAGTGGGCCGCTGTCCTTTTGCAACGAGTCAAAAGTTATTAGCCGGCAAATGGTCTTTATTGATCATGCACGAATTAGCCGAAGGACCTGTGCGTTTCCGTGAATTAGAGCGCCGCTTATACCCAATTACACAAGCAACACTTACTAGAGCGTTACGCCAATTAGAGGATGATGGCCTTGTACACCGTGAAGTATACGGTACGATTCCACCAAAGGTTGAATATAGCCTTACCGAAGTAGGGGCAGGTTTTAAAACAGTTCTAGTGTCCCTTGAAACTTGGGGTAACCAATATATTGACTATATGAAATCTTCCGGTCGCATTTAAAGAGAATTGTTCTAAACTATATCGCTACTTTCATGCCCTGTCTTTATAAAAATATGGTATAATAAACAATACGAATGATATAAATTCTCAATAAACTAGAGGTATTGATAATAATGTTAGATGTTACTTTTTTAGCTCATAGTGGCTTTGTCGTAGATGATGGCAAGCGTTGCTATGTATTTGATTATTATAAAGATCCTAATAATATAGTTTGGCAATTAGCTAAACGAGGTCGTGAGCTTTGGTTCTTTGTGAGCCACACTCATGGGGACCACTTCAATCCGTCTATTACGGAGTTTGATGGTCCTCAAACTCGTTATATTTGCCATCAAGATGTACCATTAGAGGGCAAGGTGAAGAAATGTATTACCCTGCGCCCTGGCCAAGATGCTACGCTTGATGATGTAGGCATCCATATGTATGGTAGCACCGATGAAGGCGGTTCGTTCTACGTAAAGACAAATACGGCTAACATCGACTCTGATTCTATCTTCCATGCCGGTGACCTTAATTGGTGGCATTGGCTTGGTGATACACCAGAAAATAATGCAGATGCAAAGCGTATGGCTTGGCGTGAGTTTAAGGAGCTGGAAGGCTTGTCTGTAGATGTGGCGATGTTCCCTGTCGATAATCGTCTCGAAGCCGCTATGGAGTGGGGCAGCATTGAGTTTTTACGCCGCGTAGACGTGAAAAAAGCCTTTATTCCGATGCATCTAAATGGTCCATTATGGACTCCGTCCGTGTATTTTGAGGCCCTCTTTGGAGATGTGCCGATTTGGGCGCCTCAAAAAGATGGCGACGAATGCACATTCTAAATCTACTTTCACAGTTTGTAGTTTGTGAAAGTCCGTGACACTAGAGGTCACTACGTTATATGGGGAGAGTCTATATACGTAATTCAGTAAGTTAGGATCAAGTGATGATGAAAACTAAACCAGTGGCAACCACCCTGTTGGTTGTCATGGCTATTATATTTTTAATTGCATATCCACAACGACAGGATACGTTCTGGGCGTTTATCATGCACGTATCTGGAGCGGCCATGATTGGTGGCTTGGCGGACTGGTATGCGGTAACGGCACTCTTTACGAAGCCTTTGGGGATTCCCTTTAAGACAGCCATCTTGCCGCGTAGCAAGGAGCGCCTCATTCAAATAGGTCGTACCATGCTCAGTGAAGAGTTGCTGCGTGTGCCGCAGATGTATTATGCCATCAAAAAAGAACGCGTTATGGTTCGTATCATTGAATACGGCATGAGTGATGTAGGACAAGGTCAGATTAAAGAAATCTTGTATGGTGTAGGTAATCAAGTCTTATCCCATATGGATATTGAGCCTATGCGTCAAGAAATCAACAAGGCTGTTTATAAAGGTGTTACGAACTGGAAGGCGACGCCTCTCGTTATCTTGTTTGGCCGCTGCATGTTAGAACGCCAAACAGCAAGTATTTTCTGGCTCTACTTTAACCGTACCTGTCAGCGTGTTATCGCATCGAATCAGGTGTACCCTTATTTGTATCGCGTCATGCTAGACATTATGAAAACCTATACGAAGGATTCCTTCTTCCGCGAACTGGCTATTGCCTTTGGTGGGGATGGGCTTTCACCAGAACGATTGGTGGAAACGGTGCAGAAAAAGGCTGTTCAATTCCTCAAGGAAAATGAGTCCATCGATTCTGCGCTAGGTCGTTACGTATGGGGCCAAGCGATTCGATTCTTTAATAATTTGGAAACTAATAAGGAATGGCAAGCATTTATCGAGGAACATAAAGACCAATGGATTAGAACGGTTCTCGAAGAATGGGAAGGTAAGCTCATCGACGGCGATACTGTGGACTGGAATCGTCTCATGGACATCGTTATGGACCGTTTCAACGTGCTCGGTACGGAAATCTTGTTAAATCCAGAGAAACAAGGGCCATTTGAACGGTTCTTCTTGTTGCGCAGCATTCCGTGGTTACAAAAATTAAACCCACTCATCGATAGAGTCGTAGGGCAGGAATTGTCTCGTTATTCACCAGACGAAATCACCCAAATCGTGCGTGGTAAAATGTATTACGACCTCCAAATGGTTCGTATTAACGGCTCTCTCGTAGGGGCTATCCTAGGCGGCATCTTCTACGGCTTGACCATTTTTGTAGAGGGGGTGCTCAAATGATTAGCTATTTGAAATCCCTCACCTTGCGGCAGCGCGCAAATGGTATTCTTGGTTTGACTGCTCTATTGTACTGTTTTGCTTTCGTAGGTCAATTTTTCTTTGGTTCTGAAAGCTGGTATCAGCCGCTTTACTGGGCTGTGCAGTCTGCCCTTATCGGTAGCGTAGCCGACTGGTTTGCCGTAACTGCTTTGTTCCGTAAGCCACTCGGTTTCCCATACCATACGGCGCTCATTCCAAGAAATAAAGATCGCCTTATCAATGGTGTTATCAAGCTGGTTGAGACAAAGATGCTGACCAAGGATCGTTGCAAGGTATTGTTAAATAATGTGGAATTTGTTCCATTGTTTGAAAAATTCTTGCTATCACCGGAAGGGCAACGGGCAGCGCGTCTTGTAATCCATCAAGGGTTGCATCTATTATGGAAATCTCAAACGAGCGAAGAATGGGCACAGTGGGGGGCGAAACGCATTCGCGGTTTGCTAGAAAAACACTCCCTCGTACCTGTGTTAAAACACGTATTGCTCGATTTATGTGAACATAATCGCTATGAAAGCATGGTTGTACAGGTATTGAACGTAATTCAAGAACGTATCAACCATCCAGCTATGGTGACATGGCTTACAGCGGTTGTAGCAGAAGAGGCTCATAAGAAAAAGAGAAAAGGCTTCTGGTCTGATTTCCTCATCTCCATGTCTGAAGCGACTGATGTGGTGAACTACCATGAGTTGGCACAGGCTATCGTTCAAGAGGCTTATGCTATGCTTGAAAACTGGAAGCGACCAAATAGTCCTGAACGGACTGCATGGCTTCGCCAATGGGTAGATCCAATTCGCAATATTGAAGATAATCGCGAAGTTTGTAATGCCCTCGATGAAGCATGGGAGCGTTGGATTCGCGAACAAGACTGGGAATCTGTCATTGAAAACCATTTATGCCCGTATGTAGAAGAACTATTGCTCGTAGGGGATGAAAATGGGGAAACACCAGCTCAAGTATTAGTTAATATCGCCCTTGAATTGTGGACCGTATACGGTCAATCTGAAGACCTTAGAAACCGTATTGAGGTTACATTACACGATATAGGTGTCTATGTCCTTGAACAAGGCTACGACCTCATTGAAACCATCATACGCCAAGTGCTCGGCGGCCTTAGCACAGAGAAGTTTATTTACTTCATCGAATCTAAGGTAGAGGACGACCTCAGCTGGATCCGTATTAACGGTGCTATCGTTGGTGCTGTAGCAGGTCTGCTCGTATGGACATTCCTAGAATACATGTATATGCCGTTCTGGCAACAATTTGTAGGATAAAATTAGATAACAGCAAAGGGACTGACCATTGGTCAGTCCCTTTAGTTTATTCTTCACTTTGATTGTACGGTAATCGCACGGTAAACGTAGTTTTTACTTGAGGTTCGCTAGTGGCTGTTACTTTGCCGTGGTGCAAGCTAATAACTTTGTTTACAAAGTACAGGCCGAGGCCGATACCGTGATTTGATTTTTTATTACGGGATTGTTCCGTTTGATACATGCGGTCCCAAATGTGCTCTAGGTTTTCTTGCTCGATACCAATACCATTATCTGACACGGTAATAACGAGCTCATGGCCTACGAGTTTTGCGGAAATATCGATGGTAGTATTTGTGAACTTAATAGCATTATCCACTAAGTTTGTAATAGCTCGACGCAAGGATACTTCGTGAGCCGTCATGCGTAAATTTGGCTCAATTTGAGATGTTATGGAGATTTGCTTTTCTGTGTTTTCTGCACAAAGCCGAGTATAGTCATGAACCATATTCGTCAGCATCCCTGATACATCTACAGGGGCAAAGGTAAGATCTTGGGCATTCTCCAAGCGAGCCACATCAAGTAATTGGCTTACGAGATTTGTCATAAACTTAGCTTGTTCTAAGATATGTGTCAAACCTTCCCTCAAATCGTCTTCGGTACGTCCATATTTTAAAGCAAATTCACTTTCTGCTTTAATAACCGCAATCGGTGTGCGCAACTCGTGTGAAACGTCAGAACTAAACTGTCTTTCACGGTTTGAAGAATCTTCAAGACCTGAAATCATGCGATTGAATGTGGTCGTTAGTTCATAGATTTCATCCTTCGCAGTGCGATCAGGAATGTCGATACGGCGGCTCAAGTCGTTGTTCTTACCGATAACTTTAGCTGTTTTGGTCAAGGTTCGGACTGGTTTAAGCCCTTTCTTGATAAATAGATAACCACCTAGTGAGGAGATCAGTAAGAATATAACATCTCCTAATAGTAAGCTGTATAAAAGGTTTTCAGTCTTTTTAGACGCTGTTTTTACCTTTGTAACGGCACGCAAAATACCACGATAATTCGGTTCGTTAACCGGTGTATCGTAGTAGTAGAAGGTGTCATCACCAACAGCGATTTCTCCAACCTGTCCTAAGGAAAGGACTGTTTGATTAGGGAAACCATCCGGTAAGGCGCCTTTAATAATATAACCGTCTTGGGTGGATACGAAGAAGAATGTATTATCTTGATAGGGTTTAAACTTTCGAATATCCGTAGCCATAATCATCGCTTGCTGCTGCAAACGTTCTCGTACTTCCTTGTTATCGGACTCATGTGTATATGCATAAATCCATGCGGAAGCAACCATCAAAATGATGAGCAAAAAGATGGTATACCAAGACATAATTTTAAAGGTTAGGGGCAGCCGATTGAATAAATCGGTGGCTGCCCCGGACATGGTGTCCAAATCCCGGTGGGGATCGTTAGTTTTCAGTTTTGAGGACATACCCTACTCCACGAACCGTTTGAATGAGTTTTACATTCTCATCGGTATCAATTTTTTTGCGTAAATCTTTAATGTATACGTCGATGAGGTTAGAGTAGCTTTCATAATCGTATTCCCAAACGTGGTCAAGAATTTGTTGACGGGACAATACGATATTTTCGTTACTTGCTAAATAGAATAAGAGGTCGAATTCTTTTGCTGTCAATGTAATCGTTTCGCCATCGCGTTTAACTGTACGTTGTGGAACATTGATAGTAAGAGGACCAACATGGATGTCGTTTTGTGCATGACGCGCGTTACGGCGAGCCAATGCATAAATACGAGCTGTTAATTCTTCAAGATCAAAAGGTTTTACGAGATAGTCGTCAGCGCCAGTATTAAGGCCTGTTACTTTATCTTGTAAGGAATCTTTTGCTGTTAGTAGCAATACAGGTGTTGTATTGCCATCGTTACGCATTTGTGCAAGAGCGCTAATGCCGTCGAGGATCGGCATCATAATGTCCATTACGATAACGTCATAGCTAGATGTGTTAACATAATCAATCGCTTGTTGACCGTTGAAGCATGTATCAACAGTCATATTCTCAGCACGCAAATATTTAGCTGTAATGCCATTCAGCATTTCTTCGTCTTCTACAAGTAAAATTTTCATTCTCTGTTCTCCTTATGTATGAGTTAAATATATAGCTCTCCAACTACTATAATATAGTCATTATATATATAAGCTTTCTTTTATTGTGAAAGCCACAACACCATATATGGTGACTATATATATAATATTATATAACTTATTTATCTATTATCATACCTTATACAATGGGAATGAGCAAAAGATGAACGTCTATGCGAGTTTATAAGCCTCTTCTTCATGTTTTGGAGCCCTAAAAATGGTGAAATACTGAAAGTTAATGAATTCTACTAATGAATAAAGATGAACTATATCGAAGATTGCCGTATGCGCATAGATGACTAAGATTTTATTGATTTTGGATGATGTGAAAGAAATCACTAAAAAAACTTGTGATAATTATTATCACAGAGATAAATACTTGTTATGGGTGAAAAAAAACGATGACTTTCGATAGTTAAATTCGAGGTAGTTTTAGTAGGAATTTAACGGATATTAATTATTATGAACAGTTGAGATAAAGTAAAAAGCTAGTATTTATGGGAATCGCATATGTGTTAGGAGAAATAAAAATATACAAAAATTTCGGAACCGAACTACTTTCGTAATATCCTTAAGTTCTTGTGAAAATTATTCATATTACAATTTTTTTTTCTCATAATTTTACCTAAAAAACATTAAGTGAAATAAATTATCAATTAGATTAATCAAAATTAATTATGCATAATAGGGTTTAGACATGACTAAAAATGCTCTCTATAATTATAGGTAAGAAATAAGAAAAATCGCATAAGTATGAGGTTTTTCTTGAAAGAAAAATGATTAGGTTATCAAAAATTTTTATAAGTTTTTGAAATGAGATAGTCTAACAAGTTTTCTTATTAATAGGTAGTTATGAGGAGGTCATTATGGAACAGTTTGATGTTCTAGTAGTAGGTAGCGGTGGCGCTGGTCAACGCGCGGCTCTTGAAGTTGGTCGTCGCAAAGGCTTAAAAGTAGCTCTTATTACTAAAATTTTCCCAACCCGTTCAGCAACAGCAATGGCACAAGGCGGTGTCAATGCATGTTTGAACAACGTAGCAGCTGAAGATACTATTGAAACGCATACTTTCGATACAGTAAAAGGTTCTGACTATCTTGGTGACCAAGATGCGATCGAATTCTTCTGCTCTCGTTGTCCAGAAGGCGTACTTGAAATGGACCACATGGGTGCTCCATTCTCTCGTACAGAGCAAAACAAAATTGCTCAACGTAACTTCGGTGGTCAATCTTATCCACGTACTTGCTACTCTGCGGATAAAACTGGTCACATAATTTTGCACACTACTTATGAACAATGCTTGAAAGAAGGCGTACACTTCTTACAAGAATGGTACCTTTTAGATCTTGTTAAAGACGCAAACGGTCACGTTGGTGGCGCAGTTGTGTGGAACATGAAAGAAGGTAAAGTAGAGCAAATTAAAGCAAAAGCAATTATCTTGTCTACTGGTGGTGCAGGTCGTATTTTCTGGACTCGTACTACAAACCCATTCCTTTCTACAGGCGATGGTATGGCAGCAGCATTCCGCGCTGGTAATGCATTGAAAGATATGGAAATGATCCAATTCCATCCAACTGGTCTTGGTCGTACTGGTATCTTGATGTCTGAAGCGGTTCGTGGTGAAGGTGGTTACCTTCTTAATGCTGAAGGCGAACGTTTCATGAAAAAATATGCGCCTAACAAAATGGAATTGGCATCCCGTGACGTTGTAGCGAAAGCAATCGAAGATGAAATCGCTGCAGGTCGTGGTTTCGGTTCTGGTCTTAACGCATACGTAGTAGCTGACCTTCGTCACTTAGGTCCTGAAGTTATCATCGAAAAACTTCATGGTATCCGTGACTTGGCTATGACTTTCGAACATTGCGATCCATTAGTACAACCAGTACCTATTCGTCCAACATGTCACTATACAATGGGCGGTATCGACGTAGTTGACTACAAAACTTGTGCATGTGAAGTGCCTGGTTTGTTCTCCTCCGGCGAAGCTTCTTGTATCTCCATCCACGGTGCTAACCGCTTAGGTGGTAACTCCTTGGCTGACGGCGTAGTATTCGGTAAAGTATCCGGTGCTGGTGCAGCTGACTATGCTGAAACACATGAACAACCTAACGTAGATGCAGAATTGGCTGCAGCTGCTAAAGCTTGGGAAGCTAAATTCACTGAAGTAACTACTCGTGAAGGCGGCCGTCCTGTAGTTGAAATCCGCGATGCATTGGCTGATGCAATGTGGAATAAAGTAGGTATCTTCCGTAACGAGCAAGGTATCACTGAAGCTTTAAAAGAAATCGACCAATTGATGGAAGATTACAAAACTTGTTATGTAGGTGACCCTGAACGTACTTACAACATGGCATTCGTAAACTATTGTGAAATCGGTTCCATGTTAACAGTAGCGAAAGCTATTGCTATGGGCGCTTTACACCGTCGTGAATCTCGTGGTGCTCATATCCGTGAAGACCATCCAAAACGTAATGATGAAAGATACTTAAAACACTCTTTAATCAAATTGGGTGCAAATGGCGAGTACGAATTAACAGAACGCGACGTAGTGTTCACTAAATACGAACCACAAGAAAGGAAGTACTAAGATGAGACAAATCACCTATCATATCCACCGTTACCAACAAGGTCGCGCGTTTGTACAGACTTTCAAATTCGACTATGAAGCTGACCGTACAATTCTTTGGGGCCTTCAAAAAATTAAAGACACTCAAGATCCAACATTAACATTCTTGGCAGCTTGTCGTTCCGCAGTTTGCGGCGCTTGCTCCGTTCGCGTAAATGGCGAAGCAATGCTTGGTTGCGAAGCTAAAATCGACGAATTAACAGAACGTTATGGTACTGATGAATTAACAATTGCACCTATCGGCAACTTCCGCGTTATCCGTGACTTAGTTGTTGACTGGGAAGCAAAAGTTGATCGTTTGAAATTGGTTGCTCCTTGGATCTTCCTTAAAGCTGAATTCAACGAAGGTGACAAAATTGTTCGCCAAACTCCAGCTGATTTCAAAAAATTCGTTGCTGGTACAGAATGTATCCTTTGCGGTTGCTGTGCATCTGAATGTAACAAATTGACTGCTCGCGAAGACGACTTCTTAGAACCATATGTATTCACAAAAGCTAACCGTTTCGTATTGGATAGCCGTGATGATGCACCTATGGCTCACATTCAACCTGCATTCGACAATGGTCTTTGGAAATGCGTTCACTGCATGAACTGTATCTCCCGTTGTCCTAAACACTTAAAACCTGCTGTGGATATTTCTAACTTGCGTAAAGAAGCTACTAAAGCTGGTCTTACTAACAGCAAAGGCGTTCGCCATGCGGTTGCTTTCAAAGACGACCTCTACAAAACTGGTCGCTTGAAAGAAGTATCTATGAGCTTGAAATCTGATGGCGTTGTTGATTCCGCTAAACAAGCATTCTATGCTTTACGTTTGTGGAAACACAGCAAAATCAATCCATTTGAACTTGTAGTACCTCAAAAACCTGTAAACGGTATTGATGGTGTTCGCAGACTTATGAAAGCAGCTGAGGAGGTAAGCAAATAATGAAATACGCATTTTTCCCAGGTTGCGTTCTTGAAAGCGCTGCCAAAGAAGATTACTTAGCAACAGTTGCTGTAGCTAAAAAATTAGGCATCGAGTTGGAAGAGCTTGACGGCTGGACTTGCTGCGGCGCGTCCCACGTTCAAGATATCGCTCCAGAAATTACACTTGCTACAAACGCACGTAACATTGCATTAGCAGAAGAAAAAGGTTTGAACCTTTTAACTGTATGTAACACTTGTACTTTGATGCTTCGTGAAGCTAAAAACGAGCTTGATAAAAACGAAAAAGAAAAGAACGAAGTTAATAAAAAATTAGCTCAAATCGGTAAACAATACCGCGGTACAACTGATATTACTCATTTCTTATGGGTATTGATCCGCGATTACGGTTTGGACAAATTGAAAGCTAAAGTTGTTAAACCTTTAACTGGTTTACGTGTAGCTGAATACTATGGTTGCCATATTCTTCGTCCTCAAACTGAATTGGGCTTCGAAGATTATCAAATGCCTACATCCTTAGCAGATTTGATTTCTGCTATCGGTGCTACACCAATCGACTTCTCCCGTAAGCTCGATTGCTGCGGTTTCCATGCTGTATACCCTGCGCATGATTCCGTAATGCAAATGACTGGCTCCATCAACAAAGATGCAGCTACAGAAGGCGCAGATTGCGTAGTAACTCCTTGCCCACTTTGCCAAATGCAACTTGATATGTTCCAAAAAGAAGCTAAAGAAGTTGTTGGCGGTGGCAAAGATATGCCAATCTTGCACATGTCCCAATTAGTGGGTCTTGCTCTTGGCATCTCCCCTGATGAAATGGGTATGCCTAAACGTCACTTAACTGACACTGCAGCAGTGACTAAATTCGTAGGTTAATTCGTTTGATTAGGACGTGACCTCAGTTGGTCCTAGCATTGTCCTATATCTAAACCTATTATCATAATTACCAGAAGAACCCCCTAGCTTAGGCTAGGGGGTTTTTCTATTAAATACTAGTTTTATAAATAAATTTAATTTTGATATCAATTGAGAATTATAGTATAATGAGCATATTGATTGTATACACTTATATGAGCAATGACTTATATAATAGCGTCAGTTCATAAATCATAATAATGTTAGGCTTGTAATGTAGAACTTATACGATTGGGAGATTCGTTGTATATAGAACGTCTACTTTGATTGAGCGATTATATAAAAGGGATTTTTAATATTATTAAGTGCTATACACAGGGAGGATATAATGAATGATATGCTATTAGAATATATCGATCGAATGATTGATCAAGAGAAAGACCATCGTGTTTTTCCTGTAGAATTTAATAACCAAAAATATTATGTAAAACAAGATATTAGTAATAATCGCTCTAGTTGGATTAAGCCAGCCCCTAGAGCTTCTTTTGATTATGAGTTTTATAAAATTTCCTTTGTGAATACACAGTTGCCTGTAGCACCTACGATTGCAGGCTTTAGAGAACATTACTTTGTTACCGAAGCGTGTGGTAATACTTTAACTTATTATAGTCAATTGCCTGCGCAACATCCTGATGACAATAGTTTGGATGATATGGTAACACATATCTTTTATATATTTGGGAAGACCTTAGGTCAGTTACATGACTATGGTTTATCTCATGGGCGTCCTGCCATGCGTGATATTACCTATGATCCAGAAACAGATAAGATTACCTTACTAGATTGGGAAAATGGCCGTCGTTGGCCTGAATTAACACCGCAAGGTTTGGATTTACTTATCTTTGTTCACAGTTACTTGCGTGAGGACAACCTACCGATTTCTTATCTATACGCCATGATGAATGGTTATAGTTCAGCCCGTACAGCACGTGATACGGTATTGCATGTAAAAGAAATCTTACGCAAACACGAATGTCTTTTTAAGTTCTGTCGTATGCTAAATCCGTTCCATTTTGTAGATACAGAAGCAGCTGTTAAAGCTTATGACTTCATGTTGGCCTTGAAAACCGAATAGTGTCGAATTTAAGCGTTTTAACATACCGGTACTATTGCTAATGGTGCTCTATAGTGGTTATAGACCTTTACGGTTCCTATTTATATATTTGTATAACTAGGAATTGGTAAAGGTCTTTTTGTATTTATAAAAGTCGTATTGTTTTAATACTGCAATAAGTACAGAGTTGAAGCTGTAATTCCCAAACTTTCACAATGATTACCTTAATTACTATAGCGGGGGTTGTCGAGAGGGACCCTCAGGAATATAAGAGGGTGAAAGGAGGTGATACGATGGCTAACATTAAACGCACTAAATTGGTGTTGCGTTTTAACATCGGTACCGAAGATGCGCCGAAGTACAAAGACGTAACCTATACACGTGTTGCAGAAGAAGCGTCCGACGATAATGTGAAAACCGTTGGTAATGCGCTGGCAGCCTTGTATGACCACAGCTTGTCCGACGTGGTCCGCGTCAATGAAGTATCTTTAGGACATTAATTGTAGATTATCTACATATTCTTGTTTTAGGTGCTCCAAACACATCCTAAATTGCTGATTTCATACATCCTTACATAGTCGTAAAAGGGTGTAGCAATCGCAAGTCCACACATTCCCATCCTTATTGATATGAATCGTAGATAGATATATTTAATCTGAGTGTAATTTGTGTAATTACAGAATTGCAGAGTTACAGAGCTATAGAGCTACAAAGATCATCCTATTCTATCTAAATTCGAGAACTTGTTTATGAAACGTGAAAGGAGGCGCCCACATGGCGGAAAAACGCGTTGTATATCTTACATTTTCTACGGTCGGTGGTAAAAGCACATCAGTCACAATTAGTGCTCCTCGTGCTGGAATTACTTTACAAGATGCTAAAACAGCGGCTAATGCGCTAGTAGCTAACAAAGTAATCCTTGGTTCTGGTGATGCAGAACTTGCTGCATTTACTACGGCTCGTGAAGTAACAACTCAAACTACTGAATTGCAATAATCGTATACAGTTAAATGGTAAAAAGGCTTTCACCTTGTGGTGAGGGCCTTTTTATTATGGTAAAATATAAGGTATACCGAACAGGTATGGTAATAATGAAAATATTATGCCCAAAAAACTGGACATAATGGAACCCATATGGGATTTAAAAGGGGTAAAAACGTGGAATATATTATTTCGTTTATGGAAACTTATGGCTATGCAGCCATGTTTATTGCTATGGTTTTGGAAAATGCTAACATTCCAATTCCTAGTGAAATCGTCCTTGGTTTTGCCGGGTATTTGATCGCTCAAGGCGTGTTTGATATGCATACGACGATGGTCGTAGGTACTTTGGCAGGTATCGTTGGCTCCGTATTATCCTACTGGATGGGTGAATATGGTGGTCGTCCTCTATTATTAAAATACGGTAAATATGTATTCTTTAATGAACATAAATTTGAATTAGCAGAAAAGATGTTCAATAAATACGGCGGTGCGGCCGTATTCTTTGGTCGCCTTTTACCTGGTGTTCGTACCTTCATTTCTTTCCCAGCAGGTATGGCGCGTTATCCAATGTGGCACTTCATTATTTGGACAGTTCTTGGTACGATTCCTTGGACGATTTTGCTCGTTTACCTTGGCAAGATACTTGGTGAAAATTGGCAAGATCTTATCGAATACAATCATGAATTCTTGATTGTTATGGTTGTTGTGTTTGTTATTATAGCTGCAGTACTGGGCTTTAAATACTATCGCAATCGTCGATAAGGAGGGGCCTTATGAAACTCTCTCGCTTAACACCAGTCATGTTTATTGTGTGGCTCGTGTTCTACATGTTCGGCAATAATATGTTGCCTATTACCGATCCTGTTGAATCTAATTACGCGTTAACCGCGAAGGAAATGGTTCTTTCTGGTGATTGGCTTTCTCCTCAAATTTATGGTACCTATTGGTACGACAAACCGATTATGATTTATTGGCTTATCGCCCTTAGTTTTAAACTTTTTGGTATCGCCGATTGGGTGGTTCGTCTACCAAGTGCTATCTTTGGCGCTTTGTCAGTAGCGACTATGTATCAATCGATGCGCACTATAAGCGGTAAATGGGCGCTTGGGCTCATCGGTGGTTCTGTTCTGGGTACATCTCTCATGTTCTGGATCGTAGCTCATGGCATTATTACGGATATGGTTTTACTATATACGACATTGATGGTCATGATTTACTCCTACAAGGGGATGGTGGAACAGAAACCATATGCCATGATTGTAGCCTATGTATTTGCCGGGCTAGGTGTACTCACTAAAGGTCCTGTAGCACTTGTCTTGCCGGGGATGATATTACTTGTCTTTGCAGGCATCAACCGCTCTTGGTCCATGGTGAAAGCCATCTTTGATTGGCGTGGTATTTTAGCATTTTGTGCAGTCTGTTTCCCGTGGTATGCGTACATGTACAGCGTTCACGGCCAAGATTTCATCGATGGTTTCTTAGGTCTTCACAATGTAACACGTGCCACACAATCCGAGCATCCAGAAGATAATGTTTGGTGGTATTATCTGGCTATTTTCCTCGGCGCTTCTATGCCGTGGACAGGGGCCGTTATTTACGGTATTATCGATGGTTTAAAACAACGTCATACAGGTTTTATCTATAATATGACCTGGGGTGTAGGTATTGTTTTATTCTATACCTTGATGGCTACTAAATATCCTTTATATACCTTTGTTAGCCTCGTTCCGTTTAGTGCTATTGGTGCCATGGGCGTTATGAAGCTTATTCGTAAAGGTAAGTCTAGAGCTTTAAAATGGATTATTGTGGGGCCGACGTTGCTGTTGTGGATTGCCTATGTAGCGGGTACGTTCTTCGCTCCGTGGGGCTTCTATTTCTTGCTCTACGTAGTGGTGGCTATAGCAGTACTACTTATGCTTCACGCATGGTTTACAAGAAGAGGCTATCGTTTAGTCACTATTATCGTCCTTGGTACGATGGTGATATCCTCTATCGTTGTTGTAGAAGGCTTAGAGCCATTTATTAAACAACGTAGTAATATTGATGTAGTACCAGTAGTAGATTCTTATGATGGCGATGTATATTACTATAACGGCTATAGTACAGCAACTGTATACTACACAGGTCATAAGATTATTAAAATCAATGGTGATGAAAGTCGCTGGGATGATCGAGATAAATTAAGAAAACGCAGTGCTGAATGGGCAAAAAAATATCTTATGGAACAAGTCAATGAAGAAGAGTTTAACAAGATTATCGCGTCTGGTAAACCTGTGATGTTAATCGTTCCAAAAGGCGAAATTAAGCACTTCCGTCAATCCTCTATTTACCCAAATGTATCAGAATTTAGCGAAGCCGGTACATCAGAGGTATATGTATTGAATAAAAAGACTATATTCAAGTAAGTCTAACAAGTAAATAACGACTGCAAATAGGTAGCATCCTTTGGGTGCTACCTATTTTTAATATATAGATGTTTTTCGCACCCAAATAATAATACCTACAATATTACTATGTTTTGTTGACAGAATTAATACATATTGATATAGTAGGGTATAAATAAGTTTGGAAACGAGGTATTCTAAAACCATATTTCATCTAGGTTTTAGAAAAGTGCGAAAAAAGACATGTGTCAAAAACGCCCCTTGTTATGAGGTAGAAAGAGGGGAAGTTATGAAGAAGACTTGGTATCTAATCATCGGAGTGGTTCTCTTGGTTATTGGCTGCATCGCCTATGGTTATCATGAACACCATAAACCAAAGACGGCACAAGACTTAAAGACTGTACGCGTAGCCTATTTACCAATTACTCATGCATTACCAGTATTTGCTGCAAAAGAGCTAGAAACGGCAGATGGTCCTGTTCATGTAGAGCTTGTTAAATATGGGTCTTGGCCAGAGCTTATGGATGCGTTAAATACTGGTAAGGTAGATGCCGCAGCTGTTCTTGTTGAACTTGGTGTAAAGGCTCGTGAACAAGGCATTGATGTCCGTGCTGCTGCACTTGGTCATACAGAGGGTAATATTATCATCGTCAATAAGGATATTAACTCCGTTCAAGACTTAAAAGGCAAATCTTTTGCGATCCCTCATAAACAATCAACTCAAAAAATTCTCGTGGATTGCATGCTTGAAGAAGCGGGTCTTTCTGAAAAAGATGTGCAAATCGTAGAAATGAGCCCTCCAGAAATGCCTTCTGCTCTATCGGTAGGACAAATTGCTGGGTATAGTGTAGCCGAACCATTTGGCTCTCTAGCCCTTGAAATGGGAACTGGGAAGGTCTTCGAAGATCCTGACCATCTCTGGCATGATAATATTTGCTGTGCTCTTGTGTTTAATGGTCAATTCGTCGATGAACATCATGACTTGGCAAAAGCTTTCACAAAAGCCTATCTCGATGCAGGTACATATTTAGACGAGCATCCAAAGGCACAAGAGGAGATTTCCTCAAAGTACATGAAGTTTAATGACCAAGTTATTGAACGTTCCCTCAAAGTGATTGGGTTTAAAGATTTAGCCCTTACAGAGGACCGTTATAATGCGCTTGTGCATCACATGACACATATTGATTTAATCAAAAAAGTGCCGAGTTATTCAGAGTTTGTAGATACATCGTTGTTACCATAGGAGGGGGACCATGAAGAAATATACATATGTGCCAGGTTCATTTATCGCAGTTTGGCTAATTTGGGAGTTAATCGTTCGCCTCGGCGGTTTTAATGAAGCGCTATTGCCAACGCCGTATAAGGTGTTGGTCGGCTTTGGAGAACTCATCGGAGACGGCGTTCTCTTTAAGGATATCGCAGATAGTTTAGTACGGTTCTTCATTGGTTACATCATTTCCGTTGTGGCCGGCGTATTCTTCGGCCTTATCTTGGGGTGGTACAAGGGAATCTGGAACTACATCAATCCAATCGTTCAAGTCATTCGACCGATTTCTCCTGTGGCGTGGTTGCCGTTCATCGTTCTATTCTTCGGTATCGGTCAAGCACCAGCTATCGTTATCATCTTTATCGCAGCGTTCTTCCCGGTGCTGTTATCTACGGTGTCTGCCATCCAAAATATCGATCCTGTATATATCAAGGTGGCGCGCAACTTTGGTATTAGACAGCCAGAGTTGTTATTTAAAATCGTGTTGCCCGCCGTATTTCCTGGCATTGCATCTGGTCTTCACATCGCCCTTGGTACAGCGTGGATCTTCCTTGTAACAGGTGAAATGGTAGGATCTCAAACGGGCCTTGGTTTCCTTATCATCGATATGAGAAATAACTTGCGTAACGATCTTTTGATGGTAGCCATTTTAACCATCGGTTTCGTTGGGCTTTTACTCGATTGGGGCGTATCCCTCATCGAAAAATGGATTTACAAACGTTGGGGTATTGAGAAATAGGAGGTGGCCTCATGGGTTACATTTCGGTGCGCAATGCACACAAGGAATTTATGAAAGATGGGGAACCACTCACCATTCTTGAAGATATCAACTTAGACATTGAAAAGGGCGAGTTTATTTGCCTCTTAGGCCCTTCTGGTTCCGGTAAAAGTACGCTATTAAACGCTATGGCGGGCTTTGAGCTCGTTACATCTGGTTCCATCACTATCGATGGTGAAGAGGTAAAAGCCCCTCAACTCAGATATGTAACAGTATTCCAAAACTATGGTTTGTTGCCGTGGCGTACGGTGGAAAGCAATATTGAGTTAGGCCTTGAAAGTAAAAAGGTGCCTAAAGAAGAGCGTCCCGCTATCATCGATAAATACGTTAAAATGGTAGGCCTTGATCATGCTCGCAATCGCTATCCTGCAGAACTATCTGGGGGCATGCAACAACGTGTATCCATTGCCCGTGCACTAGCGGTGGATCCAGATATTATCTTTATGGACGAACCACTAGGCGCTCTTGATGCGTTGACACGCATCAACTTGCAAGACGAAATCTCTCGTATCTGCCGTGAAGAAGGTAAAACAGTTGTATTCGTTACGCACGACATTGAAGAAGCCGTAGTTCTTGCAGACCGCGTTGTAGTACTATCTGCAAATCCAGGTCGAGTACAAACTATAATCCCTGTAAACATCATCGACAGAACAGACCGTACATCGGCTAACTTTGTTAATATACGGAACCACATCTTCGAACAATTCCAACTAGCAAAAGAAGACAAAATCGAGTTCTATATTTAGTTATATATGCCTTAAAATATTCATAAAGAAAGATATGATTTTTTTGGGGGATAATAGACAAAATTCTAAAATAATGTATACTATAAGTAGCTGAAGGATTGTAAGAATTCACTGTAAGCACAAAAAAACTCCCTCAAGAACGGCGAAATACTTGAGGGAGTTTTTTATTGCTTATTTTTATATTTCTTATGCAATTCGTGTAATTATCATGTATAGTAGATATATATCGGTAATAACGTATAAAATTTAAATTGGAGGCTGTATGTCTTTATTTGAGTTAGAGAAGACTTTGTCTTTTGATGAATATATAGGGTCCTTTGATACAGAGCGTGTAGAGAAGGTGCGCTGTTTTGTAGATTGGCTCTCCCAGTATTCGGGGAGTCTTGTCCATAATCCTTGGGGTGAGGTAAATCTTGATTTAGAGATTGTCACAAAGGGCTTTGATGCAGCACAGGTGCGCCGAGATAATTTAGTAGCTTATTTGTTGCCGCGCTTAGGTCGAGCTAAGGTCTTTGTGGTGGCTGAGGCTGTAGGTTATCAAGGGGGACGCTTTACAGGTATTGCTATTACTTGTGAAAGGATGCTACTAGATAAGCACAAAACCATTCGTGCGAAGGATGTGACGCCTATTCGCTTAGAACGAACTAGTTCTCCTAGTAGTAATCTGTTGAAAGGAACACAGCAAAAGGACGGCTTTAACGAGCCTACTGATACAGTGGTGTGGAGTGCTATTATTGAAAAGGGCATCGATCCCTATGATACATTGCTATGGAATATATTCCCTTTCCACCCACATAAGGATGGAAATCCATTGACTAACCGTACACCTACGGATAGAGAACAACAAGTAGGTTGGGAATATACAAAACGCTTATTAGATTTACATCTTGAGTTAGGCGGTGTAGAACCTCTTATACTTGCCGTAGGACAAAAATCTGCTGATACGATGGGTAAATTTGGCCTATCTGCCATTGGTTTACGCCATCCTGCAAACGGTGGCGCCAATCTATATCGACAAGGGTTTTCTGAGGCGGTAGATACCTATTTAAAATAATAGGTGATTGAGATTATTAAAATAATAAGTAATTGAGATAGTTGAAATAATAAAAGATTGAGAGTTTTGGAGAGAAGTTTATGAAACGTTATTGTGATGCATGTCGTCATTATTGTGATGAGGCGGCTATGTTTTGCCCTACTTGTGGGCAATATACGGTGGCAACAGAGGTGGAGCGTATCGCACCAGAAGGCGATGTAATCTATCCTTTTGCACATTACCAAATGAGTTATAAGGATACGTTCCTTTATGTAATGGGAAAAAAATTCATGGATACCGATGGACGTGCTTCTCGTAGGGAGTTTTTCCAATTTATATTCTTGTGGAATGTAGTAATAATCTGTATATTAGCAGTGTTCTTCGCGTTGACTGCTATATTTAAAACAGGTCCTTATTTACTTGGTTTAGCATGGATGATTATCTCGATTTTAGGACTCGTTTCTTTTGTGCCTATGGTTGCACTCTGTGTCCGTCGTCTCCATGATACAGGAAAAGGTAGTGACACATTATTGCTATTCTTCGTTCCTTTTGTAGGCCCATTGATCTTATTAGGTTTATTGAGTAAAAAGGGGCAAGCGCAGGATAATCAATATGGCAGCGCTTTACAACATATCGTAATCGACAAGCGCTTAGCGTCTATTATGAAAGTATCTCCTACTAGTAGCTCTTTAACAACGAAAGTTCTTATTGCTGTAATCGTAAGTGCTCTTTGCGTTTGTGGTCTTTCCATGCGTTATATGGTGCCTTCTGATAAGACCATATCCATGGGGTGGTTCGCGAATGCTGTAGTAGGTGAAGGTAGTGAAGAAGCTGCGGAAGCATCGGTAAAAGAATATTTTAATGCCGTTAATAACAAAGATTATGACAAGGCTTTCACCTATGTTATCGATCAAGCTAAGGATAACCCAACAGAGAAACAAAAGTGGATTGAGTCTATGAAGAATGGTCCTAAGGTAGACGTTGTCTCTTTAGGTGTTTCTCAAGTGAGCCGCGTAGGTAATTTGAAACGTATTACCTTCGAGGCGAACTTGCAAATGACAAAACCTGGTGAAGGTGCCGTTGAAGCGACACATACGAAACGTTATATTTCTCTCATTGAAGAAAATGGGGCATGGCATATCGAGGGCTTTTACAAAAAAGATCCTAATGATAAATAATTTTTCAATCATATAATCTATAGAATTTGCTAGATTTGTGCGATTTTAAAGCACTTAATAACCGTGTAAAGCTCGTGTAATAGCGTTAACATAAGGGTTCCCTCTTTTGTTAGCGCTATTTTTATGTTACAATAGGAGTAACGTATGAAAGCGAGGCTTTCATCAAAATCGATCGGATTATATTGCAAGACCCATTGGATAGGGACGAAGAGAACGTACCCGTCGCGGCTGACATATCTAATGAGGGCAATATACTCATTTGCTATGGCAAATGGTCACAACAACACTAGGAACGGCAAAAATTGATAGCGCATCTTTGCGCCTATTTGACGAGACGCTAGTATTTTAGCGCCTTTTTCTTTGTGTGGCCTCCGTAGCATAGATCAATTCAAGTGATAGGTGAGAAAAGAAACTATGTTAAATAAAATAATGAACAAAATTTTAGGAGGAACTGTGAATACAACAGATAATCAGGTTACTGCACAAGTGAAAGCAGAACCGACAGTAGCAAGAAAGGCTACCCGTACAGCTGCGGCTGAAGGCGAACAAAAACAGACTCGCCGCCGCACTAATACACGCCGTCCTGCTGGCGAAGGTCGTACTCGTCAACAAGCAACTGGCGAAGGCGAAGGCACAACACGCCAACGCCGTACAAATACTCGTACAAATGCAAATGGTGGTCGTACTAATACGACACGCCGTACAAATACTCGTCGCAATGCCGAGCAAGGTGAAGGTCAAGAACGTACAGAACGTAAACCACGCCAAACTCGTGCACCACGCGGTGAACGTAGTGAAAATACGCGCAACACGCGTACTAATAATACTGGTCGCAATGGCCAAAATGGTCAAAACCGTAACAACAACCGTCCAAATAACCGTTCCACGAACCGCAATCATCAAGAGGAACAAGTGGAATTAGTAGGTCGTACACCAAATGGCGCTAACAAGGGTAAATTCCAAATCATCCCTCTTGGCGGTCTTGGTGAAATCGGTAAAAACATGACCATCTTCCAATATGAGGACGAAATCATTGTTCTCGACTCTGGTCTTGCGTTCCCTAGTGAAGATATGCTTGGCGTAGATATCGTTATTCCTGATATGAGCTATATCATCGAGAATAAGGATCGCGTGAAAGCTGTCGTAATTACTCATGGTCATGAGGACCATATCGGCTCCTTGGCATACCTTATGAAAGAAATTAACTGTCCAGTATATGCAACAAACCTCGTTTGTGGCTTGATTGAAGGCAAGTTTAAAGAACATAAGGTATCTCCAAAATGTCTCCGCACGATTGCTGCAGGTGATGAAGTTCAAATTGGCTCTGTAAATGTTGGTTTCATCCAAACAAACCACTCCATCCCTGACTCCTGCGCTGTGTACTTCGATACACCAATCGGTACTGTACTTCATACAGGGGACTTTAAAATCGACCAAACGCCAGTTGATGGCCGTTTGATGGATATGCACAAATTTGCTGAGCTCGGTAACAAAGGCGTATTAGCCTTGATGTCCGACTCTACAAACGTTGAAAAACCAGGTACTACAGGTTCTGAAAGCTCTGTAGGTCCTGCTATTAAACAAGCTGTTGGCGAAGCAAAAGGCCGCGTTGTTTTGGCAACATTCGCATCTAACGTATCTCGTATTCAACAAGCTGTTGATGCGGCAGTTATGTTCAACCGTAAGGTTGTCGTTATGGGCCGCAGCATGGTAAATGTTACAGAAATCGCACAAGAACGCGGTTACTTGAACATTCCACCAAATACAATCATCGACGTAGATGTAATGCACAACTACACAGATGACCAAATTATGATCTTAACAACTGGTTCACAAGGTGAACCGATGGCAGGCTTGTCCCGTATGGCTACAAGCAACCACCGCACTGTAGAGTTGGCGCCGAATGACACAGTTATCATCTCTGCTACACCAATTCCAGGTAACGAAGGTGCTGTAGGTAGAACTATCGATAACTTGCTTCGTTTAGGTTGTAATGTAGTCTATGGTAAAGACCGTGGCATTCACGTATCTGGCCATGCGAGCCAAGAAGAGCTTAAAACTATGCTCAACCTTGTTCGCCCAGAATACTTCATTCCAGTTCATGGTGAGTACCGTATGTTGCGCCGTCATGGTGAACTTGGCGTTGCTATGGGCGTAGATCCTAAGAAAGTCCTCATCGGCGACAATGGTCAAATCTTTGAATTTGATAAAGATGGTGGCCGTAAAGGTGGCCGTGTACAAGCTGGCGCTATCTTCGTTGATGGCCTTGGCGTTGGCGACGTAGGTAACATCGTTATTCGGGACCGTCAACAATTGGCACAAGAAGGTATGGTTATCGTTGTAATGGCGATGGATAAAGCTTCTGGTACAATCGTAGCTGGTCCAGACCTCGTATCTCGTGGCTTCGTATACGTACGCGATGCAGAAGAGCTCATGCTTGCTGCAGAGCGTCGAGTAGAACAAGTTCTTGATGATTGCGAAGCTCAACGTATTAAAGATTGGACTACGATTAAGCAAAACGTACGTGACGCGTTGGGTAAATTCTTCTACGATAAAACTCGCCGTCGTCCTATGATCTTGCCGATTATTCAAGACGTATAATCACATACAATACACAAAAGTACCGCATCGTATGATGTGGTACTTTTGACATTTAAAAAATAGGCTTAAAAAGCTACTATAAATAGCTATGCTATCGCATTTAGCTACTATATGGGGTATTTGAAGTTACCCTTTTAAACTGTTATAATTAAAAGATACCAATTAATCTATCTTCTTATATATAGAATGGAGATTTATGAAACAAACAAATACAAGAGCGATGGTAGAAACTGCATTTGTATCAACCATTGTTGTAATGTTAACTATAGTAGGGTCTACAGTGCCCTTCCTTAGTTTGCTAGCCACCTTAGTTGCACCATCTGGGATTGCACTGATTGGTATCCGGTGGGGTAGTAAATATAGTTGCGCCGCATCAGTGGTAGCATTTGTACTCGTCTCCCTTTTAGTAGGCCCATTAATGGCAATGGCGACAATCTTGGCATATTCCTTGCCAAGTATCTTCCTTGGTGAAGCTTTCAGAGCGAATTGGTCTTTTGGGAAGCTCATCGTTATACCGGCTATTGCGTTAACTGTAACGAGCCTTATGGGGATTTTTATTTCTGCAGGTCTTACATCCTTTGATTTGAGTCAAATTAATCAAATGATTGATGTAGATTTAAAGAATGCTATCATTGAGTCTGTTAAGCAACAGCCTATGACACAAGAACAAATGGATGCATATATTAATCGTTTAGATTTTACGATTCAACAAGCAAAGCGAATGCTTTTAGCGTATTGGTTTGCGGCCAATGCAGTCGTAGTTTATATGTTAGCTAAGCTAGTATCTTATATTGGTGGACGTACAAATAGCGTAATGCGTACGTTGCCGACTATGGATACATGGCGCATGCCGATTTGGGGTGCTGGCGTATTAGCAGTAGGTATTATTCTTGCTTATGGTGAGCAGTATCTAGGCTATACAAACACTATTATTTCAGATGTAGGTCTTAACTTAGCTTTATTTGGTGGTATGGTATGTGGTTTAAATGGTATTACATGCTTACTATCCATCATGAAGTCTTATAATTTAGCGGGCTTTTTCAGATTTATTATTATAGCTCTCTTATATGTGATGAGTCCGATAGCACTCGTTATATACGGTATTTTTGATATGTTTTTAGATATGCGAGCACGTTTCCAAAAACGTAGCTTGTAATAGAAAGGAGGCCGTTATGAAATCCTTTCAACGGAAATGGCAAGGTTTAGAAATTACCATTATCACCGTTATCGCAGTATTGTTATTATTGTTGGCCTATTTAAACTGGGCTGTGGCAATTTTAGCACTAATTATCGTGGTAGCGGCGTATTTGATTAATTACAACACCATTCATAACCGCCGTCGCTTGGCAAGGGAGCAGCTTGGGGCGATGATGAAAAACGTCACACAAGCATCTAACTTTGCTTTACAAAACTTGCCAATGGGCATTGCTCTTGTTAATAAACAAGGCACTTTAGTATGGAATAACAGTGTCTTTGCAGACTGGATTAAAGTAGACTGGAATAAACTTCAAAAAATGTCTGCTCTTTTACCAGGCTTCCGCATTGATAAAATCTGGGGTAAATCCGGATATATGACGGAGCAGTACGAAGACAAGTACTTCCAAATTATTTACAAATTCATTGATCCTCGTGATACACGACCAGATCTTCATAGTGAAGATGAACTGGCTGACCATGCAGTGATGGCGCTATACTTCAAAAATATTACAGAAGTAGAAAAGGCGCGTATCAAGGCTGAAGAGGATCAGCCTGTATGGGGCATGATTCAAATCGATAATCTCGAAGAATTGACAAAAGGTCTTAGTGACCGCGAATATACAAGCGTTTGGTCCGATATTAACAATATCATCGTGGATGAAATCGACGGCCATGAAGGCTTCGTTCGTAACTTCCAAGATGATATGTACACCTTTGCCATCTCTCGTGGCGCTCTTCGCGCGATGGAGGAAAAAGGTTTTAAAATCCTTGAGAAAATCCGTAAATTGCCTTCTCCGCGTCAGGTGCCAGCTACGATTTCTATCGGTATTAGTGAGAACGTAGGCTCTGTAAAAGATGTGTCTAGTCGTGCTCGCGCAGCCTTAGATATCGCATTAGGTCGCGGTGGTGACCAAGTGTGTATTATGGATGGTGAAAGCACCCGCTTCTTCGGTGGTAATACAGCAGGTGTTGAGAAGAACACACGTGTTCGTGCTCGTGTCGTATCTCAAGCCTTGCATGAGCTCATGATCGACTCCGATAAGATTCTTGTTATGGGTCATCAACGGGAAGACTATGATGCATTAGGTGGCATCATCGGTGTCACCTCTATTGCTCGAGCACTTGGTAAAGACGTACGTGTTGTACTTTCAAAAGAATCGAGTGCTATCGATAAAATGGTGGCCGTTCTCAATGAATCTGAGTTCTGGCAAGAGCATTTTATCACCCTAGAAGGCGCAAAGGTATGGGTAGATGCGAATACGCTCACTATCGTGTGTGATACGCATCGTCAAGAACTGGTAGCAGCCCCAGAGGCGCTTGAAATTTCTGAACGACGCATCGTTATCGACCATCACCGTCGCGCAGCGGACTTTGTAGAAAATCCATTACTTACGTATTTGGAACCTACTGCATCGTCCACATCTGAGCTCGTTACAGAGCTCGTACAATATGCAGGTGTTCCTGTGAAGCTTTCAAAAGCGGAAGCTACAGGCATCTATGCAGGTATCGTTCTAGATACGAAGAACTTTGTTCAACAAACTGGTGCGCGTACCTTTGAAGCGGCTGCATTCTTGCGCCGTGCAGGGGCGGATATCGAAAAGGTGAAACAATTATTTATTGAAACCTTCGATTCTGTTCAATTGCGTGCTAAAATAGTATTTGAAGCCAATCGCACCGAAGGGATTGCTATTTCCGTAGCACCTGAAGGTTTGAAAGATATGATGGCATTAGCTGCACAAAGTGCGGATATGCTCATCAGTAATGAAGATATTGAAGCAGCCTTTGTATTGTATTCCTTGAATGACGGCGGTATCGGCGTTAGCGCTCGATCCAAAGGCAAGGTAAACGTACAAGTTGTAATGGAAGCCTTGGGTGGCGGTGGTCACAGAACTGTGGCTGGTGCTCAATTACAAGGTATGACCGTAGAGGAAGCGAAGCAGGCTATCTTGGAGCGTGCTCTAGAAGCCCTTCATTCCGCTGAACAAGAGGAGGAACAACAATGAAAGTAGTATTGTTAGAAGACGTTAAAAAGGTTGGTAAAAAAGGCGAAATCGTTGAAGTTAGCGACGCATATGGTCGTAATGTATTGATTAAAAAAGGTCTTGGCCTTGAAGGTACAACAACGAACGTAAATAACGCAAAACAAAAACAAGACTCCATTGCTCACCACAAAGTAGTAGCGAACGATGAAGCTAAAATCTTGGCAGCTCAATTGACTAAGGTTGAAGTAACTGTAAAAGTTCGCATGGGCGAAGAAGGTCGCGTATTCGGTTCTGTTACTGCAAAAGACATTTCCGATGCAGCTAAAGCTCAGTACAAAGTAGATATCGATAAAAAGAAAATCGAAATCAAAGAACCATTGAAAACATTAGGCGTACATGACGTTTTAGTTCGTGTTCATCCTGAGATTACAAGTACTATCAAGGTTAATGTAGTAGCTGAATAATAGTGTTCACCATGCTCTTTGAGTATGGTGAATTCTTTTATCCATAGTGGTTGTGTGAAGGGGATTATCATGGATGTACGCATTCCACCGCATAATCTAGATGCGGAAAAGGCCGTTTTGGGGGCCTTATTAACCAATGGATCGAACTCGGGCGCTGTTGTTGATACAGTGACAAGTATTCTAAAATCTGAAGACTTTTACCGCGATGCGCATCGTATTATTTATGATGCTATTTTAGAAATCGTGCATGCCAATAAGACGGCAGACTTTATCACTGTTGGTGAAGAGCTAGATCGTCGCAAGCGACTCGATGCGGTAGGTGGTCTTGCTTATATTACATCTCTTGCTAATGAATCGGTGTCCTACAATGTGGAGGAACATGCGAAGATCATCAGTGAGAAAGCTCAGTTGCGCCGCCTTATCGATGCAGGGAATAAAATCGTAGGCATGACGTACGCTGGTGAAGATGAACCAACGACTATCCTCAACAAGGCAGAGCAAATGGTGCTAGACGTAAGTGGTCAAACTCAATCTGAATCTTCCTTTGCTCCAATTAGTGAGATCGTATTATCTAACTTAGATAAATTAAACGCATTGCAACAGCATGCTGGTGCCATTACAGGGGTTCCAACAGGCTTTAAAGATGTAGATCATGTCTTTAATGGTCTACAAAAATCTGACCTCATCCTCGTAGCAGCCCGTCCTGCGATGGGTAAAACGGCTTTCACCTTGAACATCGCCCAAAACGTAACGATGATGTACGACAAGACGGTAGCCTTCTTCTCCCTAGAAATGGGCAAGGAGCAGCTCGTTGCTCGTATTCTGTCCTCCGTGGCAGGTGTGAGCTCTGAAAAACTGCGCCGTGCATACAACATGGACCCTACTGACTGGGAAAAGGTTATTGCCGCAGCGGACCGCATGAGTAAAGCCAAGCTCTTTATCGATGATACGCCGGGCCTTACTGTGCAAGATATGCGCTCTAAATTGCGCCGTCTAAAGGTGGAACATGGTCTTGATCTCGTTATCGTCGACTATATTCAGTTGATGCAAGGCCGCAACTCCGGCAAGGGCAGCGAGAACCGTCAACAAGAGGTATCTGAAATCTCTCGTAATCTTAAATTGATCGCTCGTGAGTTTAACGTGCCGCTCATTGCTTTATCTCAGTTGTCTCGTGGTGTTGAAAGCAGACCAGATAAACGGCCCGTACTATCTGACCTTCGTGAATCTGGTTCCCTCGAACAAGATGCGGATATCGTTATCTTCTTGTATCGCGATAAATATTACGATGAAAACTCTGAAAAAGGGGACAATGCAGAAGTCCTCATTCGTAAACACCGTAATGGTTCCGTTGGTACCGTGGAACTCCAATTCGTTGGGGAATTAACACAATTTAGAGACGTGGAATTCCGAGACATGGGACCGGAACAATAATGAAAACTATCGTGGGGGTGTGCCTATATTGATGGGGCCCCGTGACATAGCTACATTTTAATTAAAAAAGAAAGGACTATACTTCTTTGCTCCTCGTGACCTGATGTCGCTGCATAAGTATAGTCCTTTCTTTTTATCACTGTAGATATGAAGGTGTCCCATCAATATAGTGGCACTAGATAGTTTTCAGTGTATTGTTTGGGGAACTGGGAATAGAAGTTTTGGGTTAGGTTATACACGTACTTAAGAGTACCTATTATTAGATTTGATGTCTAATAGTAGGTACTTTTTTTATGTCCAAAATTTGCCACTATAACAACAAACATATGTTTGAAAATACTCTATATTTTTGTTATACTAATCATAGAAATTCTTCTTTTATATTTCTTGTAGAGTCTAGTAGTTTAGCGGTTTGAGGAGGTGTTTGTATGGGCTCAGCTGATACGGATCGAATGTATATGTGCATTGATTTGAAGAGTTTTTACGCGTCTGTGGAGTGCGCTGATTTGGGGCTGGATCCGTTTACAACGCCTTTGGTGGTGGCCGATGGGTCTCGTGGCAAAGGGGCTATTACATTGGCCATTTCACCGGCTTTAAAAAAGTTAGGTGTTAAGAATCGCAGTCGTCTTTTTGAGATCCCTCCGCACATTGAGTATTTGACGGTGAAGCCGCATATGAAGCGGTATATGCAGGTATCTGCTGAGATTTACGGGGTTTTGCTCAAGTATGTGGCGCCTGAGGATGTGCATGTGTACTCTATCGACGAGTATTTTATCGATATTACGCCTTACTTGCCGCTCTACAAGAAAACGCCCCGTGAGCTGGCGCAGATGCTATTAGATGCGGTGCTAGAGGCGACCAAGATTTATGCTACCGTTGGGATCGGCACGAATTTATTCCTCGCCAAGGTTGCTCTCGATATCTTGGCAAAACATGCGCCTGATTTTATAGGGTATCTTGATGAAAGCCTCTTTAAAGAGAAAATCTGGTATCATCAGCCCTTGACCGACATTTGGCAGATTGGTAATGGCATAGCCAATCGTTTGCACAAGTATGGCGCGTATGATTTGCATGGTATCACCATGGTTCCAGAAGCTAAGCTGTATAAGGAGTTTGGCGTTAATGCCGAGCTCATCATTGATCATGCTTGGGGCCGTGAGCCGTGTACGATTGCAGATATCCATGCGTATCGTCCCATTAAGCATTCTATCTCGCATAGCCAGATTTTGTTGCGTAACTATACGTACGAAGAGGCATACGTGCCTATGCGGGAAATGGTGGAGTCCTTGGTACTAGAGCTTTTACAAATTAAAGGGGTTACGAACCATATTCACGTCCATATCGGCTATGCAGATGAAATGGTGCGCTCCACAGGAGGCTCTAAGAAGCTTAAACAATATACAGATTCCCTGCAGACGTTGACGGCGGCTGTTATTAAATTATATGAGCAGCATTGCCATAAAAATGAGCTCATCCGTCGTATTGGAATAAGCTTTGAGGATTTAGTAAATCGTTCCGCAATCCCTCAAGAGGAGGATTTATTTAGCGCCCTTACGACAGATACAGAGGAAAAGGAGCGACAAGTACAAGAGGCAATGCTATCCATCAAGGAACAGTTCGGTAAAAATTCTATTCTGCGCGCCTCTAGTTTGCAAGAGGAAGGGACCATGCGCTTTAGAAATACCTTGGTAGGTGGCCATAATGGGGAATAAATAGTGTAATGGATACAATGGCAATTGAACGAAGAACAGCAATTGAAAATACATTAGTCGCATAAGGGGAGGTATACATTAATGAAACATCGTATGTCTCGTTTACAACGGGCGAAACAATTTATGCCCTTTGCGGCATTGAAGGGATTTGAGACTCTATTGGCAGCGGTAGCAAAGCCAAAGGAAGTTCAAATAGAGCTATCAGAGGATCAAATAGATGAGTTAAATAAAATTTTACAAACTATACATTGTGGAGAATGGGTACGAATTGTTTACTACAATAAACAAAGATATACAGAGCTTATAGGGGCTGTTGATATGATTAGTGCGCAAATGCAAATTATATCTGTCCAAGGCATAGATATTCCCTTTAGATATATCAAGGAATTGAATCTGTATGATATGACAATATAAAGAGTTGTCTTTATATATGGTTTAAGGGCTAGAGTTAAGGTGTGATTCGGTATACAATGATGAAAAGAGTTGTAATTTAATTATATTCTCGTATAAAACACCCTATATGGTTAGCTGTTATATGACTATATATACTCTTTGTATTGTTTTATGAGAAAGGCGGTGTCTGTAATGCATGAGGTTATATCATTACTTATCAATCGCTATGATTTTTTTCTCCAGTTGCTATGGGAGCATATAGAAATTTCAGTATTAGCTTCTGTTATTGCTACCATCATCGGTGGATTATTGGGTGTGTTTATATACGAATATAAACGGCTAGCTGTGCCCGTTATGGTAGTGGTTAATTTCCTATATACGATTCCATCTATATCGATGTTAGGCCTTTTGTTGTATGTATCGGGTGTTGGTAATACGACCGCTATCATTGCATTGGTTATCTATGCCTTATTACCGATGGTACGAAATACATTTACTGGTCTTAACCAGATTGATCGAGCCATGTGTGAAGCGGGAATTGCGTTAGGGCTTACGCGGATTCAACGTTTGTGGAATATAGAGATTCCCTTGGCCATGCCCACTATTATGGCTGGTATACGGACTATGCTCGTTATGACCATTGCCTTGACGGGTATTGCATCTTTCATTGGTGCTGGTGGTTTAGGCGTGGCGATTTATAGGGGGATTACAACGAATCAAAGTGCTTTGACGATTGCAGGCAGCCTACTGATTGCACTATTAGCCATTACCGTTGATGCTCTCTTTTCTTTAGGTGAAAGAGTAACGCGTATTAGCCCTCATATGAAGCGCTATACGATTATATTTGTTTCGATTATGACGATAATTGCAATGGGTATAGGTGGCTGGGCTATGTATTGCCGTCATGTGAAGACCGATGTTATTCATATTGCAACGAAACCTATGACGGAACAGCTTATTTTGGGGAATATCTTAAAAGAATTAATCGAGAAGAAGACTGATTTAACCGTAGAGGTTACAGAAGGTGTAGGTGGTGGTACATCAAATATTCAACCAGCTATGCTTTCTGGCCAATTTGATATATATCCTGAATATACTGGTACGGCGTGGTCTGCTGTGCTAAAACGCACGGATACGTATGATGAAAGTCTATTTAATGAGCTTTCACAGGCCTATAAAGAGAAATATAATTTTGAGTGGGTCGGCATGTACGGTTTTAATAATACCTATGGCATAGGGGTGCGTAATGAAATTGCTCAGAGTTATGGCGTAAAAACGTATTCTGATCTTGCTCGTATAGCACCATCCCTAACATTAGGAGGGGAATATGATTTCTTTGGACGTGAAGATGGCTATGCTGGATTACAACGCGTGTATGGCATGAGATTTAAAGCTACTAAAGATATGGATATAGGGCTAAAATATACGGCTATTGGTCGTGATGAGGTGGATGCAATGCCGATATTCACGACTGATGGTCAATTAAGTATCGCACCGATTACGGTGTTACAAGATGATAAACATTTATATCCATCTTATATGTCTGGTAATGTGGTGCGTAGCGAAGTATTGATTGCTCATCCTGAACTGCGCCCTGTATTAGAAGGTTTGAATCATACGATTACAGATCAAGAGATGGCGAAGATGAATTACGCCGTTGAAACGGAACATCAACTGCCAGCTGATGTAGCACATAAATTCCTGGTAGAACGAAATTTGATATAAGGTGAATATAGTTAGAACTAAAGTAAATAAAATTTGATATATATTGAATATGATTTTGTATTGACATTTAATCTCCTTTGATGTAATATAAACATATGAACAGATATTCATATAAAAAGAATATCTGATGAAAAATGTTTAGGAACATATATAACAAGATATGAAACAAGATATGTCTAATAAGTATTAGAAAAATATTACCTATTAACTTACAATATAGGATAGAAGCTTTCACTATTATCAAAAAGGAGATATTATGGAAGAAACATTATTGTTGAAGGATTTGAACTGTCCGAACTGCGCAGCAAAAATTGAAGATCGCATCCGTAAAATGGATGTTGTAGAGACTGCAAATTTCACAATTGCTACACATCAATTAAAATTAACCGGCTCTTGGGAAGACCGCGAAGCTCTTAAACGTGACATTCAAGACATTTGTGATGCCATTGAAGAGGGTGTAACAGTAGCCGATTACGAGCGTAAATCTAAAGCGGCTATGGATGACCACGATCACGATCACGGCAGTGATGCAGTAACAATTGCAGTTATCGTAGCAGGCTTGTTATTCATGGCCTACGAAGGGTTGACTACAGTTGTGCCGTCCATCGGCTTGCCAGAGTCTATCGAAACTCCAATTTACTATATTGCCTATATTCTTCTTGCGTTCCCTGTATTGCGTATCGCAGGTCGCAATATCTTAAAAGGCCAAGTGTTCGACGAGAACTTCTTGATGTCTATCGCTACATTGGGCGCTATTGCTATCGATGCATTACCTGAGGCCGTAGGCGTTATCTTGTTTTACCGTATTGGTGAGTTCTTCGAAGAAAAAGCAACTGATCGTAGTCGTACAGAAATCATGAACGCTGTTGATATGCGTCCTCAAGAGGTGCGTGTTGTTGATACATGCGGCGGTGGTGAAATCGTAGTTATGGCTCCTGAAAAGGTTGAGGTAGGCAGTACTATCGAAGTTCGCCCTGGCGATTTAATTCCTTTAGACGGTACAGTTCTTGAAGGTGAAACTCGCGTTAACACAGCGCCTGTAACAGGTGAACCTGTTCCTGTTCGTGCTGTACCTGGTACTCAACTTATGTCTGGTTGCATCAATGAATCTGGTCGCATTACGATGCGTGTAGATAAGGTTCTTGAAGAATCCATGGTTACTAAAATTCTTGATGCCGTGGAAAATGCAGCATCTTCTAAACCTAAAATCGACCGCTTCATTACGCGTTTTGCTCGCGTATACACTCCAATCGTTGTATTCCTTGCTCTTGCTGTTGCCATTATTCCATCCCTTATTACAGGTGAATGGCATAAATGGATTTACACAGCCTTAACATTCCTCGTTATTTCTTGCCCATGTGCATTGGTGCTTAGCGTGCCACTTGCATTCTTCTCCGGTATCGGCAATGCGTCTAAACACGGTATCTTGCTTAAAGGTGGTCGCGTTATCGAGGCGTTGGCTAATGTGAAAGCCGTAGCTCTTGATAAAACTGGTACTATCACATCTGGTGAATTTAAAGTACAAAACGTAGAAACTGTAGGCTCTCATGTGAGCAATACTCAATTGTTGTCCATGGCGGCAGCTATCGAAGCCGTTTCTACTCATCCAATCGCAACAAGCATCGTGTCTGAAGCAAAGGCACAAGGCATTACTGTAGAGGCATCCGACTTTGTTCAAGAGTTGGCAGGCGAAGGTATGGTAGGTATGACTGATGGCCAACAAGTTCTTGTTGGTAACCGTCGTCTTATGGAACGCTATGCGGTCCAAGGCTATCCAACAGAAGCTGCTGAATATGGCACAGAAGTTCTTGTGGCAGAAGGTAATACATACTTAGGTCGTATTATCATCGCTGATGAAGCTCGTCCAGACTCTGCTGAAGCGATTGCTGATCTTAATGGTCAAGACATTAAAACTGTTATGCTTACAGGTGATGCTGAAGCAAGTGCAAATTACATCGCTAAAGAAACTGGTGTAAGTGCTGTTCGCGCTCAATTGTTGCCACAAGATAAATTATCTGTAGTACAAGATATTCGCTCTGAATATGGTCCAACTATGTTCGTAGGGGACGGTATCAACGATGCTCCAGTACTTGCTGGTGCTGATGTTGGTGGCGCCATGGGTAGCGGTGCTGATGCGGCTATCGAAGCGGCAGACGTTGTATTCATGCGTCCGTCCTTGACTGCTATTGCACATATCCTTGACTTGTCCAAAGCGACATTGCGTGTAGCATGGCAAAACGTAGTATTCGCTATTGCTGTAAAAATCCTTATCATGGCGCTTGGCCTCATGGGCTATGCATCCATGTGGTGGGCAGTATTTGGTGATACTGGCGTATCCATCCTTTGTATCTTGAACTCTGTTCGTATCTTGCGCCGCAATTAGGTGAAAGCAGAGTTTATAGCTCTGTAGAGGAACGAAATAAATTACATTATCCTGATCTGAATAATTAGGGCCGCTATAAATAACCTCTAGGTTAGTAACTAACTAACTTAGAGGTTATTTTATTGTGTGGATTAAATATTTACGATACTTTTACTATATACATTTGTACATCATAAATAGACATAAAACTGTATATGTATGTTCTAGATACACAAAACTTTCACAATTGAATTGAATAATAGCTATAAAATAGTATATAATTTATTAGATGATTACTATATATTCGTTGGAAGGAGGGATAGCATGATCACGGTGTACAAACACATAGAAGAAGAGTTAGTTGCAGATTGCACTGTATCAGATGCCACAAAAGGTTCTTGGGTAAATTTGGTGAACCCAGACCCCGATGAGTTATCCCTTATCAATATTTTGACAGAAATTCCAACGGACGTTTTAAAGACCGCCCTCGATATGGAAGAACGTTCTCACGTGGAGTTAGAGGACAATTATATCTTCGTTGTTATCAACATTCCCGTTGTTCGCGGTAACGATATGTACGATACAGTGCCGCTTGGTATCTTCTTGACGCCAGACTTCTTTATTACGGTCTGCCTCGAAGAATCTGAAGTGTTGTATCCGTTTATTTCCAATCAGATTTCTACGTTCTATACGTTTAAAAAGACCCGTTTCTTATTCCAAATCTTGTACCGCACAGCGACTATGTTCTTGCGTTACTTGCAACAAATCAACCGTCGTACAGACGACATTGAAGTTCAATTGCGTCATACCACAAAAAATAAAGACTTCTTCCAATTGTTGGAATTACAGAAATCCATGACATACTTTACCTCTGCATTGCGTACGAATGGTACAGTTATGGAGCGTCTATTGCGCTTGCGTGGACATAGCTCTTATAGACATTTGCTCAAAATATACGAAGAGGATGAGGATTTACTAGAGGACGTTATCATCGAGAATAAACAGGCCATGGAAATGGTTGAAATGTACTCCAATATCTTGATGAACATGATGAACGCCTTCACGTCTATCATCTCTAACAACCTCAACATGGTCATGAAAATGTTGGCAACCTTAACGATTACAATGGCCGTGCCAACGATCATATTTAGCTTGTGGGGGACAAACGTACACTTGCCGTTCCAAGATGATCCAGATGGCTTTGTGAAAGTTGTCATTATTTCTGTTATTTGCTCTGCCATTGCCATCTTTGGTATGTGGAAAAAAGACTTGTTCTAATGATGATGAACAGTTGAATTTCAAATTCATATCAACTGTACAGGGGAACACTACATATATGGCGACCATAAGTACATATGGAAGCATTAAATACACATGAAAAAAGCTGGCTATGAGCCAGCTTTTTTGCTTGCTTAACTATTACGTTATTGCTTATTATTAGACCAATCTGATATAATAATACCGTTATGGAGAGGTGTCCGAGTGGTTTAAGGAGCTGGTCTTGAAAACCAGTGACTCCGCAAGGGGCCGTGGGTTCGAATCCCACCCTCTCCGCCACATTAGAAAGCCCTTTAGGTTATGGATATGTACCCCCTTTACTGGACAACCGGTAAAGGGGGTATTTTCATGAGATATAGTTATGAATTTAAAAGAATAATATGAGTTAATATGCCAAGTTCTTTCTGGTCAAGGTTTAAGGGCAGTAGCTATTGTAGCGGGTATTAACTCTGGACAACTGTATCAATGGGTTCATAAATACAAAACTTTGGGATACAATGGTCTTATTAATAAACCTAAAGGACGACCTTTATTAGCGGACTTACTAATTGCTAACTGCTGTGCTTTAATCGCAGAATATTCGCCTTCAATGCGATTTAATTCTCTTGCTACAGTAGAATGGTGAACACCGATTAAGCTAGCAATTCTGCGAACAGAGTACTATGAGCCGGAATGTGGAAGATTTATCAACCAAGATCCGATTGGATTGGCTGGTGGTAGTAACCTCTATTGGGCTTTACAAAAAAGTCAAATGTGGGCTGACCCATTAGGGTTAAGTTCTAAAAAATCGCCTGGAACATGTAATGATCCATGTGCAGGACAAGATCCTGCCGGTGAAGCGGCTGGCAAGGAAGTAAGGACTATTCAGGTGTAGATAATTGGAAAAATGTTGTCCTAGAAAAAGGGACAATATTGTTTACACTGTATCCACATGGGCCGGCAGGTATGGCTTCTGCCCCTGGGAATTATTTTGTTCGAGGATACGCTGTACGTTCTGCAAGAGGAAATACCAGAGCATTTAACGATTCTGTACAGGTGAGACATAGTGGAAATGCTACTGCCGCACGTGACATGAGAAAACAATTACATATATTTGTAGTAGAAGAAGATATTTGCGTAGGAAAATCAAAAGCAAATAAAAAATATGGCGATGGGGGAGCAACCCAATATTATATTCGAGATATGGATAAACCGAAATTAACAAGTACTGGCAAACTTCGATCTTTCAGGAGGTAAAATTACATATGAATCAAATTAAATTATTTATACAACAAAAAAACATTGTCATCAATAATCTCTCCTTAAACTTTAATGATATTAAAGACATTAAAGAAAAAACTAAATCAATAAATTTTAAAAATATACAAGAAGGTATTTATTTATTTCAAGAAAATATTTATTACCTTGGAGAAGAAGGAAAAATATTTATTGACATATACAAAAAGGAAATTGATATCTTATTTAATGACTATTTTTATTTAACTAAAAACATCTTAGAATCAAAAATTATTCAAAATTTTCTTAATTTATATCCTCCTTTAAAATCATATTGTGTACTAAAAAGTGCTCCAGTACTCGAATTTAAAGGACCTGAATTGGCATGGAATTCCCTTTTGTTCATCTATGACTCCAAACAGGCGTCAATAAGGCTGAATATTTCATTCTAAAATTCTAAGAAAAATATGGTATTTAACAATTAGCTATGACGCTTATTATCGTGGTAATGGACGCATCTTTCTATCTACGGTACTGCATAACTTTGGGGGAAACTACAAATACCTTACTTGACTACTCTATAGATGATGAAGATTATATTTTTTATCAAAAATCTATTGGCAAAAAATTAAGAAATTTCGGCTTTGCAGATAACCGAGAAATCCTTATTGATGAACTGGGAAGAATTTATTTTATTCCTGATTCTGGAGATTTATATTATTTGGGAGGTAAATTTTATGAGGGATTATATAATTTAATATTTAGAACTGGAAATTCATTTATCGTAGAGGAGGATGGGGAACTTTTTGTAGAATCAGAAGTAGGTATTTCACCAGGAAATATGAATATTAGAGATACTGAGTAAACATAGGTTTTCCCAAGCTCTAACGCCCCGTAAGGTCGTCTCCCCCCCTTTCAGACGGCCTCGACGGCCAACCCCCGCTGCGGATTACCGAGTTCAAACGCGATATATTGGGATGCTTAATCCATACCCTCGTCCGTGCCGCCAACCACCACAGCATCATCTGCTTCGACTACAACGGCAACCGTACCGCCATGACTTGTCCCTCTCACAAACCTCAGAGCGTTCAAAAGGAATGGTTGACATATCTGACTCAAGAGGATATTTTTTTCAAAGACAAAGAAACAACTATTTGCCATGAAAATAGTAGTTATTAGGAAGAATTAATGCTTAATTCTATAAAGAATATGACTAAGGTTTAACTTAAGAAAGTGCGAATTGTTAAGTCAAGATCCTACAGTAGGTAGCAAGGTTATATGAGGTAATTAAAATGAAAAAGCTTTTTTAAATCTAGAAGTAATTGATGGTTATCCTCCAGTATCTATGGAAAGCATTTGGGCAGAAGTGACTGAAGAAGGCTATCTTAAAGTTAATAATATTCCTTTTTATAGCAAAGAAATCTCTATGCAATAAACATACCAATTCAAGTAGATATAGAAGAAATATATCTTTTCTTAGATGAGTTTGTGGAAACTGACGATTTAGATTATGACACAGGGT
>NZ_JAHABE010000007.1:0-110228 GCF_018376515.1 Veillonella sp. oral taxon 158 | reverse complement strand
TACTTGATCATCTACAGCTTTCAATTGATCTTCAGTCGCTGCACGACCAGATACTGGTTGTGTTTGACCTGGAACCCAAGTTTTATTAGTCAAGCCAGTAACTTGAGGTGTTTCAACACCAGTTGTAGCTTTTACTTTAGGAGCTGTAATAGCTTGGTTAGCAGTTACATTATCGAATGTTACATCTTTCTTAGTAGAGATTGTGAAATCTTTACCTGCTTGAGTGATTTCAATGTTATCCCCATCGATAAACTTAACTGTGTCGCCACCTTTTACTTTTTCAGCAGTTTCGCTATTAGCTACTACATTCCAAGCAGCCAAATCTTTAACTTCTTGCTCACCAGCTGGAGTCAAGTTGCTCAAATCTTTGTTAGCAGCGTTATCGATTTTATTTTTAGTATCTGTATCAAGTTTAACAGTTACATCATCGCCAGCAGCAGTTGTTGTGATACCGTCTTCACCTTTGATTTTGAATTTCACATCGCCTGTGCTCAAGGATTTTTCAGTAGTGGAACCAGTGTTACCATCTAGGGAAATTTTACGAGCAATAGCAGCTTTGTTAGCTTCTGCTTTATCGTCTGTTTTCTTCAATTGAGATACATTAACAGCATCTTTATCTGCTACGCCATCTGCTACGTTAGTAACTTTCATGTTACCAGCATTGATCCCTTTATCGCCATCAATTTTTACAGTTGGATTACCGGCAGCATTGTTGAAAGATGCACTGTTCAAGCCAGTAAGATCTTTCTTCAAGGATACAGAAATGTTTTTATCATTTCTTGCAACTGTCACATTATCGTCACCAGAGAAGTCTACTGTATTACCTTTTTCAACTGTTGCAGTTGTTGCTTCACCATTAGCAGATAATTTCCAGCTAGAAGAGCTATTAGCAACTGCTTGATTAATTGCATCAGCTACATTTTTAGCATCCGCCATACCTGGAGTTGCTGTAGCAACGCCGTTAGTTACAGTAATATCTTGCTTTTTACCAGCAATTGTAATTTTCTTTCCATTAGCTTTAGTTTCGATGTATGTATTATCACCATTTACTGCCAATTTGCTGTTAGCAAGATTTACGTCTCCAGAACCAGTGTCACCTGTGAAAGCAAGGTTAACGCTCTTCAATTGTGCTACGTTAACAGCATCTGTATCAGCGGTACCAGCAGCTACATAGTTAATTTGACGAGTTTGATTTGTTGTACCGACAGCAACGCCACCTAATGTAGATGTTAAGGTAGCCCCACTTAAACCAGCATATTTATCAGTACGATCCGTATTTACATTATAGCCAGCTACACCTGCTGCAGTACTTGCCACAGATTTAGAACCAATCGCAACACCATTAGTAACCGTCGCACTTGCACCATCACCAATAGCTACAGAGCTTGTTGCAGCCTTATCTGTAGATGCATTAGGACCAATAGCAATAGACTCATCAGCCTTTGCACCAGTGTTATCTTTATTAGGTACTACATCAGAAGTAATAGATACATATTTATGTGCAATTTGATCTGCGATAGCAGCTAACTGAGAACCATTGATCGCATCTGTAGAAGTAGCACTTACTTCACCAGGAGCTACGTTTTTCAACTGACGCTCGAATCCTTCCGCACCGAAGGAAACAACGTCACCTTCTAAAGTTGATTCACCACCAGACCATTTTGCAGTAACACCTGTTGGCAATGTATAGCTAGTTTGTTTAGTACCTGGCTTATCTGTAGTAGAACCACCACCTAAAGCAACAGAGTTATCACGATTTGCTTTCGCACCTGTACCAATAGCGATGGCATTTGTTACAGAATCATTATCGGCAGCACTTGTATTAACACCTGTCAAAGAGCCAGCAATACGATTTTTAGAGTCAGCGCCCGTACCAATAGCAATGCCAGCATTACCAGATTGACCCTTAGTGCCCACTGTGATACCGATATGGTCCGCTGTAGCATTATTATAATCTCTCCACTTAATTTCATACCCCGTTAAAGCTTTAACAGCAGCAGAAACAGTAGCGACAGCAGGTTTACCTGTTGTAATATCAGTATAAACTGCTCTAGTAGACGTCATTCTATCAGCATCGTCACCGCCAATAACAATAGAGGAGTGACCAAGAGCCTTTGTATTACCACCAATAGCAATGGCTTGGTCCCCTACAACAACCGCCCCTTGCCCCGGTAATGCACCACCACCGATGGCAATACCTTGTGAATATGAATTACCAGCTTCGTTTACTGTCGCACCAGTACCAAGAGCAACCGCAGTACCACCATTTGCAATTGAATTTTTACCTACAGCAACACTTGGTGTATTAGCATATCGAGCTTTTGAATAAGCATTTTGACCAATAGCAACCCCACCACCAGCAGACTCTACTTTTGCATCAGTACCAATTACAACAACATCATTAAGAGTAGCCGTTACATTCTTACCTAAACCAACTGCATTTGTACCAGTAATGGTCCCAGTACCTAAAGCAACAGTGGCATTACCAGTAGATGCAGGCACATCGTTTACCGCCAATGCCACATTAGCATTTGTCATAGCTAATGCTGCAAAGATACCAGCTACTACGATTTTCTTTTTACCGCTATTGTTTTTAGCGAATTCAGATACTACTACGTAGCATTCTTTGGATTTGCTCCAAACCACCTTAAAAATTTTGTTCATTCTTCAGTTCTCCTTTTCTCCTATAAACCTTCTTATAATCTCTCTATATATATACTATTAATTTGTCAGTCACAAACGACTTTTGCTTTTTTCGATGTAGTTAGTATATCAAAATCTTCGATATAGTTGCAAGAGTTTTCATTAAACTTTCATAAAAATAATAACCTATGCAAATACTGCAATTATGCGGATTTTTTTATGACTTATGTCAAAATTTTACCATAAATGTGTCATTTTTACACCATAAATAAAGTTGTAAAATGAATATAAACTCATAATTAAATTTTTAAATTGAGTTTATATGATTATAGACACAGAAAAACACCTCTGTAACTGAATAGTACAGCTTAAACCGTACATTCTCATTGCAGAGGTGTCCACTTCATTAAATTTATATAAACTTTTAAATTTTATTCCTTACCTTAAACACATAAATACTTTGTTCTTGTGCCAATTGCAACCATTCCTGCAATTGTTTCATATACGTCCGATATATGTCTTGTGCTTCATTTATAGTTACGATATCAAAGTGGATACCATCCCCTACAGGCAATTGACTTAAACGAGGTAGATCTGCCGTGATAATTGTGCCAATTTTTGTATAACCTCCCGTTGTTTGACGATCCGCCATAAGAACGATGGGGTTGCCATCGGATGGAACTTGAATAGATCCAAATACGGCACCATCGGATATAATATCTGCACTATCTACATGTTCTATAATAGGACCGTCGAAACGGAAGCCCATGCGGTCACATTGCATTGTTAAGGTATAGAGTTTACTACCAAAGGTTTTAATCCCTTTTTCAGTAAAATGTCTAACTTGATTGCCAAGGACAACACGTAGCGGTTCATGACAATAACGACCACCACGGTTATAGAGTATTGTATTGAACAAATTATGTCCTTCTCCACCATACTCGCACACATGGATGTCTTTAGACGTGAAAGGTTTTATGCCAAACTCATCACCAGCTTTTAATTGTCTGCCTTCTAGCCCACCTATTTTTGCTTTTGTATGAGTAGAGACACTGCCATTAATTTCAGGCACATTGATACCACCGGAGAACGCAATATACATGCGCACCCCACATTGGCTAAATCCACCAGATATAATATCCCCTTCGTAACACACAAAGGGAATATATCTAGGCACTACTACATTGTTGATAGTAGGTTGCATATCCGCCCCGGTGAAAGCAACTATACATGTTCCTTTTACAGTTAATGTTGGCGGTAACACCGTACATTCTAAGGCCCCTACAGGCTCAACATTACCTACGAGCGCTTGCCCTAATAGATAGCTTTCACTATCCATAGGTCCTGCAACAGGCATACCATATTGTTGGTACCCCACGCGGCCTATATCTTGTATAGTCGTATACATACCTGGTGCATCTACGTGGATGACAGTATTTTCAAACTTATTTAACGCCACGTAAATCACCTACCTCTACTTCACGTATAACAGGAACATAATCAGTACCTAACGCTTTGATGCGATGGAATTCACTTTCATCAATGGGTACATAACGCACATAGTCACCCGCTTTTAATAATGCAGCTTGTGCCTTTGACATATCATACATGGTCACTGGCGTACGACCAATGATTTGCCAGCCCCCTGGAGAGTCAGATGGATAGGTACCAGTCTGTTCCCCTGCAATTCCTACAGAGCCGGCTGGAATCAAAGTTCTGGGCGAAGATAAACGAGGCGTCGCTATACGTGGATCCATGCCACCTAAATAGGTAAAGCCAGGAATAAAGCCTAGCATATATACTAAATAATCAGTTCCACTATGAATAGATATGACTTCATCTTCGCTTAAGTGATTGTGAGATGCTACAAAGCTAAGGTCGGGACCAAATTCGCCACCATATACGGTGGGTACTTCAACAACTGTGACCAGTTCATTTGTCGTATCAGTCATACCTTCTTCTAATGTGGGCTCAATAATGTTACAAATTTCAGAATAAGAATATAGCATTGCATCATATTCTACCAGCAATGCACAGTATGTAGGAACTAGTTCAATAATTCCTTCGAGCTGAAGCGCTTTAATTCGCTCTATAGTTTGTCGAATATGTCGATTAATTGTTGGATCGATTACTTGACCAAAATCAATAGAGATAGCCCGATCACCTACAGGTGAAATTGTAGGCTTCATATGTACCTCCCTGTATAACCTGAAAGGACCATTATATTCGAAGAGAACATAATGGTGCTTTCACAAATATTAAATTAACCTAGAAGTTTCGCAATGCCTTTCAAAGATGTTACACCAATGTAAGCTGTTACAAGCACTACAATCCAACCTGTGTAATATAACAGTTTATTGTGTTTGTAGGCCCCTACGATTTCAGATTTATGTGTTGCAAAGAGCATAACCGCCAATGTAACCGGCAAAATTAAACCATTTACGGAACCTGCCAAAATCAATAGAGATGCTGGTTTGCCGATAAAGATTAAGATACAAGTAGAAATAAAGATGAAGGCCATAATAGTTAATTTTTCATTTTTTTCTACTACTTTAAATAGTGTTTTCAAGAAGGAAACAGATGTGTAGGCAGCCCCTACTACAGAGGTTAAGGCAGCACAGAAGAATACGATACCGAATAATTTATGACCAATTTCACCAGCACCTAGAAGGAATGCAGAGCCAGCTGGATCTTTAGGATCAAGTACAAAGCCCATGGATACAACACCAAGAACTGCTAAGAATAATAACACGCGAACTAAGGCATCTACAGACATACCCATAATCGCTGCACGCCGTACATCTTTCAAGTGCTCTTGACCTGTAATACCAGCATCGATAAGACGGTGCCCACCGGAGAAGGTAATATAACCACCTACTGTACCGCCGATGAGGGTAATCGTTGCAAGCCAAGGATAATTAGTAGGAACAAAGGCGTGAGTAGCAGCCTCAGCAACAGGTGGATTCGTAGAAAAGGCTACGTAACCGATGAGAACAAGCATAACTGTACCCAGAACTTTTGCCGTATTATCTAATACACCGCCCATTTTCTTAGACGTAAATAGTAAAATACCTAAAATACCGCTAATGGCAGCCCCTGTAGTCGTATCAACACCAAAAATAATATTGAGACCCATTGATGCACCACCGATATTGCCAATATTGAAAGCTAGGCCCCCAAGGGAAATCAAAAATGCCACAAAATAACCTAGGCCTGGCAATACTTTATTTGCAATATCTTGACCGCGCATTTGGGATACGCCAATGATAGTCCATACATTAAGCTGTGCAATAATAGAAAAAATAACGGATACAACAATGGCAAATGCAAAATCTGCTTTCAGCTCATTTGTAAACGCCGCTGTTTGTAACATAAAGCCCGGTCCAATAGAAGACGTGGCCATCAAGAATGCTGCCCCTAACAGGACAGAGAAACTAGCTTTACCTGTAATTGGTTTCATAAGAACCTCCACATAGAACTAATACTTTATACAATACTTATTTTTTCCGGTCTAGGAAATTAGCGACCGTTACACCCGCTTTTGCAAGGCCTTCACGAATATACTTTGTGAAAGCGATCGCTTCTGGATTATCACCATGAACACAGATAGAGTCTGCCACAATATCTATGGTATTACCCGTATTGGTTACTACTTTACCTTCTTTGACCATCATAAGAACTCGTTCAAGAGCCTCTTGAGGATCTTTGATAAAAGCACCAGGCTCAGTACGAGGTACGAGCGTACCTTCATCGGTATAACCACGATCTGCAAAGACCTCTTGAATCACAGGGATACTTCGGCGCTCCGCCTCTTTAGCAATATAGCTACCGCTCAAGACCATAGCTGCAATGTTAGGATTCACCGCTTGTAAACCATCTAGCACGGCATCAGCCAACGCAGGTGTTACACAGGCCGTATTATAAAAAGCACCATGTAACTTCATATGCTGTAATGTAACACCATAACTATCACAAAAGGCTTGCAATGCACCTAACTGATATATCATATACGCCTTTGCTTCACCGGGATTTACTGCCATGGCACGGCGCCCAAAGCCCATCAAATCAGGATAGCCAGGATGTGCCCCTACGGCTACGCCCTTCTCCTTACACATGCGCACTGTAGCATCCATAATAAGAGGATCTCCAGCATGCCAACCACAGGCGACATTAGCACTTGTAACGTGATTCAATACTTCACTATCCATGCCTAATGTGTAATTACCAAAACTTTCGCCTAAATCACTGTTTAAATCTATATAATGTGACATACACACTCTCCTCTCCACTTCATGAAACTTTTAAATTCTATAGAATTATTATCATTATTGATAAAATTATACTAAATTCTACGTATATATACAAATGATATTTATCACTATCAGAAATTTATTTTATATAAAGAAAAAAGCACCCGATTTTTTATCGAGTGCTTTTTACAACTAGCAGATTCAAATATTATTTAGTGTCTTCTGCTGTTTTATTTTCATCTGTAGTTGTATGATCTTCTTCTGCTTTCACGGAATCATCTGCTACTTTTTCAGAAATGACGATGTGACCATCTTTTACATCAGCAAGTAAGTGTTTTACATCGATGTTATCTAAGTAGAAGTCTGTTACACTATCGCGGATTTCAGTTTCTACGACGCGGCGTAATGGACGAGCGCCCATAGCTTTATCATAACCTTGTTCCATCAATAAGCCTTTAGCTTCTTCAGTTACATCTAAAGTAATACCTTTCTTAGCTAATGTTTTATTAACTTGAGCCAACATTAGATCTACGATTTTTTTCAAATCGTCTTTGCTTAAGTGGTTAAATTCAATAACACCGTTGAAGCGGTTCAAGAATTCTGGACGGAAGTATGGTGCAATACGTTCCATGATGTCAGTTTTGCTTTCATCTTGAGCATCAGCACCAAAACCAAAGCCTGCATTAGATGTAGCAATGATAACAGTATTTTTGAAGTTTACTGTATTACCTTGACCATCTGTTAAGCGACCGTCATCCAATACTTGTAAAAGCAATGTAATAACTTGAGGATCTGCTTTTTCAATTTCATCGAAAAGAACGATAGAGTATGGATTACGACGAACGCGTTCAGTCAATGTGTTGGAGTTATCTTCATAACCTACATAACCTGCTGTAGCACCAATCAATTTGGATACAGCTGTGCGATCGCTGTACTCGGACATGTCGAGGCGGATGATAGCATCTTTATTGCCGAACATGTCGATAGCTAATTGTTTAGCCAATTCAGTTTTACCTACACCTGTAGGACCTACGAACAAGAAGCTACCAATTGGACGGTTGCCTTCGTCAAAGCCAGCACGGTTACGACGGATAGCACGAGATACAGCTTCAACAGCTTTATCTTGACCGATTACATGAGCTTCCAAGCGAGATTTCATGTCTTTCAAGCGTTCAATATCAGAAGCGCCCATTTGAGATACAGGAATGCCTGTCATTCTTTCAACAGCTTCTGCTACGTCGTTCACTTGAGCTACTACTTTTTGGTTTTCTGTATGGTTATCAAGCTCTGCTTGTAATTTTTGAATACGCATTTTTTCGTTGATAGCGGATTCATAATCTTCTTTTTGAGCATATTCCTCTTGTTTTGCTTTTGCATCTGCAATATCTGCTTCTAATGTTTTAATATCTGTTACAGGATGTTGAGATGCCAAGTGCGCTGCAGTTACGTCGATCAAGTCGATTGCTTTATCTGGCAAACTGCGTTGAGGAATGTATTGTACAGAATAATCTACCGCTGCTTTCAACACAGCATCAGGCAATTCAATATTATGATGCGCTTCGTATAATGGACGAATACCTTGCAAGATTTTGAAAGTATCTTCTGCAGATGGTGCGTTTACTTTTACTTCATTGAAACGACGAGCCAAAGCAGCGTTTTTCATAATTGTATTACGGTATTCATCTTGTGTTGTAGCACCGATTACGGATAATTCACCACGAGAAAGAGCCGGTTTTAAGATATCTGCTAAACCTTTGGAGCCTTGACCATCACCAGTGGAACCAGCACCTAAGATTTGGTGGATTTCGTCGAAGAACAAGATGATATTGCCAGCGGCTTTTACCTCTTTAATAAGGTTTTGAATGTTTTCTTCGAAAGAACCACGGTATTGAGTGCCTGCTTCTAAGCCAGAAATATCGATGGAAATGATTTCTTTATTTCTAATAGCAGCTGGTACATCACCATTTACAATAGCTTGTGCCAAGCCTTCTACTACAGCAGTTTTACCTACACCAGCATCACCTACGAGTACTGGATTGTTTTTAGTACGACGTGCTAAGATTTCTGCTGTTTCTTGAATTTCTTTATTACGACCAATTACAGGATCGAGTTTGCCGTCACGAGCTTGGTCAGTCAAGTTAGTACCTAAACGAGCAAGGATACCATCTTGTTTAATTTTACCTTGTTGTGCCGCTTGAGCTGCTTGCATCTCTTCATTAGATGGTAAACGACCAGTTTGACGATAGTAAGCAAACTCCTCTGGAGTTACTTCACGACCATTAATTTTATAACGTCGATTTTCTGTGGAATAACCACCCATATTACCCATCAATTGATTAAATAAATCATTCATGCTGCTAAATTCATTACCAAAATTGTTAAAGTTGTTGTTCATATATATAACCCCCTCATACATCATAGAGTTTAACTATTTGACTAATACTATTTTCACTAGGTTTCTTAACCCTGTGACATAATAATAACTCTATAAAGTCAAAAAGTCAATAGGTCAAAAAGAAAATTTTTGACTATTTTTTGACTTTTTTATTTAATCAATATATTTTGAAAGCAAAAACATAGATAAATACTGGATTTATGGAAGGTAAATCATTTTAAACTTTTAAGTTATTTATATAAAAAAACAAAAAGACCATCCAAAGAATGATCTTTTATTAACAATATTACTTTGATTTTTTGTATTCTGCTCTAAATCCATCACGAAGTACAGCATAACGTAACAAATTTCTTATGAAGGATTGTACATTAGGATTCCTCCACTCTAACAAACGAGAGTTATCTACACAACCTAAGTGTATTCTATCATCTTTTACTAATTCAGGAGCTTTTTTTTGAATATATGCAAGTAATTCTTTTTTAGGTAACGCTCCATCTCGACCTCTTGTTATAGCACCATTATGTGTAATTTTAATCATATTAGTATCGATATCAAACTCACAAAATTTATCCAAATTCAACTGTAATGAATGATGTCTAGTTTCTTTATTCGTTATAGATATATTTAATTGAGTCCTACCAATGCTAGTCCCCCAATGGGGATCATTTTCTGTATGTGCTGTAGCACATATACTGATTCCCAATACTTGATCTTTACCTTCATGGTCCTGAGCGATAAATAAGCGCGTCCAAGTTTGATACGTTCCGCCACCACGATTTCCAAAAAAAGTAAATCCTCTAAAACAATCTTCTATTACACCTATCCTATTTAAAATATTTGAAGATGAAATCTTCTTTAATAATAATAGATTCAAAAGATTAAGGTAAAATTCATAATTTTCTTTAGGACTATCCTCACCAATATATCCCATATCCAAAAAATTATTTTGTAACCTTTTAAATTTAATATCCTCAAATGTATAAGGTTTATCTTTACGCTGCTTAACAATCTTTACTTTTGATTTTAGAAGTTCTTGATATGAAGGAACTTTATCTATCTCTTTATGTCTTCCATTTTTAAATTGATATACTACAGCATTTACACCATTAACAAGCATAATATATTCTGCACCAAGAATGTTCCTATATCTTACAGCTTGATCTAATACCATATTACAATCAACATCAATATATGGAGCTTTACACTCAATCACCATTAAAGGTTCTTCTTGTTTATCATCACGATAAACAACAATATCAGCTCTACCTCTTAACCCCTTCTTTACATGACACATAGGCTCTTCTACACGAATTCGTTCTATTGGTACACCAAGCTTATTTTGTAAAAATATAATTGTTTTCTGGCGAACTTCTTCTTCTGGTGTTTTTTGAACTAAAAAATAGCGAATAGGATCAAAATAGCATTTTTCTTCTTGTTTACGTTCTTTAAGTTTTATTGACTTAAAAATACCCTCTATATTTTTCATTACAAGCTCCCTTACAATACCACACAATTATGCTTCATTTTTTATTCATTTTTAGTATTATAGCATGAATAATTATTTTTTGTCTTTTTTACAGCTATTAGTATATATTGAACACAAAAAAGCGGATAGCTCATTACGAGCTATCCGCTTATTTCTTTGGTGATCCAGGAGGGATTCGAACCCCCGACCCACGGCTTAGAAGGCCGTTGCTCTATCCAACTGAGCTACTGAACCATGTGGATTACCTATATATGTAATTATCTATTATAGTATAAATTATGTAGTATATATCGTCAATATTACGTTTTACCCTAAAAAAGGCAAAAAAAAATGGAGCGGGTGAAGGGAATCGAACCCTCGCGACCAGCTTGGAAGGCTGGGGCTCTACCATTGAGCTACACCCGCAAATAAAAAATGGTCGGAGCAGCAGGATTCGAACCTGCGACCCCCTGGTCCCAAGCCAGGTGCGCTACCAAACTGCGCTATGCCCCGTCATTAATTACTTTGCTATTATAGCAAACCCGGTAGTTGATGTCAACCACTACTCTTGTTGAGTTTTCTACTCTTTCGAGTATCGCTCTGCAACGAAAATAATTATATCATCGATACAAAATAGTGACAAGTACTTTTTTACAACTTCATTAATTTTTTAAATTTTATTCATCTATATGCAAAACATGCACCCCTTTCGAGGTGCATGTCATATTGTTCTATAGTTATTTTATGGTTATACCAATGCTTTTACAGCAAATAGATTAACCTTCGTAGCTACCGTCTTCTACTACGCCAGGGTTTTTAGCGATACCTTGTTTTACAGCAACTTCAGCAACTGCTTTAGCAACCGCTGGAGCTACGCGAGGATCGAATACGGATGGCATTACGTTTTCTTCGTTCAATTCGCTATCAGGAATCAAGTTAGCCAATGCATCAGCAGCAGCTAATTTCATTTCATCAGTGATTTGGGAAGCACGTACGTCGATAGCACCGCGGAATACGCCAGGGAATACCGCTACGTTGTTGATTTGGTTAGGTGCGTCAGAACGACCTGTACCAGCAACGCGGATACCAGCAGCTTTCATATCTGCATATGTAGCTTCTGGGTTAGGATTAGCCATTGCGAATACGATTGCATCATCAGCCAAGTTTTCCAAGATGTCTTTAGTGAAAGCACCTGCTGCAGATACACCAAGAAGAATATCAGCGCCTTTAGCATTCTCAGCCAAGCCACCATGTTTTTCTTCAAGTTTAAGCAAGTCGATCAATTCAGATTGCAAGGAGTCAAGACGTTTGTAATCTTTGTGCAATACGCCAGAGGATACTAATAATGTAATATCACGAGCGCCTGCAAGGTATAACAAGCGAGCAATGTTTGCACCAGCTGCACCAGCACCGTTTACGATGATTTTAGCAGTCGCTAAATCTTTTTTAACTAAACGAAGAGCGCCTTTTACACCAGCTAAACATGCGATTGCAGTACCGTGTTGGTCATCATGGAATACAGGGATTTCCAATTCTTCTTTCAAACGATTTTCAATATCGTAGCATTTAGGAGAAGAAATATCTTCCAAGTTAATACCAGCAAAGTTTTTTTGCAACAATTTTACAGTGTTGATCAAAGTATCAGCATCTTTAGTATCTACAACCAATGGAATGCAGTCTACATCGCCGAATTTTTTGAATAATAAGGATTTACCTTCCATTACAGGCAATGCTGCTGCAGCGCCGATATCGCCAAGACCAAGTACACGAGTACCGTCGGAAACTACGGCAACCATGTTGGAACGGCATGTTAATTCGAAGGATTCAGCTTCATTATCTTTAATACGCAAGCATGGCTCTGCTACACCTGGGGTGTACGCTACAGACAAGTCATGTGCGTCTTTCAATTCATATTTAGTCCCTACAGTGAGGAAACCTTTCAATTCACGTTTTTTCTGTACTGCTAATTCACGTACGTCCATAATAATTCTCCTTTGTGGAAACAATCGGACTCTTTAGAGTCGGTAATTAATACCATAAACTAATTGTATTATACAAAATCATAAATAACAACACAAGTTTTTTCGATATAATTATCGATTTTTTTAGATTTAAATAGTATTAATTTCTGTTATTAAAAATCGTGATAAGCAAACAAAAAGTAGATAAGCCAACTAAGGCTTATCTACTTACGTATTATATTCGTATTTTGCTATATATAGATTTTGAAAATATTTCAAATTTATTGTTAAGCTTTCACAGATGGCAGATTACGACCATAGAATATTTCCATCATTTCTTGTTTTAATTGCTGTTTAATTTGCTTGATTTCACGTTCGCTCAATTCAGCTTCAGTAATACCGAAGAGATAGTTATCCAAATCAAACTCTTTTAACATCATTTTTGTGTGGAAAATATTTTCTTGGTATACGTTTACATCGATCATGTTGTACATGTTACGAGTTTTAGAGTTAATGTAGTTTTGGATGGAGTTGATGCGATGATCGATATAGATTTTCTTACCAGATACATCACGAGTAAAGCCGCGTACATGGTAGTCCAATGTAAGGATATCGGAGTCAAAGCTTTGAATCAAATAGTTAAGTGCTTTAAGGGGAGAAATCTGACCGCATGTAGATACTTCAATGTCGGCACGGAACGTACTAATCCCTTTGTGAGGATGGCTTTCAGGGTAAGTATGTACAGTAAGGTGAGATTTATCAAGATGCATGACTACATCTTCTTTTTCAATTTCCTCTTCAGAAATCAAAATCGTAACAGACGCACCTTGAGGGTCGTAGTCTTGTTTCGCTACATTAAGGATGTTAGCTCCGATAATACGGCTTACTTCCGTCAAAATAGCTGTTAAACGATCTGCATTGTATACTTCATCAATGTACTGAATGTATTGTTTTTTCTCTTCTTCCGTACGAGTATAACAAATATCATAAATATTAAAACTCAACGTCTTTGTGAGATTATTAAAACCGTATAATTTCATTTTAGGCTTTGCTTTAACTAGTGTATCCATGATATGTCATAACCCTTTCCATGCATAGACTTACTATTTTTTGAAAGCTTAACCCGTCGAGGCTCAAAGCTTTTACCATATAACTAAACAATATCTTGTTTATACACAAACTCTACACTAAACTGTCCATTATCGTAGGTAACGATAGCAAATGTACCGCCTGAGCGGTCACGAGCCAACGATATACTGCCGGGATTCACAAATACCGCATCACGAACACGAACCTCACCATGATGATGACTATGACCGGACACGATGAGTCGCGCCCCCATATCAGTGCCTAACTCAATCAGTTTTTGTATTCGATTATAATATGATACCTTATCTCCATGAGTCATGTAAATATATGTATCCTCTAAGGGAATCAACTGTTCTCGCGGCTCAAGTGGTTGTACTCGGTCATTATTGCCGCGCACTGCATAAACAGGCACATTCGTATGTCCCTGCATATAGCGCGCATCATCACCCAAATCACCAGCGTGAAGCCACATATCGATATCTTGATCGGCCGTAGCCGCCAAGACGAGATCAATATCCTCTAGATACCCATGGGTATCACTCAAAATACCAATTCGTTTCATTTTATAAATTCTCTAATACTATTATATTACATATTATATGAACTATATCATATAGTTCAAAAATATCAAAGTTTACTAATTAATTCACGTAATGCGCGACCACGATGGCTGATGGTTTCCTTTTCTTCAATGCTAAGTTCTGCCATTGTCTTTTCAAATTCAGGTACATAAAAGTATGGATCATAGCCAAAACCATTGTCCCCTTTTGGCTCATCTTGAACGAGTCCATCACAATAACCTTCAGCGGTTACTTCACGACCATCAGGATATACGAGCGCTAAGGCACATACATAATGAGCTGTACGGTCAGCTTTTCCTTGTAACTCTTGGATTAGCTTTTCGTTGTTAGCATTATCATCACCATGATGACCTGCATAACGAGCAGAATAGACACCTGGAGCACCATCAAGAGCATCTACAGTAATGCCAGAATCGTCCGCAAGGCATGGACGATTTGTAGCTTTTGCGTAGTAGCGAGCCTTTAAAAGCGCATTCTCCATAAAGGTTTTACCTGTTTCCTCAGGTTCCTCAATGGTAACAACCTCTTTTACAGGTATACAATCGATAGATAAATGAGAGAAAGCCTCAGAAAATTCACGAATTTTCCCCTTATTGCCTGTAGCTAATACGATTTGTTCCACCTTACACCTCCGGAGCTGTAGGATATACCCTACCTACTTTATCTGCTGTTGAGCCAAGTGCTTCACGCTGTTTAGCCATGAGCTCATCTGTAGCGGCCTCCGCTAAGTCGAGTAATGCATTGAGTTCATCACGGTTAAAGGTACCATGTTCACCTGTACCTTGTACTTCAACCATATTGCCAGAGCCTGTGCGCACCACGTTCATGTCAACGATAGCTGCACTATCCTCTTCGTAGCAAAGATCCGTAATAGGCCCCTCTGGACCGATCCCTACAGAAATAGCCGCGCAGAAGTCAGTAATCGGGAATTTGCCTGCGCCACCAAAGGTGAAGTCCACCGCATCAACAAGGGCTACAAAGGCACCTGTAATCGATGCTGTACGCGTGCCGCCATCGGCTTGAATTACATCGCAGTCGATCGTAATAGAACGTTCACCAAGTGCTTCAAGGTCTACAACAGCGCGTAATGCACGACCGATAAGGCGTTGAATTTCTACAGTGCGGCCCGTTTGTTTACCCTTTGCAGCTTCACGGCTTACGCGAGTTTGCGTAGAACGTGGCAGCAAGGAGTATTCTGCTGTTACCCATCCTTGACCAGACCCTTTTAGCCAGCGCGGCACAGAATCCTCAACAGTGGCTGTACAGATAACCTTAGTCTTGCCGCACTCAATGAGTACAGAACCTTCTGCATACTCTGTAAAATTCCGTGTTATTTTAATAGGTCGCAATTGACCTGCTGTTCTATTATCGCTGCGCATAGGAACCTCACCATTCTAAAACTAAACATTAGAACGCCCCTTACATAAAGGGGCGTTATTTCTTCTATTATATCACAATTTTTCTATTTTTTAGCACTATAAAGCATATTGTAATGTAATACCATAGTGCCGTAACATCGCTCATATGTTAACACAAATAATACTAGCACTATAGTTCATATTGTCCTTCACCAAGAGGATCTACCACAACATAACGACTTGCCCCGCCCTCTGCTTTAGCTCTTTTAGCCTCTACAATCGCATCTTGCCGTGTTTCGTCGTCCCCTTGCCAAGGGATGAACATAGCATATACACTTTGTGGCCCATAAGGTCCATATTGGCCCCGTGAAAGCACGCTATGCCAGCCTACCTTATCTTCGTACATGCGCACCTTTTCAAGGCGCTCCTCTTGTACGCCCGTTTCATCATAATACACATTATAGTGATTAGACCAAACATCTCCCGCACCTAGGCGCTCATCTTCGGCCATCTTATGGCGATTAGCCCATTGCACCTTCCATTTAGCAATGAGGTCATCTATATAGGTAGTTACATTTTGACTTTGCTTATATTTAATAGGATCAAAGGCAGGTTCTACGACCTGGCTGTAATCAAGGCCTGCCATAGATAAAATAATACCTGTATTTACATAAGGTAACGCTTCCTGTACAGAGTAACCACCTTCTAAGACAGCTATATCAGCTTGCAATAAATCTACAAGCTCGGCATAGCCTTTTGCGGTAACCTGCATATTCGCCAAAGGATCGCTAAAGTGATTATCTTGCCCTGCAGAATTGATGACGATATCCGGATTAAATTCCTCTAATATAGGTAATACTAATTCGCGCATAACCTTCATCAACCCTTCATCACCAGTGCCAGGTGGCAATGGAATATCTATATTGCCACCGATAGCTTGGGGTCCACCAAACTCATCCATAAAGCCAGTGCCTGGATATAGCGTGCGACCATCTTGATGGAAACTAATATATAGAGTATCGGGATCGTGATAGAACACATCTTGAGAACCATCGCCATGGTGCACATCTGTATCCACCACAGCAACACGTTTGATACCATATGTTTGGCGCATATGTTGAATCATAACAGCTTCAATATTTATGGTACAGAAACCACGAATACCATGTACCATAGCCATCGCATGATGTCCTGGAGGTCTAACGAGGGCAAAGGCACGGTCTACCTCTCCACGCACAACCGCATCAGCAGCCGCAATAGCGCCTCCTGCAGATACACGATGTGCTTCCGTTACCCAGGATTCTAAGTCAGGCGCACCTACATGAACACGCTCTATGGTATCCCAATCAGCTACGATAGGATTATATTCTCTAATATTCGAGATGTCTAATAAACCTTCCTCTACTATTTGATCTCGCGTATAGAGCAAACGCTCTTGTCGTTCAGGGTGAGTTTCTGAAATCTTCCAGTCAAAGGCAGGGAAAAAGACTAGACCTAAACTATGTTTTGATACAATTTTGTCCGAATTTAACGTGTCGCCTGTCTTTGTATTGGAAATCTTATTTATACCAACATTTCTGAGTCCATGGCGCTCACGATAGGACAGTCCCTTATTCCACATAGTGTTTCACCCCCGCTTCTAGTTGTACTTTCACCGTAATTAGACGTTCCATCGATTGCCAACCTTCAACAACGGGGAAATCTTCAATGCTAATAACCTCCACCTCTTGCGTTTTATCTAGTCCCAAGCGCAATGCCTCTTCAATAAGAGCCTCTTTTGCGTGCTCTACGACTTGTTCAGCTCGTTTTAAGGTACAGGCTTGCTGCTTAATACCTAACTCAGGAATGACAAGCAAGCGACGTTTTGTATCGACGTGAACGGTAAGTTCAATAGTAGATAGTGCTAATGCTGCACCAATAGCATTTGCTACAGCTGCATTTTCTGGAATGGTAACCGGTAAATTCAAATACTCGCCTATACTTGGCCCTAAGCTAGGTGCTGTACCGCCTACTACGACGATTTGAGCAGGCACAAAAACATCGGGATTTACAATATCCGCCACTACATAAACAGGTCGTTTATTTTCTGCCTGTACTACCTCATCGATGCCATGTTGAATTGTTTCTAATGCCTTTTTAACAATAAGCTGTGCTACATCTAAAGCTGACACATTATGAATACATTGCTTTTCAGAAATATGGTTCCCCAATGTATCTTCACATTCGCCGTATTTCCAATTAGCCTGTAACAGATGAGCTAACTGTTGTAAGGATTGTGTGGCAAGTTCAGCGTCCCCATAACTTGCGTGTCCTAATACGATGAGAGCATCCCCCAAGGTAGGTTCATGGCCACCTAAAGCCGCTGAAGGACCTACACGTTCAGGTCCTACCGTAATTTCACCATCTACTATGCGAACTACCGACTCACCGCCGATACCGACGGAGGTAACTGCAAAGGATCGCACTGCACTTGGATATTCACGAATGGATACGCCATTCTTCGTCATCAATGGTTTCCCCTGTTTCCAAAGGGAAATATCTGTTGTAGTTCCCCCAATATCTAGCGCTACTGTATGCGTATTACCTATAGTACCGAGAGCAGATAAACCAAGCACAGTGGCAGCCGGTCCCGTAAAAGCGGTTTCTACAGGTCGACTTACCATGTGCTCCATAGGAAGAGAGCCTCCATCGGCCTTTAATATATGAAGTGGAGCCTTAATATTTCGTGCACTCAGCGCATCTTCCACATTTTTCTTAAATACTGTAAATACGGGCGTTACAGCGCTATTAAAGTAAGCACTAATAGTGCGACGAGGAAAGTTCAAGGAACCGCTTAATAAACTGCCATTAGATATGGTATTATACGTTTCTTGTAATGTTTCTGTTATAGATAATTCCTCTTGAGGATTGCGGACTCCAAATTTTGCAGATACAGCGGCCAAATCTGTACCACTTCGTTCTTGTACCATACGAGCTATACCACGTACGCCATCGGTAGAGGTACGCTCTACAACGATACCTCTGTGGTCTGTGTAGCCTTGAAGATATATAGGGCTCACAGGAAATATGTCGTCTACATTACGACCAGGCCCTGTTACTACATACAGATCTACAACCTGCTCCTTTTTTTCTACGATGGTATTTGTCACAACTGTAGTAGATAAGGTTACTTGTTCAATATTTGATGTATCACAACTATCTAGGACTGCATCTAAGGCCTCACCTATCCCTTGCATTAGATTGTCCTTTGTAGTCCGTCTTTTAGCAGTTGATACTACGCGATGACCATCAATAATTACGGCATCGGTAAAAGTACCACCTACGTCTAAACCTAATAACATACAACCTCCTAATTACAATATAAAAAAGGCTGTACCCATCTCTATGTGATGAGTACAGCCTTCTGTTATTTACCAGATACAGATGCGTAATTTTTGATGATAACAATTGGAGTCATTTGGCTATCATTACCAAATGGATTGTCGATCAACAATTGTGCAATTTTCTTAGCATCAATGCCACGGCTTGTACCTAAGATAGCGGAGCGTTTTAAGTCATTAACGTCAGCTACTACAGCGCCATAGCAACCTGTGCGAGATACGATTTTCTCAGCTACTTTATCAGGGTTTTTAGGGCCATGTACGATATGTTTATCGAATGGAGGCATAGTGCCTGTTACATCGTCAGCCAAAGATGCTGCACGAGCAATAGCATAGAACACGCCTGGTTTACGGAAAATCTTAGCAATAGCACCTATAATAAATGCGCCTAACACCTTCCATTTACCATCTACATCCATAGCCGCTTGCATACCGTAAATGGATGCCATAGAGCCATCTGGATGGATAAAACGATTAATTAAACGAGCTTGCCAGCATACGTCTAGTTCTTCTGGACGAGTGAAATTACCTTGTGTAATAGCCACTACAGATTCGGCTACACATACGATATCTTCTGGTCCAATATTATGACCACCATATTCAACGATAGCATCTACGATGTCATCATTATCTGTAAGAATACGTGTTGGTACACATACTAACTCTAATTCTGCCATTGAAATGCCTCCTTATTGGCCTAATGCGGCCTCTACTTCTTCTGGGGTCAAACGAATACGTTGTTTATCAATGTGGTAATCTTCACGACCAACCACTTGGTAGTAAATGTCGATATTCATATATGGGAAACCCTTAATATCTTCTCGAATATTGCCACTTTTACCTATTAACGTAACATATACACGGATAGTGCCACCTTTACGTGGTTTAATGATAACAGCTTCAAAATATCCATCGTGACGTGGGCGATTAATATCCATAGCCCATGCGTCTACTTTCACAGAATCAAATTGTTCCTCAGGCAATAATGGACGTGGGAATAAGTCCATAATCGTACCATTTTGACGACCTTTATTTACGAAAGGAACGTCACAGAACAATGTAATCGATTCAAAGTTTCGATCGGATACTTGGAAATTAGTTGCTCGTTTTGGCAACAAAATAACCTTTTCATCACCTTGTTTCAATGCGAACAAACGGAATAATAAATACAGTACTGCAATAGCCACAATAATGGATACTACTACAGTTAGGATGTTATAAAACCACATAGGGCATCTCCTTTATAGTGTAATATGTTCAATGGTACGACGATTTGTATCGAGGAAGGACGCACTTAATGTGTCGCCAAGGTCAATATCTTTTGTGAAATACAGTTTCACCGTACCAAGGTTTTCTTGAGGGTTATAGAGGTTCTTATGCTCTAAAATACGACAAACAAGATTGCTCGTTTCATAAGCAGGATCTACAAACTGGATCCGACCAGCAGTTAATTCCTCTAATAAAGGTTTAACAAATGGGAAATGAGTGCAGCCCAAAACAACTACATCAATCTCACGAGATAGTAAAGGCTCTACATACTCTTCGCACACATCACGAACGAAAAAGTCATCTAAATGACCTTGCTCAATGAGACCTGCCAGTTCAGGACAAGGTTGTTCCCACACCAGCACTTCAGGATCAACTTCTAACGCGACATGCTTATGAATATGGCTGTTTACAGTAGCCACAGTAGCCATAATACCAATAGTATTACTTTTACTTTCACTAATAGCGGTTTTAACGCCTTGAGAAACCCCAATAACTGGAACGGATACGCGTTCACGTACCTCATCAAGGGCAACAACGGTGAAAGTATTACAAGCAATAACCATCAATTTAACAGGCTGCTTCTCAAGCGCCTCTGCAATACGGCATGCTAAAAACGTAATTTCATCATCACTGCGATTGCCTACAGGATTGTTGGCATTATCACCGATATAGATAAAATCTTCATTTGGAAATTGTTCTTGTAATACCTTTAATACTGATAGTCCGCCTACACCAGAGTCAAATACACCGATAGGCAATTGTTGTACATTATTCATTAGGCATCTCCTCAACAGCTGCTAACATAGGCTGATAAAAAGTATCGTCTAATCGCACAATCTTTCCTGTTGATTTCGACATAAAAGCGTTCTTAGTTTCTCCCGTTGCCAGAAGCGCACCATCACTAGCGCGTTTCATACGATAACGGAAAACCATTTGAGCACGCGTCATTTTAACCAAGTACGTTTCAATGTGAAGTTCATCATCAAAATTCGCTGGTTCTTTATAATTGCAAGATACGTTCATAATAGGAAACACAATATCCTCATTCATCATATCCCACAAGGTTACACCGATTTGACGAAGGAATTCAATACGCGCCATTTCAAACCATCTAAAGTGATTACTATGGTGCGCAATCCCCATCATATCGGTTTCGTAAAATCGTACATTTACTGAAGCAATATGCATAAATCTAGTCCTTTTTAAATAGTATACAATTTTCATTGTATATCTATTACTTTAGGGTGTCAAATAATTAAAGGCAGTTCAATCACTGTGGATCAAACTGCCTTAAATGGTAAAAGTTAGCGACTGCTACCAAATGGGAAGAATTTTTTTGCCTCTTCTTGATGACTCGTTTTAATGTAACGATTCGCAATCTTAAAGGCTATTCCGAGTACCGCCACATCATCTAACCAACCTAATACGGCAATCGTATCCGGTACAACATCAACAGGCAATACGAGATACCCTAAGGCACCTGCAATGACTGCTTTTACATATTTTGGAGTATCTTTATCTCGTAAACAGAGGAATAAGGTTATCGCTTGTTGTACAAAGGCAAGTTTCTTACCATATCGGCCAAGAAAGCCTACAAATCTTGATTCGTTAAAATACTTACCGTATTTAATAATTTTTATGGGATTCATCGTAATAATCCTTCAGCGCTTATTTGCGCAAACTACCAATTTTATCTTTCGCTGTGCTAACAGTGTTTGCAGCCGCATCTTTTGCTGTTTCTACAGCATCGGAAGCTTTAGTTTTTACTGTGTCTACTGCTACTTGCGCAGAAGCTTTAGCTACTTCTACGCCACCTTTAGCCAATTCTTTTGCTATGTCAATATTTTCTTTTGCAACATCAATTTTCTCTTTAGCTGCATCAGATACTTTAGCTACCACTTCTGCTGCATTATCATGAAGTTGATATTTTGTTTCGTTATTCCATTTATCGATAGCAGGTGTTACTTTTTCTTCGTAAACTTGTTTCAAAGTTTCTTTAGCAAGACCTGTTTCGTTAGCAATACCTGCCCATACATCGCGTTGACCTTGTGTGAAAGGAATACTAGCGCCTGCATCACGAACGATTTCAGATGCAATCGCTTTACCGCTTTCAAGGAATTCAGCAACCATTGGTTTGTAGCGTTCGATATCAGAAGGCATACCATCTTGAATCCAAATATGAGCAATTTTACCAATAGCATATGTTAAGCCAATCGCTACAGGAACGCGAACTGCTTTCAAAGGAATAAGAAGGGAAATAGCCGCTGTACCTACAGCTGTGCTAAGACCGCCAACTAAACCTACTGCAGCACCAGATTGTAATTCCACATCATAAAGATGAGCAATACGAGTTACCATGTACGTAGCATTGGCGCACAAAGCAACACTGCTGAATTTAGGGGATAACGCCAATGCTGCTGCACGACCTGCACCCCAGAAAATAAATTGTTCAACTTGATAGTCACGATCTTGAGAACCATCCATAAGTGGCTCAAGTGTTACGCCATTATATTCTGCCATAAGTATTCTCCTTTGTTGTGAACCAACTATAGGTCATATTATTAGTATTATTATACCATTCTATTGCTAGAAGTGAAATGAATTTTTCTAATTATCTATAGATTTAAAAAATAAAATAACTTCCAATATTTTCTATCTTACCAACTAGTGAGACCACCATCGATAGTCCAAGCTGCACCCGTTACAAAGGACGCTTTATTGCTCAATAAAAATACAATTACTTCTCCGATTTCATGCGGCTTGCCAATACGGCCTAATGGATAGTGTTGCCCCATTTCAGCCTTCGCAGTAGCCTTATCTTGATGAGTATTAGCAATCTGTTTATCTACTAAGGATGTATCTACATCACCAGGACATACGCAGTTAACGCGAACACCATGCGGTGCCATCTCAAGGGATAAAGATTTTGTAAAGCTCACTACCGCACCTTTAGATGCACCGTATACGGAACAGGCTACATTACCTTGTAAACCGGCATCACTAGCTACCGTTACGATGCTACCTTTTGCAGAGCGTAAATAAGGAAGCGCCGCTTGGCACAAGAAAACTGTACCTTTTACATTAGTACCAAACATTTCATCAAAAGCGGCCTCTGTTACATCCGCTAACAACTCTTCCTCATAGTAGCCAGCCGCTGTTACGAGAGCAGATACACCGCCAAATACATCAACTGTTTCTTTTACAATGCGCTGACAATCTTCAAGTTTAGATACATCACCTTGAATGTACTGTACCTTTGAAGAATAGCGGCGCAACTTAGTCTTAGCTTTTTGACCAGTTTTTTCGTTTCGGCCATTGATGACTACGCACCAACCTTCTTTCAGTAAAAGCTTGGCCGTAGCAAAGCCAATACCCGATGTACCACCACTGATCAATGCCACTTGTACATCACTTTTATGAGGCATACTTTGTCCTCCTATAACGTTGAAACATAGTCATACACTAATTTCAACAACATTACCGTCGTCACCGACAAGAATACTACACGCACTAAAGACGAGCCCTTAGCAATAGCTAAATGAGAGCCTAAATAGGCGCCTATGATTTGTCCCGCCCCTGTGGCAAGACCATATTTAATATTGACATGCCCTAAATATAAGAATACCAATAAAGACGCTACATTACTAGTAAAGTTTAATACTTTCGCATTAGCTGATGCATGTAAAAAATCAAAACCTGTAAAGATAAAGCCCATTATCAAAAATGTTCCTGTACCAGGACCAATGAAACCATCATAGGCACCAATACCAAGAGCAAAGGCCATACAAATATATAGAGCTTTACCCACTACTGCAGAAGTGCGGTTCACCTCTCCCCAATCCTTTTTGAATACCACAAAAAGGGTTACACAAACGAGCAAGATGATAATAATGGGCTTTACATATAATGGCGGTAACGATACAACCGCTAAGGTACCAATCATAGAGCCAATAAAGGTAAAGGGCAATAGTTTACGAACTAAAGAAAAATCAACCATGTGATTTCTCAAGAACGTAATCGATGCACTACCAGCGCCAAAAATACTGGATAATTTATTACTGCCCAAGGCCATACTAGGCGGAAGATTTGTTAATAACATAGCTGGTACAGAAATGAGTCCACCGCCGCCCACAATGGAGTCAACAAATCCTGCGAAAGCCCCCGCTACGGCGAGCAAAATAAGTATAAGGATATCAAATGGTAAACCTGTTACCTCAATGAGCCACTCCATATAAACCTCCTACAGATAGCACATCAACGGTCGCCAAAGGGCCACCGTTGTCATGCTAGTTTATATTATTTTGCACCTAGACGATCTAGTGCTAATGTATAGCCATCAGCACCATAGACTAGACATCGCTTTACACGGCTAATCGTTGCCGTACTCGCACCTGTTTCTTCTACGATTTTTTCATAGCTATCCCCTGCACGCAACATTTTTGCTACTTGCAAGCGTTGAGATAAAGCTTTTAATTCATTAATCGTACAAATATCTTCGAAAAATGCATAGCATTCCTCTGTATTTTCAAGTGTTAAAATAGCGGTGAATAACTCATCGTTTTGTTGACTTCTCAATTTTTCATTGATGCTCATAGGATCCTCCTACTTCTTATTCATCGCTTTAGACCAAGCATCACCAATCATTTGTACAACTTGTACCAAAATAATCAAGATGATGATGGTAGCAATCATAATGTCTGCTTGGAAACGTTGATAACCATATCGGATAGCAATGTCACCGAGACCACCGCCGCCAATAGCACCAGCCATTGCAGAGTAACCGATAAGGTTAACGATAAGAACCGTTACATTGTCAATAATCGTAGGCAATGCTTCTGGTAATAATACTTTCCAAATGATTTGGAGCGGGCTTGCACCCATGGATTGAGCCGCCTCAATAACACCAAAGTTGATATCTTTAATAGATGTTTCTACAAGGCGAGCTAAGAATGGAATGGCTGCAATTGTCAAAGGCACACAAGCTGCAGTAGTACCGATAGATGTACCTACTACCATACGTGTAAAGGGAATGATAGCAACCATCAAAATAATGAAAGGTACTGAACGCGTCGCATTTACGATGGCGCCCAACACTTTGTTAAGAGCTACATTTTCTAAGATGTGACCTTTAGACGTTACCACCAAAACGACACCGAGAGGGATACCAAGCAACATTGCCATTACCGTAGAGATGATGGTCATTTGCAATGTATCAAGGGTACCAGTTATGAGTAGATTAATGATTTGCTCTGACATAACCGATCACCTCGCTTTCAATTGGTAATGTTTTGATGTAGTCTAAGCCCTCTTGCGCATTTTCAGGATCGCCATTTAAGATGACGATAAGGCGACCAACGCATGTATTTTGGATATAGTCGATGCCACCAAAGAGGATACTTACATCGAGGTTAAAGCGTCGTACGAGACCTGCCACTACAGGTTCATCTGTAGATTGGCCTGTGAATTTAAGGCGTACTAATGGAGCTGTACCTGCAATCCATTGGTCATGCAATTCTAAATGTTCTAACGCTTCTGGTGGTAAGTTGTCACTCACAACAGAGCTAATGAATTCTTTTGTTGTATTTTCACGAGGATGTGTAAATACCTCAACAGTGCTACCTTCCTCGAGGATTACGCCACCTTCAATAACTGCTACGCGATCACAGATTTCACGGATAACATGCATCTCATGTGTAATGAGGACGATAGTGAGACCCATTTTTTCGTTGATATCTTTTAACAATTTCAAAATGGAATCTGTCGTTTGTGGATCGAGAGCAGATGTAGCTTCATCACAAAGGAGAACCTTTGGATTTGAGGCTAAGGCACGAGCGATACCAACACGTTGTTTTTGACCACCAGACAACTGAGACGGATAATTGTTTATACGGTCGCTAAGGCCTACAATTTCAAGGATTGGCTCGATACGATCTTTAATTTCAGCCTTGCTCATCCCTTGTAATTCTAAAGGGAACGCCACATTGTCATAGACTGTGCGAGAGGACAAAAGATTGAAATGTTGGAAAATCATACCAATATTTTTGCGAGCTTTACGCAATTCAGCTTCTCCAAGTGTAGTTAAGTCTGTACCATTTACGATAACAGAGCCAGATGTAGGTGCTTCGAGCATGTTAATGCATCGAATCAATGTAGATTTACCAGCCCCAGATTGACCGATAATACCAAAGATTTCGCCTTCTTTAACATCGAGACTAATATCTTTCAAGGCTTCCACACGATTAGCGCCTTCATAGACTTTACTAATGTGTTTTAATTCTATCAAAATAAGTTCCTTTCTTAAGGTAAAAGTTTTTACCATTTAATGAAATCAGCTTACCAATTAAGGCAAACCTTCTTCCATCAATTTTTCTAAAGCTTCACGTAGACGAAGTGTCACATGACCTGGTTTACCACCAGATACAGGATTTTTGTCTAGCTTGATAATCGGGATGACACCACCAATTGTATCGGTAAAGAATAGTTCGTCCGCATCATCAACAAAGGCGCGGTCGAATTCTTTTTCGATAAGAGTAATACCTAAAGATGGTGCAACGCGAGTCACAATCATTTGACGAGTAATGCCCTTCAAGATGTGATTATCTGCTGGATGCGTATACAAGATACCATCTTTTACAGCAAACACATTAGAAGTAGCGCCTTCTGTACAAATGCCATCGCGGAATAACATGGCAGTATAAGCAAATTTCTTTTCTGCTTTAGTTTGAGCCAAAATATTTGGAATCAAGTTAGTAGTCTTAACATCTACATGATCCCAACGTTCATCAGGCAATGCAATAGCCTTTACACCTTCACCCAATTTGTTCACTGCATCCATATCTAAATTACGAATGGACATGAGCATTTGTGGTTCTAGTTTAGAACGATCATATGCATGACGACGCGGTGCCACACCACGGGAGATTTGTAAATAAATATACCCCTCTTTGATTTCACTTTGCTCGATTAAGATTTCGTGCAACTCTGTTAAATCATCAGGAGTCATTTTTACAGGAATATCCATTTCACGCATAGAGCGATACAAGCGATCTTGGTGATAAGACAATGCGAAGCAACGGCCTTTTACGACGCGCACAACTTCGTATACAGAGTCACCAAACAAATAGCCACGGTCATCAATGCTGATAACTTTAGCACCTGGTTCAACGAATTCACCATTAAAATATGTTAATTCTTGCATAGGAGCACCTCTTTTTCTATTTCGTTACTCTATCAAGTAGTAATCATGGACTTATTATAACACAATTACTTTCAAATTTTCACACTTTACTTTGTGAAAGATATTATTTAGATATACAAAAATCCGCTAGGATACCATAGTTAAAAACTATATCCTAGCGGATGTATTAGTTTCCTAATATAAATTTACGCAACGGTTTAGGCACATAATTCAACGCTACTGTAGTCAAGTACGACAATCCTAGGGCCATAATATACATAGCAAGGACATTGACCACTGTATAGAGGAGATTATATTTAGCCATCATGCTAGAGATGATCAACAACCAAAATGGATGAACTAAATAGATGCCATAGGACTTATCCCCTATCTCAGACCAAATAGATTCCATAGTTACATTCATAGGCAATGTTTGGAATAAGAACAAGCTAAACATCGTGCCCAGACCAGTGTATAGAACACCCATCGGACTCATTTGATGTACTGTATAAATGGCTTCTAGTACAGTGTAATGCCATACGTCCATAACATAGTAGTAAGACCCAAGCATCAAAAGTACCGAACCTACGGCACTAGCACCTAATAAATACCGATAACGCCACATATAGTCGCACACTGTTTCATATCGTTCAGCACATACGGCACCTAAGAGGAATATCCACACATAGTGGATGACCCAATAGTTGAGTCGCATATCAAAGAGATATTTTAGCACAGGCTGATTGCTGAGGTTTTCCATCACCCAACGGCCGAGCATATACGATGATACGTAGTCGATGCCGACTTGGAGGACAAATAGTGAGACCATCCAAAATACAGGGCGTTTTAAGATGACTTTCACCATAGCACGCCACAGGGGCATCATCACGTAGAACCACAGCAAGATAACCATAAAATACAGATGATACATAGATGTACCAAAGAGTAAGTTAACCGCCAATGGCCCGGGACGTAGATTGCCTAGGTTATGCGCCGTCAGCCCCGTATAGAGCAAGTAAAATATGGACCACGCAATATATGGAAATAGCACCACCTGAATGCGGCGGTGCATAAATTCCTTATATGAGAATGGTCCCTCTACAGAGGTATGATAGAACAATCCAAATGCAGAGAGGAAGAAAAACGCAGGCACACCAAAGCGCGATAGAATTTCTAAGACGCTAATGAGTTCCAAATTTACAAAAGGGTTTTGCAATGCGTAAGAGCCAACATGAATGCCGATAACACCGAGCATACAAAGGCCACGCATATAAGTAATTTCCGGTAAAAATGCTTTTTTCATAGCCATTCCCTATTCATTATTGACCAGGTACAACTGCAGGTGTCGGTACAATGCGTGGACCTAGAGATGTAGTAGCTGGTTGTTTAACTACTGGAGCAGCAGATGCTGTTGTTTTAGGAGCTTCAGCTTTTGCTGGTTGTGTAGGTGCAGCTTGGCCATTAGCTTCTGCCGCCGCTTTTGCAGCTGCTTCTGCTTTAGCTTTAGCTTCTGCTTCAGCTTTAATACGCGCTTCTTCTTCGCGTTTCAAGCGCAATTCTTTTTCAAGAGGTACCACTGGTTTGTCATAAACAGTGATATCTGTTTCAAACAGACGGCCCCATGGGAATGTAGCTTTTACTGTACGAGGATCTACTTTCAAGTATTTTTCAGCGAAATCTTGAATACGTTCACCTAAGTAGCTTTCAAGGCGTTCGTTCAACTCGCCAGAGTAACGTACATTATCTGTACGGATAGAGTCTTGCATACGGTAAATATCTTTACGGATATTCGCTTGGTACGCCCAGTTATCCAAATATTGTTGAGTCAACATTTTGCGGTGACCTTCTGGGCTCATAGTTTTGAGCAATACCCCTTGCGCAATGGCGTAGCCTACCGTATTACTTGCGGTATTCCAACCATTGTACGCACCGATTTTGTATAACATATCGCGTTTATACATAGCAGATACTAATGTATTGTCCGCACCATTGTTATAAGCAATATCAGCAACGCTTACGTTTACACCAGAATCAACAGCTTGTTGAATTCGATCTACGAAAGCATTTGTAGAATTAGAAATCATCGGGAAGTTCTCGAAGCTTTCAGATTCACCAGTGCTTGTAGTAAGTGGTGTATTTACTGCTAACAACACAGTTGGTTTACCTTGTGTCACCATAGTGCCACCTACGGCCTCAACGTGTTGAGCAATTGTTTTATCAATCGTTTGGTCTTCGTAACCTGGCAATGTTTTACCGCCACCACCGAGTGGGTAAATTACAGAAAATGTAGGTTTTTCAGTACTTTCGTCTGTACGAGAACGAGCCATCAACAAGAGCCCAAGTTGGTCGGCACCAGGGAAGCTACCATATTTCTCAACAGGAATATCCTTGGAATATTTGCTGAGGTAACGACCTTCTAATGCAGATTGGGATAATTGAGATGTATCATCATGGCCCAATGCAAAGTAATCGAATACACCGCTACGAGTTTCGTCGATCAACTCTTTGTTGATTTTCATATTCTTTTGACGGCGATCAAACCAGTCTTGTAAGTACTCAACAGGAACAGAGGCTTGAAGGCTCATCAATTTTTGAGTTTCCTCTTGTGTTAAGGAGCCAGAGTCTAATTTATCTTGCAATGCTGCAATTTGGAAGATAGTAGGACCATATTCAGCATAGTAAGCTGGTTCAGTACCGCCACCACTAGCACGTGGAGAACGCATTACAGTGCCAAAGCCATAAATACGTACATTTTTATGACGTGCTTTTAAGCCTTCAATACGTTTTAAACGACTTTCTAAAGTGCTAAGTGGAATGTTATGTTTACGAGAGTCTACAAGACCACCATAAATAAGAGTATCTGTGCTCAATACCATAACATCTGCACGGCCTGCATTTTGTTCAACCCAAGCCATAATTTGGTCAGCTTGACCTTGGTATGTTTTACCAGAAATCAAGTTTTGAGGTGGTGTCAACACAGTCATCCCCGCTTCACGCGCTGTATCAACTGTATATTGCAAGCTTACAGGGCGATCATCTTGAGGGACATATAATACGGTTTCCGCATCAATATTGATGGATGTACCGGTAGCAATAGCTGTTGCCATTAATGCTACTTTCAACCATTTATTCGTCATGAATCAAATCTCCTTCTGTGTACGCGAGTACTCCCGACTCGCAAAATTAACTGTTATATAATACTCTCTTTTTCTGACACTTTTATGAAATGCTCAATAGAATAATTATATCACTTGCACAATAATTCGCAAACATTGAGGAATTATCGCACCTTTGGCAAGCTCCAGTTATATTTTATGGCTAGTAATCGAATCACTAGTACGACGGTAAAAGCTCCGTATACGGCCTCTCCAGCCCAACTAGAAATAACCATTAAATAATAAACGATACCGCCAAAGATACTTGGAAGTGCGTACACATCTTCTTTCAGAACGGACGGAATCCGTTGTGCCAACATGTCACGGATAATACCGCCCCCAACGGCAGTAATTGTCCCTAGTAATACAATGAAAATCGGCAACTCAGGATAGAGTTTAAATCCAGCAGAGGCGCCGGTTACTGTAAAGGACGCCAAACCTAATGCATCAGCTAACAAATAACCTGCTCGACTGCGAGGCCCCATCGCATGTTTACGATAGCGGCTATTATACATAATAAACACGATGATAGTGACAGAAATAACCACTGTCACATATACAACATTGCGCAATGAGTTAGGCGGAAAATATCCGAGCAAAACATCCCGCACAATGCCACCGCCAATGGCCGTAGCCAACGCCAATACAGCCATACCGAAAATATCCATTTTTCGTGCTACCCCAACGAGCGCGCCAGAGATAGCAAAGGCAATGGTGCCAATCATATCAAACATATACCATATAATATCCATAATACCCTCACACAATCTATTCGCATTACTGCGTACACTATGATAGACTTTATGTAAGATATTATACATTAAGAGGTATGAGAATGACAAAAGACATTACACCTATAGAGATAGAAAACATGGATGAGCGTACTCGAGATGAGTATTTCATGGCCATTGCTATGGAAGAGGCACGCAAGGCTTATAGCCTTGGAGAGATTCCCATTGGCGCCATTCTTGTAAAAGATAATACAGTCGTGTCACGCCACCATAATCGTCGTGAATTAGATCATGATGCAACAGCTCATGCAGAGGTCCTCGTAATCCGCGAAGCATGCGATGTTCTCAAGCGCTGGCGGTTGACTGGTTGTACCCTGTATGTTACGATAGAGCCGTGTCCGATGTGCGCTGGAGCCATTATTAACAGTCGTATAGACCGTGTTGTATATGGTGCTAGTGATTACAAAGGAGGCGCCGTAGAATCGCTATTCAATGTGCTCTCTCATCCAGGATTAAATCACGAACCTGAACTGGCATCAGGTGTGCTAGGTGATGAATGTAGCCAAATTATGAAAGACTTCTTTAAAGAGCGCCGTAAAGCACGGAGGAGTACCCAAGAGGCTGAAGGGTCCGCACTCGAAATGCGGTAGGTCGGGCAACCGGCGCGGGGGTTCAAATCCCTCCTCCTCTGCCATTCTTTTAAATGACAATGATAGAGATACAATAGATAAACCTAGATACACATAATACAGATGTTATCTAGGTTTTCTTATATTATTGAGTGAATTTTGTGTATCAATCATTCTCTATTATATGGTGGTATTTGCCCCATTTATTGCCCCATGACATTTTACAAAATCATATAATCATCTCTTACACCTTGCTATATTGGTAGGGTGTTTTATTTTACACCAATAAAAATACGCCCAATCATCACACATGAAAGGGCGTAAAATGCTTATAAAAAAGAGTTATACATATTGCATAACTCTTAATACCAATATAATGTTTCTTCTTTAGGAAATGAGTTTAAACTTCCGTATTCCTCCAATTTATTTAAAGCGTGTACTGTATGCCACTCACTACCTTGCAATGGTTCTTTAACAATAGCCACATTGCTTTTACGATCTAATTCTATTATGCCATACTCAGCACTAGCGTTAGGGTGAAACTCATATATAGCTTTTTCTTCATTTAGTTTTATTAATATAAGAGATAACATTTTACCACTCTTTCCATATCATTTAAGTTCATTATACATAGTATTAGGCGTAAACAAAAAGCACATACGATTATGCATGTGCTTAAAAGTCATATTTTTTTAAAATTTCATCAATTTGTGCCTGTTCTTCTTCAGTAATTATATCATCTGGAGTTTTTGTTACAGGCAAATCGGCATATTGACTATCGTCCACCAATAAGAATGGTATATCCTTCTTTTTATTTTTATTTTTCTTCTTCTTCATATTTATCCTCTTTCCTATCGTTTAAGTTTATTATACATAGTATTAAAACAAGATACAATATTAAGGCCTAGTCATTACTAGGCCTTTTTAGTAATAAAGTAAATATGCGTTCTACCGTCTTTATCTACTTTTTCTCTATACTTTAATGATTTATCACTTATCAATAACTTTATGATAGGATTGAGGCGGATATACTCCGCCTCGTTACTGCATGAGAAATGTATCTATATTTATCAATACTTTAGTAACTTTATGAGTTATAATATACACAAGATATAATTACTGCTATTAAATAGACTCAAGGGGACACTACTATGAAAAAATATTACCCTTATCTCATCACAGTGAGTCACATGATCAATGACTCCTGTCAAAGTGTGTTGCCTGCCCTCTTGCCACTGTTCATTTACACCTATGGACTGAGCTTAGAACAAGCAGGTTTCCTCATTTTAGCTAACACAGCATTATCTTCATTATTACAGCCTTTATTAGGTTATATTTCAGACAAGATCAATCAGCCCCGGCTTATCGCCTTTGGTGTTCTATTATCGGCTTGTAGTACAGGCGTGATGGGTTTCGTCAGTTCCTATGAAAGTCTCCTTATTTGCGCCACCTTAGCTGGTGTAGGGTCTTCTATCTTCCATCCAGAAGGCGCGAAGATTATGAATCGCCTCGGTGGTGGCAAAAAAGGTAAGGCCATGGGCACCTTTGCTATCGGTGGCAGCTCTGGTTTTGCCATAGGCCCACTATTTGCAGGGACTATCGCCTATACTATAGGGCCGCACGGATTGGCTGCTTTTACCGTAGTCGGTTTGCTTATCGCAACAGTTCTATTTGTACTCATGCCACGCATTGTAGCCCATGCACGTACCATTGACCAAGCAGTGGCTACAGAAAATCCAGCAGTAGCGGCGAAACCGCTTAAGAACTACTGGAAATACTTTGGCATCTTGTTCATTATTATCTTGAGCCAATCGGTAAACTTCCGCGTTATCAACGCCTTTATTCCAATTTTCTGGACGCGCGAGCTCGGTACAAGCCCAGAACAAGGCAGCTTTGCATTAACTGTATTCTTTAGTATCGGTATCTTCATGACCTATATCGGCGGTCTATTGGGGGATAAATATGGTCCTATCAAGATTATCAGACTATCCCTATTAGTTTGGTTACCAGCTATGTTCCTATTAACAGAGGTGCCAACCTTCTCGCCACTCATCATGATGCCTGTAGCATACTTGCTACTACTCATGATTGGTGCTGCTAAAGCGATTAGCTACAGTCCAGTTATCGTACTAGGCCAAACATATCTAGCCAAAAGTATCGGCTTTGCATCGGGTATTACCCTCGGCGTGAGCCAAACCATCGGCGGTGTCATCGCACCTGTAGTAGGTAACCTAGCAGATACCTACTCCTTACCGGTTGCTATGATGACACTCGTGCCATTCCTCGTGATGGGCCTTGGGGCATCATTGATACTTAAAGATCCTAAAAAATTACAATAGACAAGAACTACAAAAAGGGCTGTAAAATAGCCCTTTTTGTTTTATACATATGCGATCCACATTAAATCAATGTAATTTATTATTTTTAATAGTTTTACGTGGCATAACTAATACAACCATATTAATTGAATGTACAATAATACTTTTTATTTCTCCAGGAAGTAATATAGAACCTAAGAGAAGAAAATTAATCCCTAGATACCATTTCGGATTCGTAATACCAATATCAACCAAACGCTTAATACCAATATATTGTGTACCCATATTACAAACTATTAATACAAGTACAAATAATATGGTACCTAACATAGAGTTTATATAAGGTTCATTAAATAAATACCTAACCTGCGGTAACACTACAAGGACAATACTCTCTATAATGAGACTATAGAAGAAAAACCACTTCCTATTTAATGCAGAATAATCCGTTCTCCAGAAGTTCCCACATGTAATAAAATTATAAGAACATAAAAGAACTACTGAACCAAAATATATCACGAAAAACATTAAAACCGTCATTATTTACCTCATACAAGATTATAAAACCGAGTAGCTTACTCACTTTTACCGGGTGTGAAGTAAAGCAAAAGCTGGACTAGCATCATAAGTGACATTAAATCAGGAATATACTTAGATAGTATAAGACCCGATATAAATACAACAGGATAAAATAAAGGGGAGCACCATTTCAAATCAACAATTCTTCGCATTCCACACAGAAAGAATTGAGATACGCATATAGCACCTATTACACATACTATGATAGCGTAGAAAAGATGACTACTGTCATATGTGCTAACCTTCAAACGATAAGTTAAAAAGACACTAAACAATATTCCTATAAAGGTCATAATGTAGGTCTTTAAAAAGTCACCACGGCCCATAGGGATTCTATAGTTCCAACCACTGATATGATAGAATCTACCAATCAACATAAATATAACAGATATAGCAATAATAAAGTCCCACATATGATTAATTAAAAACACTAAATCACCTACTTTATTTCTTTAAGGGTTGTTTACTTCTAATGTATGCAACGGTCATGAAACTTACAAACATTATAGAAAGATTTATAATTCTATAATCATTTCTATATTGAACATCGTGTATTAGGAAAATTTCAACTAAAGATGTAGCAATTAATATTAGTGGTGCTATATAAAATAGGAATTTACTATTTATTTTGATCGGCCCTAACACCGTATTTATAGCTATAATAATAAAAATAATTGTAAATATTCCTAGTCCCATTAACTTTACACCTATAATCAACTCAATAAATATATCTTGTAAGCAACATATATTATGTATAACAACGAATATTCATCATTATAACATCTTGGTGCTACAAGTTAATATACAAAAAGCCCCCTAACGGGGGCTTATATTTTTAGCTAAATTAATGTTTTAGCATTTCATTCAAGATAACTACGTCCGTTTCTTTCATACCTTGAGCCACAGTACCGATACTGCGGATGGTTTCGTCAACGGAGTATGCTACAAGGCCATCGCCTTTTTGGTAGTTCTTATTAAGGCGTGCTTGTTTATATCCCATAAAGGCGCCATCAAGAGAGATCGCAATTTTACCTGCGCAGGATGGTTTTGCACCATCACATACGATACCAGATAAGCTTGCAAGACCATTTACAAGGGTATTCTCGATGATGTCCTTACTATCACCTTTCAAGAAGGCAATGCCTGCTACACTTACAACACCAGCAGATACAACGCCGCAGTATGCGGACAATTTACCAATGCCAGATTTAACGTACAGTGTTAACAGGTTAGCAAAGACTAGCGCTCGATAAAGTTCATCATCACTTTTACCAAGTTCCTCGGCAGTCGTAATAATTGGTACAGATACGGTTAAACCTTGGTTACCAGAGCCAGAGCAGATAACTACAGGCAATGGGCACCCGCTCATACGCGCATCAGAGCCAGCCGCTGCACGAGCTTTACATTTTGTTTCAAGAGATGGATTTTCATCGTCCAACAGTAATAATTGGCCAATGTTAGCACCGTAATCGTTAGATAAACCTTCCTTGGAAATTGCAGTATTATACTCAACTTGTTGTTTAATTTGAGGAAGGATACCAGAAATATCGCCAGTTAAGGCAAATTCATAAATGCTATCAAAAGTCATAGCATATTCAGTGTTCACTGCTTTTTTAATTTCATTAACTGTTTCAGAAATAATCTCACCATCTACAGCAACATAAGTTACATTCGTGTGATCATTTTCAATACGAACTATAGCCGTATGTTCATCTGTTTCGGCGGTAATCTCAATATATAGATTATCTACGCCTTCAGCGAGCGAAACGGTACAGAAATTGGCATCAAGCAACGTGCCAAGCCATTTACGATCTTCGTCTGTAGCAGATTCCAATACCTCTAACTCACGCTCCGGATGACCTACGATAGCCCCCAAAGTGATGGCAGCCGTAAGGCCTTTACGACCGCCAGAATTAGGGATTACTACAGATTTGACGTTCTTAATAATATTCGCGCTGCATCGAGCATGAATATGGTTAGGAAACTCATCTAAGACAGAGACTGCCTTCGCAGCCGCATAAGCCAATGCAATTGGCTCAGTGCAACCGAAGGCAGGACGCATCTCTGACTGTAGCAAAGAAATATAATCCATCTTATACTTCCGCAATAATTTCCACTTCTACTAAAGCACCCAATGGAAGGTCTTTTACTGCTACGCAAGAACGAGCTGGTTTAGAAGTGAAATATTTAGCATACACTTCGTTAAATGCTTTGAAGTCAGCAATATCAGCCAAGAAACAAGTTGTTTTAATAACTTCGGAGAAGTCACAACCTGCTTCAGCCAATACAGCATCAATGTTTTTGCATACTTGTTCAGTTTGCTCTACGATACCGCCTGCAACAATGGAACCAGTTTTAGGATCGAGTGGAATTTGACCAGAAGCGAATAATAAACCGCCTACTACTTTAGCTTGAGAGTAAGGACCTACTGCTGCTGGTGCTTTGTCTGTGAAAAGTGTTTTCATAATAATTCTCCTTTATAAATATAATTAAAAATAAATATAACAGTTTCAAGGGCGAGGCTCACCTTCGGAGCTCGCTATATATGACGCACTCTGTAAAAGTACGTATATAATAAATTATTTAACAGATTTGAATGCGTTGTCAAATATCGGTTTGAAATAATCATGTTGTACGTCAGTTGTTAACCCAACATATAACACCGGTTTACCTGGCTTCAACACGAATGCAGCATTTGCATAGAGTGGAGTTTGTAGAGATCCATCGGAATATAACATGCGAGAACTTGCTGCATAAGTTTGATATTTTGTACCCGCTACAGAATGTACTTGTTCCGCATCTTCTACGGTAATAGTTTTAAGTACCTTAGGCATAATCGTTCCTTTATTAGCATCAAGGCTTGGCACATTAATCGGCCCATTTAAAGGAACTACAGTTGTGGTAGTTGGAATTTTCTTATTAATGGTACCTAGTATGAGTTGTTCTGTAACAGGATCAACTTGACCTTTATCAAGCGCCGCCATAGCAGCTATAAACATAGGATCATTAGCCTCTTTACCCGCAAATTGCTGTGCTACCTCTTTTACATCTACTGCCACAACAAAAGCATCCTTTTGCCCTGTCTTATCCGCACCTTGTAATTGGTACACATCAAAATTAGTACCCAAGTTCTTTATAAATTCTTTAATTTGTGCATTTACAGGATTTGCGCTAGATGGATCTGCTTTTTCTTGATTGGTAATAAAAGAGGTGATAAAGCTAGGCGTATTTGCTTTGGATGCAGAAACAACATTAACATTATTAGGCACTACCATAGAGCCCCCAATAGTTTGTACATCCTTAGCAAAACCTACACCAGATACAGTTCCTAAAAGACAGGCAGCACAAGCCAATACTTTCAAAGATTTCATATTATTTACCTCCCTTAAGAGATTGTGTTTGATACATATGGTTCAATTCATTAGTCCAATAATCATAGCTAGAATCATCAGAGTATAAGAATTGTACAGACAGACCCTTATCAGTAGGAATTGCATAACCAATCAAAGCAAAGCTATTTCTAAAGCCATCAAAGCCTAGTGCACCGCGTACATCACCAGTTACGGCTGTACCATAACGAGTTTGAACAGGTTTATAAGCCACATGCGTTGCATCTACGCTCAATTGTTTTGCCATAAAGCCAGTAAATGTAGAAATTGCTTCCTTATCTCTAGCGGATGTTTTCTTATCAGCAGCTAGTAATTTATCAAATGTATTATTTATATGACTTGGAATACTATCATTAATAGCTTTAACAGCTTTAGCTAATTTTGCCCCCTCTACAGTATCACCAGGTAAACTAGCTAGTTGTTGTTGAGCATTCTCTTTAGAGTAAACACTAACATGTTTAGAGATGGAGTTTTTTAATTTAGCCTTATCCGCTTCAGAGCCCTTTTCTAAAACCATTTTATCCATGCTAATCGTTTGATCAAGACCTGATTTAGCATAATCAATCACGAAAAGATAGCCTGTATGGTGCCCTTGTTCATTTGTACCTTGTAATTGATAATAAGAAAAACCATCTAGAACTTCACCCTTGATAGGATTAACGGGTACAGAAGAATACCATTTTAAGTTAGCATTAAAAGTATTAACTACCTCTTTATTCGCAGCGAAAAGCATTTGGCTTTGCTCATTATTACGTAGCTTTGCATCTGTAGGAACATACATAACTTCTACAGCTTTCACCGCAGGAGAAGTACTGCCATACATACCATAACCTAAATCTACCGTATCAGCACATGCCACTGCACCCATGCCGACTGTTAAACATGTAGCACAAGCCAATGTCATAACTTTTTTATTGAGAGCTCTCATAAGACACCTCACGTTTTTAACAATACAATATTCGTATAGACTAAAATAATAATCTATACTGCATATATTTATTATTATACTATATCGACATTTATAATTTATAGTATAATTTACAACCTTTCCTTTCTGCTATACAATACATAAATAGACATGTGAACATGATACATGCATGAGAAATAGAAAGGAGTGCACACTAGGTGTGCTTTAATTATGATACAAGAACTAATTCCGCTCACAAGACCGCGCACATTAGCAGCCGCATTGGGGCCTACCATTTTAGGTGCTTCATTTAGTTATTATGCATTTGGTGCAGCTCGTGGCACCGGCCTCGCTATTTTCCATACAATACTTATTTTCTTAGCTGTTGTAACGGCTCAAATTGTAGCAAATTTATGGAACGAATATAAAGACTTCAAATCCGGTCTCGATGCGGGGCAAAAGGTCGGTAACGCCGGCTCCATTACTCGTGGTGCCATAACACCAGAGCTCATCGTAACAATGATCAAAGTACTCATGGTGGTGCCAATCATCATTGGCGCTTATTTATCCGCTACTATCACATGGTATTACGTTCCAGCCGGCTTCGTATGTATTCTCATCAGTTTCCTCTACTCCGGCGGTCCAAAACCAATTTCTCGTACGCCCTTCGGGGAAATCTCTTCTGGCATTGCCATGGGCCTTGCCATCGTACTCATTACGGGATATGCATGGACTCGTGAACTGTCTCTAGCACTATTAATTCCTGCTATTCCATCTACATTGCTAGTTGGCTCCATTATGCTTACCAATAATATTCGAGATATCCGCAATGATGAAAGCCACGGTCGTCGTACATTACCTATCGTACTTGGTCGTGAACGAGCTCTCAGCTTGATGAGCATTATGTACATCTTTAATTTTATTTGGATTGTGGCGTGGATCATCGTAGGACATATGACATGGTTTTCTTTATTAGCCTTTCTCGCTATACCACTAGCTTTCAAAACAGTACATACCTTAAGTACTAAAACGGATGAGTTCCAACTAGACAAAGCTATGGGTACCACAGCTGGGGCCGCTATGATTTACCAACTCATGTGGTCCATCGGACTCATCATAGGGAAATAACCCTCCATAGCTTTTAGTTATGGAGAACCTATACTAAATCCTTCTTGATAGATAGGGAATAATTTAGTACTATAGATTTAATATTTTATATGCAATGATTGTAAAAGGAGTGTGTCTAATGAGAAAATTTTTAGCATTAGCGGCTACTGTAATCCTCGGCGGTGCTTTATTGATCGCAGGTTGCGGTAACGACAACAACAACAAACAAGCTGCTAGCGACAGCAAACAAGTTATTAAAATCGGTGCTACTGCAGTACCTCACGCAGAAATCTTGGAACAAGTTAAACCTATCTTAGCAAAAGAGGGTATTGAATTGAAAATCACTGAATTCACTGATTACAATACACCAAACCTTGCTTTAGGCGACAAAGAAATCGATGCTAACTTCTTCCAACATGTACCTTACATGGATGAATTCGCAAAATCTCATAAACTAAACTTAGTATCTGCTGGTGGCGTTCACCTCGAGCCAATGGGCTTATATTCCCGTCAAATCAAAGATTTGAAAGATCTTCCTAAAGGCGCTAAAATCGCTATCCCTAATGACCCTACAAACGGCGGTCGTGCATTGTTATTATTACAAAAACAAGGTCTTATCACTTTGAAAGACTCTAGCAACATCTTGTCTACAGTTCAAGATATCACTTCTAATCCTAACGACTACCAATTCGTAGAATTAGAAGCAGCTCAAGTACCTCGTTCTCTTGACGATGTAGCTTTAGCAGCTATTAATACAAACTATGCATTAAATGCAGATCTTAACCCTAGTAAAGACGCTTTAGCTATCGAATCTAAGGATTCCCCTTACGTAAATATCGTAACTGTACTTAAAGGCAATGAAAGCGATCCTAAGATCAAAAAATTGATGGAAGCACTTCATACCCCTGAAATCAAAAAATTCATCGAAGAAAAATACAAAGGTGCAGTTATTCCTGCTTTCTAATGTATACAACAAAAGAGACCGCATAAGTGGTCTCTTTTTTATTGTCTTAACTTGTAACTACATGCAATGTGCGCCAAATCTAAAAGGTAATAGTTCATCTAATTCAACTAATGTATAATCTCCTTTTAGATTTGCCATAATGATATAAGGTATTTCAAATTCAGATATTACCTGACGACATGCACCACATGGCGAACAAGGCCCTTCTGTATCAGCTACTACCGCAATTGCTTTAAATTTTGTATGACCTTCCGATACAGCCTTAAAAATGGCAGTACGTTCAGCGCAGTTAGTAAGGCCATAGGAGGCATTTTCTATATTGCAACCTTCATAGATAGCACCACCTTCACAGAGAAGGGCTGCACCTACACCGAAATGGGAATAGGGACTATAGGCCTTCTCTCGGGCTACAGTAGCGCGATCGATGAGCTTTTGAATATGTTGTTCTATCATAATCCGCTCCTTATTCCACGATATCTAGTATAGTGTCTACTAAAGTTGGTGCCGTTGTACCAAATGTAATAGCCTCTACATATGTTTTAGCAGCATTAGGAATCAAACTTTCATCAGAAGCATACAAGGTAGCAATACTTTCTCCGCATATTACAGAATCGCCTGTTTTCTTATGCATCACAATGCCTGCACTATAATCGATAGGACCATCTTTTACAGTGCGACCTGCGCCAAGCATAACTGATGCAATGCCGCATTGCTCAGTATTCATATGTGTAATATACCCATCTTGAGGGGCTGTTACATCATAGGTGAATTTTCCAATGGCTAACAAGCTTTCATCATTAATAACGTGAATATTCCCGCCTTGCGCCTCAATCATGAGACGTAAGCGTTCAAGGGCTTCACCTGAGTCGAGTGCATCTTGTACTCGACTAAGAGCCGTTTCATAATCGCATATATGGCTCAGTACGAGCATATGTGCTGCCATAATAAGACATTCATGCGTTAAATCCTGTGGTCCATGACCTTTCAAGGTATCGATAACCTCTCGAATTTCCAAGGCATTGCCGATGGCATGACCAAGAGGTCGATCCATATCGGTCAACACCGCCTTTATGGAGCGGCCATTTTCGTTGCCAATATCCACCATGGCTTTAGCTAATGCACGAGCATCATCTAATGTCTTCATAAATGCACCACTACCTACCTTAACATCAAGGAGGATTGCCTGTGCACCAGAGGCTAACTTTTTACTCATTACGGATGACGCAATGAGTGGAATACTATCGACGGTACCAGTTACATCCCGCAAGGCATATAATTTTTTATCCGCTGGAGCGAGTCCTTCAGATTGACCGATAACGGCAAGGCCAATTCTATTAACTTGATTGATGAAATCATCTTGTTCTAAAGATACTTTTAAGTTGGGAATGGACTCCATCTTGTCGATAGTACCGCCCGTATGCCCTAACCCACGACCAGACATTTTGGCCACCTTACCGCCACAAGCGGCTACAAGGGGACCAATGATGAGCGTCGTCTTATCCCCTACGCCGCCTGTGCTATGTTTATCTACAGTTATGCCATCAATACTAGATAGATCTACCATATGACCAGATTGAGCCATAGCTAAAGTCAAGGTTCCAAGCTCTCGAGCACTCATCCCATTAAACACAATAGTCATCAATAGTGCACTCACTTGATAATCAGGAATATCTCCTTTGACATAGCCATCGATGACAAAACGGATTTCTTCATCTGTTAAGGGTACATTAGCTCTTTTCTTCAGAATAATGTCATACATGCGCATAGTTACACCGCCATTCTAAGAAACCACCTAAGCATTGCCTAGGTGGTTTTCTATTATACTTCTTCGTCTAAATGATCTTTTAATAGTTCTACGGCTGCACTGGCGCCAATACGGCTGCAACCTTCTGCAATATAAGCTTTCATATCTGTAATGGATCGAATGCCGCCAGCGGCCTTAATTTGTACATTAGGACCGATATGTTTCTTGAACAGACGAATGTCTTCAAGGCTAGCGCCACCGCTACCAAAACCAGTAGAAGTTTTAATGTAGTCTGCCCCACCATTAGTGATACATTTACAGAGGGCCACCTTTTCAGAATCGGTAAGATAACAAGTTTCGATAATAACCTTTAAGATTTTATCGCCACAAGCCTCTTTAAGGGCCCCGATTTCATTCGTTACAGCCTCAAAATCGCCTTGCTTTACATCGCCAAGGTTTATTACCATATCGATTTCAGAGGCCCCTTCTTCAATAGCTTGTTTCGTTTCCGCTACCTTCACCTCTGTCGTTTCATATCCTAAAGGGAACCCGATAACGGTACATATGTTAAGTTTCGGATACGCTTCATGAGCGGATGCCACAAAATCTGGTGGAATACAAACGGATGCCGTTTTATATGCTACACCAGCATCACAAACTTCTTTAATATCATCCCATGTAGCGGTTGGCCGCAATAATGTATGATCCACATAAGCCAATAATTCTTTACCTAACATAGTACCTCTCCTAACTAAAAGAACGACATTTGCTCTGGTTCTGGCTCTTTATGCAAAGCCTCTTGAGCAGAGCGATTTTTTTCATCAATAAATGGTTCTAATGGTACACCTGTAACCTTCAGCAAATCTGGCAAACTGTTAACACCTTTTACCTTAGCAGCCTCCAACACAATCTTTGCACATGTCTCCGCATCATCTAGCGCATAGTGATGTTTAAATTCAACACCCATATAGGCTGCCATAGTATTCAACTTATGATTGACTAAATCTGGCCATACTGCACGTGAAAGTTTCACTGTACATGCATAATCGAGTTCTGGCCAAGGGATTTTATAATAATCTAACGTAGCACGCAATACGTTCATATCAAATTTCGCATTGTGAGCCACCATGATATTCCCTTTTAAATGGTTTTCATAAATGGCATTCCACAATTGATCAAAGGTCTTTTCATGGAGAACATCCTTTGGCTGAATGCCATGAATTTCAATACACTCATCATCAAAGCTCATAAACGGAGGTTTGATGAGGCTATAGGCCTTTTTGGTAATTTGTCCATCCTTTACGGTAATAACCGCCAAGGAGCACGCACTATTTTTAAATTTATTTGCTGTTTCAAAGTCTAATGCAACAAAATCTAACATAGGACTCCTTTCAAAATCTATATATAAGAATTATATTCATTTACTCTCCTTATTATAGCATGAAATAGACTATAATCTACCGCTTAAAGGTGACCAATAATCACCTCTTTCATATCAATTTTAATTGACAGATAGGCCCTCAGTATGTGAAAATTATTTAGATATATATGTAGTATGGAGGTTGCAACATGGCAGATGACAGATTAATCGTTGCCCTTGACGTATCCACGATGGATGCTGTGAAAGAAATCGTATTATCCCTCGGTGATTCGGTTAGCTTTTACAAGGTCGGAATGGAGCTATTCTACGCCGAAGGAGCAAAAACAATTCGCTTTTTACAAGAGCAAAACAAACAAATATTTCTTGATTTGAAATTGCACGACATTCCAAACACCGTAGCCCATGGAGTTTCTTCCTTAACACGTCTCGGCGCTAGTTTAATCACTTTGCACGGTCAAGGTGGCCCTGTCATGATGAAAGCCGCTGTAGAGGCAGCTCGTGAAAGCGGTGAAACACTAGGCGTTGAGCGACCAAAATTATTGGCTATCACTGCTCTAACTAGTTTCGACGATGAATCTTGGACTGCTATCGGTGGCCAACTACCTATTTCCGATCAAGTAATTCGCCTTGCTAAGCTCGCTAAAGATTGCGGGATGGATGGTGTTGTATGCTCCGCCTTAGAAGCTAAAATGATTCGCGAAGCATGTGGCGATGATTTCCTCATCGTAACACCTGGTATTCGTCCTTCCTTTGCAACAACAGACGACCAAAAACGTATTGCTACACCTGCTAGCGCATTACAAGATGGCGCATCTCGCCTCGTTATCGGCCGCCCTATTACACAAGCTGAAAATCCTCGTGAAGCAGTTCGTTTAATTATTGAAGAAATGGAGAAGGTATCCAAATGATGACAGAACAAGAAGTAAAACAATTACTGATCGACACTCAAGCTATTTTAGAAGGTCACTTCCTTTTGACATCTGGTCTCCACAGCCCAATGTACGTTGAAAAATTCAACGTATTGCAACATCCCAAATATACAGAAGCACTTTGTAAAGAATTAGCTGAACGCTTCCGTGATCAAAACGTTGAGCTTGTTATTGGCCCTATGACTGGTGGCATCTTACTAGCTCACGAAGTTGGTAAAGCACTTGGCACACGTGCCATCTTTACAGAACGCGAAAAAGGCGTTATGACATTGCGTCGCGGTTTCAAAATTGAACCTGGTACACGCGTACTCATCGTTGAAGACATCGTAACAACTGGTGGTTCCGTACAAGAAGTAGTTAACGTAGTTAACCAATCTGGCGGCGAAATCGTAGGTGTAGGCCTACTTGTTAACCGTTCCGGTGGCAAAGCAGAATTTGGTGTACCTCAAGAAAAAGTACAAGCCTTGCTTAACCTTGAAGTTCCTACGTATAAACAGGACGAATGCCCTCTTTGTAAAGATGGCGTAGCTATGACAGAACGCGGTTCTAAACATATCAAATAAAATATACACAAAAAGAGCTCCTTCACTGAGGAGCTCTTTTTGTTTGTGTGTAGTTATTGTGTGTAAGAGAGAGATTCTGATACGAATGTATCACATAGAGTGTATGGCTCTACGGTGGCCATGAATGCACTTTCATGACCACGTCTCTATTTAGTGTTTAGAAAAAGATTCCCATAAAACTATTATTAGTTTTATACCTCTTATTGAGCTTGCGCCCCACCATTAGGTGTTTGTTGTGGAGCATTACCACTAGGCTGTTGAGGTGGTTGACCTTGTGGAGGCATTTGACCTTGTGGTACTACCTGTCCATTTTGACCTTGTGGCATCATTTGGTTTTGACAATTTTGGTACATATGTTGACCATTATTTGGCCCCATACCACCTTGACGCATCATTTGATTATTTCCATCCATCATATGTTGGTCCATATGCATATTAGAACCATTATGTCTATGTGGTTTTCTAAACTGTTGTTCATTGGTTTTCATCCATTCACCAAAATTAGGCATATCATTAACTGCAAAAGATGTACCAGCCCCAACCACACAGATTACTGTTAAAATGGCAGCAATTATAATTCGTCTCATAGGTCCTCCTTAATCTATATTTTGAAAGTAACGTTCACGGACACCGCGAAGTTCTATGCCAACAAAGATACATACAAGTCCACCGAAAAGACCTACCCCACCAAGTAAAACTAAAGTAACAGTAGATAAAACTGGGAACGCTGTAACATTTTCAAATGGTTGCCAAGAGCTACCTAATAAATAAAGGATAGCCGGTGTAATAATAAATGTTAAAACACCTACAATATATGACAACGCACTACCAATAGATAGTAATGTTTTGGATGCTTTTTTTGCCATGCCTGGTAACTGAGGTAACAAGCGCTCTTTGTAATCTTCAAATCTAGCGTAGATAGCTTCCATATTAACAGATTTACTTTTACTACCATCTTGAGTCAAAGTCTCTGTAATGATACCTGCATCTACATAAGATGCATAGATTTCCTCTGGGGTCCCTAATGATTTAATAATTTCACTATCTGAAAGACCTCTTTCATATCCTACTGCAAAGTGCTCTTCATACACCTCAATAATACTCTCTACATCAGCTACGCGTGCTTTTTTGAAAATATTACGCAGTGCTTCTAAAAAACTATTTTTGTTCATTATAGTCGACTCCTTTCAATAGGATATTGATAACACCAGAAAATTCATCCCATTCTTGGCGCATCTTATTGTACGCTGCACGCCCATCATCTGTAATATGATAGTATTTTCGAGATGGTCCCGATGAGGACTCTTTTAAATACGTTTCAACATACTTTTCTTTTTTCAATCTATTAAATAATGGATATATAGTTCCTTCTGAAATTTCAATATACTCTGAAATAGTGCTAACAATTTCATATCCATAGCGATCGCTTTGTGTTAATAATGCTAGTACAAGCATGTCCATAACACCTTTTTTTAGTTGAACTTGCATAGTTCCTCCTTTTGACACTATCAGGCTTGTTCTAGTGAACCCCCAATTCTTGTCAATCAAAATCTTTTACGGTCACTATCATGTACTGACATATACATAATACCACAAGGTACCTCGAATTGCAAGGTACCTTACTAAAAAAATAATTAGTTTTCTATTACAATAAGAGTAATTTATTGCCCTGTTTGAACAGCACTTGATTGTATATTAGTTGCTTGAATTGCTCCATTAGTAGGTTGTGCACCTTGTTGAGCTGGTTGTTCTGATACTGCTGCAAAACCTGTTGTAGCCATTTGACCTTGTGACTGAGTTGTTGTATTAGGCATAGGCATATGATTCATTTCATGATCATAGTCTCTATGGTCTTTATAATCCTTTTTATCTTTTTTATCTTTTTTATCTTTTTTATTCTTATAATCTTTATGATCCTTATCATCCTTATGATCATTTACCTTCTTATAATCTTTATCGTTATCATAGTATTTATCCTTTTGTTGGTCTATGCCATCGTATTTTGGCGTTTTCTTAAATTGTTGTGCATTATCTTGTTTCCATGCAGTATAGCTTGGTAGATCATTCATAACAAAAGAAGTTGCGCCACCTACTGTGCAAATAGCTGCTAAAATTGCTGTAATTATAATTCGTTTCATAGTATCTCCTTAGTTCATTCCATCCAATATTGCAATGTATTAAATTAACGCTTACATACATTATTAAGCTCACTACCAGCATAGATACATGTCAAGCCACCAAATAAGCCTAATCCTGCAATTCCTGCTAGAGTAACAATCGACACAGCAGGGAGTGGTGTAACATTTGCCAATGGTTGCCATGAACCACTTAACAAAAATAAAATTGCTGGTGTCACGATAAATAGTAGTACCCCGACAATATAGGTGAGAGCACTAGCTACTGTTAATAATGTATGAGATGCCTTTTTAGCCACCCCTGGTAACTGTGGTAACAAAAGAGCTTTATACTCTTCAAGTCGTGCATATATTGCTTGCATATTAACTGTTCTTTTAGTACCTTCTCGGCCGATTTCATCAGTGATGATACCTGCCTCTACATAGGATGTATAAATTTCTTTTGGAGTACCTAGTGATTTGATGATTTGTTCATCATTAAGACCTTTCTCATACCCTACGGCAAAATGTTCTTCATATACATCAATGATACTTTTTACATCTAAAACATTTGCTTTTTTAAAAATAATACGTAATGTGTTCAAAAATTCTTGTTTATTCATTATAATCTACCCCTTTCAAGAGCATATCAACAACGCTAGAAAATCCATCCCATTCTTGTCGCATCTGATTATAAGCGACTGTACCATTTGAGGTTATTTTGTAATATTTTCGCGATGGCCCTGTTTGTGATTCTAGCAAATATGTTTCCACATATTTTTCTTTTTTTAATCGGTTAAACAGTGGATAAATAGTACCTTCCGAAAGTTCTATATATTCGGAGATTTTACTGACTATTTCATATCCATAGCGATCATTTTGTGTTAGTAACGCTAGTACAAGCATATCCATAACACCTTTCTTCAATTGAACTTGCATAATTCCTCCATCTAAGCTGTGCAGATCTACCAATATGAAAGCTCTCTTACGGTCACTATCTTGTACTGACAAATACATAATAACATAAGGTACCTTGGAATACAAGGTACCTTGTAAAAAAATATTTATTTTTTTATTTTTTCAACATAAGAAATTGCCAAAAAAGCAGATAAATACAATGTTTATTAAATAAAAAAAATTTTTGAAATTTATATGGTAATGCCCCCAAATGGAGAAAATCATGAAAAAATCATAAAAAAACCTCATCCAAAAATGAACTGCACCTCCAAAAATTATGTCCAACTTTTGGGGTGCAGTTCAAGATGAGGATTTTCTATTTATTTTGAAGCTGCTTGGCCTAATTTAATCTTTGTACTCTTCATTTTTCCGTTATGAGTATAGGATACTAAAATTGTATCGCCAGGGCTCTTAGCGTCGATTTGTTCTTTTAACTCAAGTAATGTAGTGATGTCCTTACCATCAATTTGAGCAATGGTATCACCTTCTACTAAGCCAGCTTGTGCTGCAGGGCCGTTTGAATCAAGTTGAACAATAAGAAGTCCTTCCCCTTCATAACTTACATTATTGCGTGCTGCTGTTTGACGATCTACGGCCCACACACCGATATACGGGCGAATGACCTTACCATTTTTAATAATAGAATCAACGATAGTCATAGCAGAGTTAATTGGAATGGCAAAGCCCATACCTTCAATACCCTCTTTGGAAATTTTAGAGCTATTAATACCAATCAATTCACCATCCGCATTGATGAGGGCACCACCGGAATTGCCAGGATTAATGGCTGCATCGGTTTGAATCAACGGGAACCGTTGCCCTTGTTCATCAATAGTACGTGCTAAAGCACTGATAACACCAGATGTAACAGAGCCTTTAAATTCAAGGCCTAAAGGGTTACCAATAGCGATGGCAGGCTCACCTACCTGTACAGAATCGGAGTCACCGATTTTGATTGGCTTAATATCTTTAGGAGGTTTAATCTTAACAACGGCTAAGTCCGTTTGTGAATCAGTACCAATAACGGTGCCTGTTACAGTAGAGCCATCAGATAGCGATACGGTAACTTCGCCATTTTTAGCGCCCGCTACAACGTGATTATTCGTTACAATATGTCCTTCATTATCTATGAGCACACCAGATCCAACACCTTCGCCCGCATAGATGGTACGGTTAAAGATATCCTTTTGGAACACTTGTGTAGTAATACCAACTACCGCTGGACCAGATTCTTTAACAGCCTGCACTACATAGGTATTACGTGTTTCAGTAATTGGTTTAGATTGTTTTGTTTGTTCCCTTACTGTTGTTTGCTGTGTATGACTAGGACTACCAAAGAAATAGTATCCACCGCTCACACCAATACCCAAGGCAAGAGCACAAGCAATAACAGTTTTCTTATATTTTGAAAATTCCATGTAAATCTCCTTCTTAAAATTAATTTTATAAAATCAATTTTGATGAAACTATTATAGTACTCATTCTTTTACAATGCAAGAAAACAATTTATTACAATTATTATAAAAACATAAAGGGCATTCACTAGCCGTCGCTAGGAATGCCCTTTATGCATATAGTTTGAGAGTGTAAGGACTGTTGAGAGAGAGAGTATATGTGATCTAGATAAGTTTGAGAGAGAACTTATTAAGAGAGAGAAGTTTAGTTATGCCTTATCTAGAATCATAGTCAGCCTTACCTAAATAAGTATACATGGAATATCTAAACTATCAAAGGAAGTATATAAACAATTTTTAAATCTTTGATTATATCTATATAATAATTTCTCTACAAACTCATATTCAATCAACAGCCACGAATAACGTGAGTATAATGTGAATACTCATTTAGGTTATTAAACAAATTTATAACCTACACCCCAAACTGTAATAATATGCTTACTATCGGATGGATTATCCTCAATTTCTTCACGCAAACGATTGATATGTACCGCTACCGTAGCATAATCACCATAGGAGTCAAGACCCCATACGCGAGAGTACAATTCCTCTTTGCTAAATACAATATCGCGGTTACGCATCAAGAATTCTAATAATTGGAATTCTTTCTTTTTAAGATGAACTTCTTTTTCGTTCACCCATACTTTCATCATCTTAGGATCAAGGCGAATCTCACCAGATTGAATCGCATTAGTTTCCATTGCATCGCGCTCTGTTAAGCGTTTATATTGCGCCAACATAGCTTTGATTTTTGCAATCAATACAGATGGAGAGAATGGTTTTTCGATATAGTCATCTGCACCTACGCCTAAACCACGGATTTTATCGATATCGTCAAGACGAGCCGTTACCATAACGATTGGCACGCGAACTTTGTCACGAATTTGACGGCAAACTTCAAAGCCGTCCATTTCTGGCAACATAACATCAAGGATGATTAGGTCTACCGGAGTATTCAAAGCTGCTTCGATACCATCTGTACCATTAGTCATAATAGTTACATCATAGCCTGCCACCATTAAATAATCACGTTCAATATTGGCAATATCCAAATCGTCTTCAATAATTAAGATATGTTCACTCATGATTCTTCTCCTTGTTTAGGAAATTCTAATATAATACGTAGACCATGTGGTCTTACATTTTCAATCACAACTCGGCCTTCAAAGATTTCCATAATTCGACGAATAATCGATAATCCTAGACCACTACCTTCTTGCGGGTTCGTACGAGACGAATCGACACGGTAGAACGGGCGCATCAGACGCTCAAGAGATTCTGGTGGTACCCCTGGACCATCATCACTGATGACACAGTATACAAAATCATCATCACTAGTTACATCGATAATACAATGCCCTAGATCAGCCATTTTATATTTAGCACTATTGTTCAACACATTTTGTAATACACGTTGTAACAACTGCGGGTTTGCATTGATAAACGCAGTTTCCGTAGCTATCCGAGCCTTAATTTCAAGACCTCTCGATTGATACGGAGCAATATGATCCTCTACAAAGTCACGCACATACTGACCTAATTCAATGCGTTCAGATGGACGAGATTCTTTTTTGTAGTTCAATGTAGTAATGAGGAATAGCTCCTCTAACATCGAGTCTAAATCATTGGCACGCTTCAGAATGATACCCATGTATCGTTTTTGTTGCTCTTCCGTTGGTGCAATACCATCCCGAACACCTTCTGCATAAGCTTTAATTGCAGTTAGTGGCGTTCGTATATCATGGGATATACCAGCAAGCAATTCTTTTTGCTGCTCTTGTTCCATTTCGATCTGACGATTTGCCAACTCTAATGATTTCGTCATGTTCTTAACGTGAATCATGATAAACCGTGTAACAAATCGGTTGATTGCAAAGAATGTAACAATAAAGAGCAATATAGCCACTACAATAATATAGAAGGATACAGATTCCATCAAGCTATCACTACCATGGGTAGCACGCTTAATAGCAATATGATATACGTAGGCATGACGCCCATCGTATTTTCGCATTTCATACACGAAAGTATTATTGGACTGGTATACAATGCCCTGTAATTCAGGATTTACATCGATAAGGCCAACGATAGCAGATGCACTATAGATTTGTGGATTACCATAGCTATACACCATGTTCCCTTGATCTAGTACCTCTACATATACCTCCTTTGGATCGAGTAGACTATAGCTAGGTTTAACCAAGCTATCTATTAAATTGTTTTCTAACCCATAAAAGGTAATTGTTTCAGTAATTCGACTGACACTTTTAAACTGTTGTTCCTGCTCAATACGCAAATAGTAACCGGCATTAGCCAAGATGCGCAAACCTGTAAAATATAGCAAAAATAAGATTATTGCTATTAAAATAGGTACAACAAAGAGCACAACATTGGATATCCAAATCCGTATTTGTAAATTCACAGGGTTACCTCAATATCATAAATAGTAGATACTTCTTATAGTTTACGCTATTTTTAACAGTTAAAGCAAGTAAAACAGCCAAAAATACAATATAATTTTCACATTTCTTTCATCGTCAGTTTATAATTAACAGATTATACAAGGGTTCTTCGCCCCTTTTAGTATCTAATATTTTTTACATAGTATATATTTCCACACGTATCCGGGCACCTTGCATCATTTCAAATCTTAGTATTTACTTATATTAAGAACTTGAGAATTAAGTACAATTAATAGAATCTCATCTATACTTTTTTATAAAAAATCTAAATTATAAAATATAAAACAACTATTGAAATTCTTCACTTTATAATTTTGAGCGCAAAAAAAAGAGGATTCCTAAGAATCCTCTTTTAGAGTTTGGATTAACGACGGTTAGCTTCGAAGAAGTTAATAGCAACTTCTGGGAACATAGCGTAAGTCAATACGTCTTCGTCAGTGATACCATTGTAGCCTTTTGTAGCTAAATCTTGACGGTAACCTTCCAATTCAGGTTCGATAAGATCTGCTGGACGGCAAGTGATAGGTTGTTCATCACCGATGATAGTTTGACGAATTTCGTCAGAAATTTTACCAGGCAACGCACCATATTTACCGCGTACAAGGTCTTTAACTTCGTTAGGAACCATTTTGTAACGGTCGCCCATCATAACGTTCATCATAGCCATTGTACCAACGATTTGGGATGTTGGAGTTACCAATGGAGGGTAACCCAAGTCTTCACGAACGCGTGGCATTTCATCCATAACGTCGAAGAAGCGATCGCCCATACCCATTTCGTTCAATTGGTTTTGAGTATTGGACAACATACCGCCAGGAATTTGGTAACGACGAACAGCTGGGATTACATCGCTAGCTGGTTTCAAGTTGAATTCTTCAGCGATTTGTTGTTTTACTTTACGGAAGTGGTCAACTAATGGAATGTATTTATCAAGGTCAAGACCAAGATCATATTCAGTACCTTTGAACATTTCGATCATAGTTTCAGTAGCTGGTTGGCTAGTTGCATGAGCGAATGGGGAGATAGCAGTATCGATGATATCTACGCCGGCTTTAGCAGCTTCCCAGTATGTAGTGCTTGCAAGACCGCAAGTGAAATGGCTGTGCAAATCGATTGGCAATTCGCCGAAACGGTTTTTGAATGTGGAAACCAAATCATATGCATCAGCAGGTCCTAACAAACCGGACATATCTTTGATACAAAGGGAATCAGTACCCATTTCTACTAAAGTTTCAGCTACTTTCAAGAAGCTTTCAGTTGTGTGAACTGGAGAAATTGTGTATACCATAGCGGATTGAACGTGTGCACCAGCTTTTTTGGAGTACTTAATAGCAGCTTCCATGTTGCGAGGGTCATTCAATGCGTCGAAGATACGAATACGGTCGATGCCGTTTTTAACAGCTGCATTACAGAATGCTTCTACTACATCATCAGAATAGTGTTTGTAGCCCAATAAGTTTTGACCACGAAGTAACATTTGTAATGGAGTGTTTTTCAAATTGGATTTCAATTTACGAAGACGTTCCCATGGATCTTCATTCAAGAAACGAAGACAGCTATCATAAGTAGCGCCGCCCCAACATTCAAGAGCTTCGTAACCGATTTCGTCTAAAAGACCAAGTACTGGTTCCATTTGCTCATAACGCATGCGTGTTGCCAAAATAGATTGATGACCGTCACGAAGAACGGTTTCGCAAATTCTTAATTTTTTAGCCATGTTAATCCTCCAAATCGAAATAGTCTGCATATGTAAATTTATACATACATCAAACAACTATCTCATACCTATTTTTTTACGATTTTTTTGATGTCTGCTCACACAAGCCAAACACTCTATAAATCGTTAAGACATACTTATATTAGACTACTTATAAAATTCTTTGTCAACAACTATATTATGCTATTTACTCATAAATTCATGTGTCTGAAGATGATTTTTTCGTGATAGAAATCACACAAAACACAAAAGAGCTAGCTTTTAACGTGTATGTTTAATCAAACCAATTTCTTTGTAATTGCTCTTTTTAATGAGAAACCAAAAATTATATCGTAATAATTTTTGGTTATTATTAAAAAGGCATCAAACTATATCGGTATTTATAAATGTAGTAATTCGATAAACATCGGTACACTTATAAGCTCATCAATTTTATCGATAATATAGCCCCCTACAACAATTACATAAATATGCAAAAGAACCTGTCCATTTATGGACAGGTTCACGTTTATTCTTAACTTTTTCTAAATGCCATTATACAGCTTATTTTTCAGGTTTAACCTTTTTAGGAGCCGTTTCAAGAACGATATTCTTACCTTCTCGCTTCACTTGAATAGAGAAAGCACCTTCACCTTCTTTGAAGTACTCCATCTTGATGTCTAGAAGCATTTTACCGATCATAGTCTCCACTTTTTCCGTTAAGAACTCACGATAGAAAGCATCTTCCTTTTGCTTTGGACTTTGATGAACTACAGGTTTTTTAGCTGCCCGTTCCATATCAAGCATAGTATCTTCAAAATTGTCTGTATCTTTAAAGTTTTTCAACATATCCGCATCGGATAAGCCTTTTTGAATTTTAAACTTTGCCATTTCTATCTCCTATCAATTCGAAAATTGCCTTTTTAACACGGACTGGTTCAATACCAGACATACAATATTGATCAGGCTTAGGACACCGTCGTTTACGACAACCTAAACAATCTAATTCATCATTTACAAGCACCTTAAAGGTCCCCGTTAGTGGTCCCCATAATTTAGGATCTGTAGGCCCAAAGAGAGCTACTACAGGCTTATTAAGCGCTAATGCAATATGTAAGGAGCCCGTGTCAGCCGTAACTACTACGTCACAGCTTTCAATTAAGGCACCAACCTCTTGAAGTGTAGTCTTGCCTAGCATATTCAGCATAATCTGATCAATGCCCTCAGCGGTCAAAGAATCCATCAAAGGTTTGTATTGTGTAGACTCTTTAGGCCCACCTAAGCAAACAAAATTAGCTCTATATTGTAGCGATTTAATAAGGGAATACCATTTTTCTTGAGGCCATTCTTTCGTCGCCCAAGACGTACCCAAGACCAATCCCACACGTAGAGGTTTTTCTACCTCACCACGATTTAAAGAAGTATGATTGTCAATCGTTTTCCACTGTTCTTCTGCCCAGGTATGTAACTTTGATGGTACATGGAAATCCATATGATATATCTTCTTAGCACTAACGTTATTTAATGTTTCAGGTTCCAGAAGATTGTCAGCAGTTTTAAGAGGTGTATCTAAATCAGCCTGTTTAGCAACAGCCTCTTTTAAAAGTTGTGCCACCTCAACATAACGCTTGATAACATGATCTGTACTTGGCTTTGATTTATAGTTTGTAAATAGCCAATTCAGCTCTTTTGTACCACCAAGTCCTAAGCGAATAGGCGCACCAGAAGCCAATAGAACAAGACCAGTTATCAGTCGCCCTTGTACATCAACGGCTACGTCAAATTTGTAGGGCTCTAATTTAGCCTTCAGCTCCCACCACATGCGCCACATTGTCGGGATATGCAGTTTTTTAGAATGTGCCTCGTATTCATCCCGTTCCCAGGGGATAATCTCATCTACATAGGGATTACCATCTAACAGTTCTACCATGCTAGGCGTTACAATCCAATGTAACTTGGCATCTGGATACTGTTCTTTGATCCAGCGCGCCGCAGGGGTAGCATGCAGGATATCCCCAATGTAACTAAGGCGTACAAATAATATATTCATAGATATCCTTATGGTACATATAACATAGGAATAAAGCCTTTATAATGAAGCATTATAAAGGCTTTTTCTTAAGATTTCTTTTTACTATCACTAGTGTTAGATGATTTAGAAGACGTATCATCTTCTGTCACCTTTTTAGTTTCTTCACTACCATTCTTGATGATGTCTTTTACGTCAGACAATTTTAATTCATTAAAAGTAGTAGGATGATTGTATTTGTAAACTGGTTTGAAACCTACACCTAATTTGCCGGTGTAAACAGTCAATGCATTATTGTCCTCATCAACACGAGCAATGTAGATTGTCTTATCTGTATCAACACCAATTAAGCGGAAACGTCCTGGTGGGTTGATAACACGCCAGCCACCTTCGATACCATTAAACATAAAGATATCGCCAGTTTTAACATTATCGTAGAAGAAGTTATCTTCATCGTAGAAGACGCCGATATGACCGATATCAGTAGCTTGCATATACACGCGACGCGTATCGTAGTTAGCATCTGTACGATAAATACGATATACATGCTCTTGAACTTTTACCTTCATGTATACTACATTTGTCGCTTCAGAGTACGCAGCATCTACGATTTTACTACCTTTTGGTAAATCTTCAAGCTTGGTATCCACTTCATGCTCTGGATCATCTGCATTGAGACGAGCCATAACGACATTGCGAGAGTCATACAAGCCCATGATGGCATAGTTACGGTCAGGCATCCAGTTGAAGTAACTAATCGAACGCCCCTTCAAGTCTATCGTTGTAGGCTTACTTTCATTAGCCTTGTAGATTTTCAAAGAGTTTTCTGTAACAACCGCCATAAATTGACGGTCGTAGGATACATATTTAGTACCTTCCTTTACATCCGGGAAGTTTTTAGTATCATCTTTTGACGCACCTGCTACGTTAAATTCCGTAGTCGGCGCAAACATATATTGATCAAGGTATAAGTATATACCACCTTGCAGAAGAATACCTACCGCAAAGGCGCTCAGTACACGCGTAAAAGGTTTCATTTGTCCTCCTATTTCACGATAAACGCCGTTGGGATCATGCGTTCCCCTAACAAATCGGCCGGTTTATTCACCACTTTACCATTGAGGTATAAGGTAGAACTAGAACCACCATCTAAATTCGCTGCAATGTAGCAGCCTTTTTCAAAGAGAATATCTTGTACGTCACGCAAGGTAGCACCAATGGAGTACCCTGGTTGACGACCATCGATTACGAGGAATAATACTGTACCATCTTTCTTTTGACCGATAGCAGTACGTGGGCCTACGCCCCAGCCACCATCACCTTCAGTGATCATTTTCTTACCATCTACGATAAGAGGTGGACCAAAGGTAATACCTTCCATGGCTTTCATATCAGCTAGTTGAGTTTTATCGTAGTTACCAGCGATAAGGTTACCAGATTTAGAGAAGCCTACAAAGTCTACATCTTCATCAGGGCCTACATCCTTACCGATAACATATTCTCCATCATGCAAGATAAAGCCATATGGCAAACGACCTGTACCAGTACCATTAGGATCATGGAAACCACCGCCGTTGATAGCAGCTACCGCATTATTCATTTTAGCAATATTACTTGTAGTATCGCCCTTTTCTTGAATGTTAGCCGCAGTACCTACTTGGATACGACGAGGATCTGGAATTTCTAAGATATAGCCAACATAACGAGCAGACTGAATTTTTTCAAGGTTCAAAGACTTATCTTCACGGGCATTAAACTTGAATAAATCTTGGCTTTTAACAACCCCAACAGTCCCCAAAATAGATTGTAGTTCTTCTTCATTGAACAACCACGTAATGTAATGAGGATGACGAGATTGTAAGATAGCACCGATAACGGCGCGTTTTACATTATTAAATGGTCCAAAGAGCACCACGAACGGTGAGGTCACAACGGTAAATAAGAACACCATGATGATGAACTTTACCCAATTCTTTTTGAACAATGTATTTCTCCTTATAAATCAGTGAAATGCTCGGTGCTAATGCGTTCTTCAAAATGCTTGATATCTACCGCATTACCTACCCAAACACGCAAAATGTTATATGGATTATCACCTGTATGAGCCCAGCCAGATTTCATAGCCATACCCATTTTTATACCAGCCTTTTTAGATGCTGAGTCGGTGAATTCATTTTTATCTCCATATGGATAGCAGAACCAAGGATTATTCTTGATGCCCACCTCTTTAGCCAATGCTTCTTGCGCCTTTGTGATATTTTCAATTTGTTTCTCTTCGGATAATTGGCCCATTTCTACATGTTGGAAACCATGGTTAGAAATGGTGATACCATTTTTGTGCATTTCACGCACTTGATCCCAAGTTAAACGCGTTCCAATATCACCAGGGTTAATAAATACAGTGGCTGGGAATCCATACTCTTTCATGAGTGGATATACGATTGTATACGTATCTGCATAACCATCATCAAAGGTTAAAACAACTGGTTTTTCAGGTACTGCAGCACCATTTACAACGTATTCATACAATTGGTCCATCGTCAATGGATTATAGCCATTATCCTTGAGGAATTTCATTTGCTCTCGGAACAAATCCTCTCGAATAACCGCATCATTATCTTTATCGTCGCCGATTTTATGATACATAAGGACAGGAATGCCCGATGGATGTACCATCTTAACTTCTTTTACTGGTGGCGCTGAACTAGTAGGCTCTGTTTTTTGTGAAAGCAATCCACAACCTGCCACAAGCATTGCCAAGGCCACAACCAATAGTGTTACTAACGGAATCCGTTTCATAGGTCCTCCTCTATCAGAACACAATTATATACAGAATATTATAACATTTCTATGAAGAATAGTAAAAACTCCACCCCATTTACGTATAGCTAAAACAAATGATTTATAATCTAAAGAGATATATCCTCTAAAACACCTTTAACGATACTTTATGTTGTAATCTAGAATGGAATGCTTTAATATTCTAATTATAATACAAATCACTAACATTATACGCTTCTAATCGATAAAGGATTTGCCATGAAAAAACGCTTAACCCTCTTACAAATGGACGTTCACGTAAATGACGTAGAATACAACTACAATCGCGTGCAAGAGTTACTCACTCAATCACTTACAGAAAATCCTGATATTATTGTTTTGCCTGAAACTTGGAATACAGGCTTTCACCCATCAGATGATTTAATTACGATCGCCGACAGAAATGGGGAAAGAACAAAATCTTTGCTCACCGCCTTTGCAAAAGAGCACAACGTGAATATCGTAGGCGGCTCCGTTGCTGTGGCAAAAGATGATCTTGTATTCAATACATCCTATGCTTATAACCGTGAAGGTACCCTCGTAGGTGAGTATTCCAAAATGCACGGCTTTAGCCCTGCTAAGGAAGACAAATACTTTGCTAACGGTACTCATACGACCCATTTTGAACTCGATGGGATCCCGTGTAGCACGGTTATCTGTTACGATATCCGTTTTCCTGAGCTAGTGAGAATGGCTGCATTACCAGACACTGAACTCTTATTCGTACCCGCCCAATGGCCTACGATGCGACTACGCCACTGGCAAGTACTAAACGAAGTACGAGCAATTGAAAACCAATTATTCCTTTGCGCAGTCAACGGATGCGGTACTATTGGTCGCGTTCAAAGCACAGGTCACTCCGCCGTTTATGACCCATGGGGCACGAACCTCCTCGAAATGGATACGAACGAAGGCATTGCTTCCGTAGATATCGACCTTACCGTAGTCGAAGACATTCGCAACAAAATTAATATCTTTAGGGACCGTAAACCAGAACTCTACAACTTATAATATAAAATTACATCATAAAGGCACATTGTATTAAACCACCTCCATTTATCATGAATGGTATTCGTTTAACAATGTGCCTTTTGTTTTGCTTTATTTTAATTTTATTGTACTGTATTGAGGAAATAGATTACTCTAGTATGTTTTGGATCAACGGACACACCTGCAACAAGATTTATTCCGTAGTTAAAACTCAATTAGTTTCCACATATCCTCTGGAACTTGTTCTAGAGGTTTATTTTTTGCTATAGCTTCTTTTAGAATATCAATGGTGTCTTGTACTTCTTGTTTATCCTTTGTATCAGGATTGTGGAGAACGACACGGTTCAACGAGTCTTGTCCAAATTGTTTTAAGTATTCTTTTTCCACTTGGTTAAGTTCACGACGTAAGTATTTCATAATATATCCTCTATTTGTAAATGTCTTTTCGATGACCAACTTCTAAAGCTAAAATAATGCATCTATGGTCATTAATATCAGCAATGACTCTATAATTACCAATGCGATAACGCCACAGCCCTGTTTTATTTCCCGTCAATGATTTTCCTGAGTACCTAGGATTTTCTACATTATCTACATTCTTTATGAGCCAATTAAAAAGATAGCGTTGCGTTGATTTATCTAATTTAGAAAATTGCTTGTCAAACCGTTTAGAAAATTCAAGCTTATAAGCCATATTTTGCACGCATTTCCGCCACAGAATAGGTAACTGGATCTTGCTCGTATTCTGCTAATGCTTTTTGACCTACCTTAAGATCAAATTCGTCTTCAATCTTTTCTAGTAAAGCCTTCTTAAAGAGGGTAGAAAGTGTTTCATCCATAAACTCAGCATAGGTTTTAAATAACTCTTCTTCTTGTTCATTTAGTCGGACTGAAATATTTGCCATATAAAAGCACCTCCTTATGTAATACATTGTATTACATAAGGAGGTCTGAGTCCATATTTTAAACTCGTAACCACCATTATTTTAATAAAATTTTATATTTATAATATTAATAATTTACATTGCTTATTAGATTGTAAAAAACAAGCTACATCGTATGTTACATACAAAAAAGGCATACCGCCCTTCTCTCGTCTCTCAGCGGTACGCCTTCTTATGTATATAGTTACTCTCGAACTATATCAGATGTAAGTCTGGCTAAACTCTCTCACAGTCCCTTAACGACACGCCAGTATGTCACCTATAATATACATTTTTAAACGAAATATGTCAACAGTTTATAGAAATTTTATCTTTAAGTTTTTGAAAAATATAAAATTTTCAAGATTATCCGCCAAAAGCCAAGTAATCACGAGTTAATTCTTGTTGTGGATCAGAGAATATTTGCGCTGTAGCGCCCCACTCTACAACTCGGCCATCATTCATAAAGACAGTGTAGTCTGCAATGCGTCTAGCTTGTTGTAAATTATGAGTAACAATGACAATCGTTTGTTTTACTTTTAACTCTGTTAGCAATGCCTCAATATGCAAGCTGTTTTTTATATCAAGGGCAGAGCACGGCTCATCAAAGAGCATTACTCGAGGATCTACGGTCAAGCTTCGCGCAATACACAGGCGCTGTTGTTGACCACCAGATAAAGAACTTGCCAAGCGCTTCATGTCGCCATTAATTTCGCTATATAATCCAGCCTGCTCTAAACATTGTATCGCTTTAGCCTTTCTGTCTGCAGAGGATAACTCTTTATAATAATTTAGAGCAAATACCATATTATCTTCAATGGTGCCAGGAAATACAGTCGGTTGTTGTCCGATAAGACCGATTTGGCGACGTAACATTTGCGGATCCATTGAGTCTACCGATAGGCCATCGTAAATAATTTGTCCATTAGTGACTTTTTTCGGTGCCTGTAAGCTACCGTTAAGCGTAGCTAACAATGTACTTTTACCACAACCAGACGGCCCAATAACAGCCGTAATAGCATATTCTGTAATAGGCAAGGTTATGTGTTGCAAAATAGAATGCTCATCAATGGACACCTCTATATTTTTAATATCTAATATGATGCTCATCAAGACCGCCCTCCTATCCAGCGACAAATGATATTAATACAAAGTAATATAACCATCAGTACAAAGGCTGTAGCATAGGCTAAATCTACTGAATAACCTTCGTTTACCAAAATGTACAAATGATATGGCAATGCCATAAATGGATCCGTTATATTCGGTATGGACCGAGTATATAATACGGCACCAGTATACATAATCGGTGCGGTGGCCCCCATCGCATAGGCCGCTCCAAGGGCTATAGCGCTCAATCCGTCGCGCATGGCACTCGGTATGACCATATGTATCCATATATAACTTGGTGAAAGCCCCATATTGAGAGCCGCCTCATACGTTTCACGAGGAAACTCATGGAATACTTTCACAAGGCGCAACGTAATAAAAGGTATAACCATTACCGTTAACGTAATCGACGCAGATAATAAGCTTTTATCGATACCTAAATATAAAATCAGCACACTATAACCGAACAAGCCAATTAATACAGATGGTAATCCGGACATACAGCGTAGAGTGAATAAAAAGCATTCTGATTTCCAACGAGAAATATTGCCATATACCATGTAAAGGGCACAAGGAATACTTACAACAGCCGCCATAGAAGCCGTTAATAAGCCCTCTAAAATACTACCGATTATGGCAGGGAATATGCCCCCTTCTACACCGAGAGGCATGCCCGCTGGGTAGAGCCAGAGGAAATCAACAGTTATTAATGGCCCCCCATGATACACAATATAAGTACAAGCAGCGATGAGTATTGCCATAACGAGGATTAGACTGCCATAAGCCCAAGTAGCTAATGCAAGATTAGATAGCTTCATGATGACCGTCCTTTCTAGTTTTCCAAGAATACATATAGACTAGAACATTAGTCAGTATCAAAATCATTAGCAATACTAAAGCTGCTACATATAAACCGCTATAATGCAAGCTATTATACTCTACACTACCCATTTCAAGCGCAATAAGAGATGGAATTGGCTCAGCCTTACCCAGTAAATTAGGCAAGATGGGAGCATTACCGACAACCATCATAACGGCCATGGTCTCTCCCATAGCCCGGGAGAAGGCTAGCACAGAACTAAGAATGATCGAACCTTTAGCACTAGGTAGTACGATAGCTTTCATAGTATGCCACGGCGATATGCCAAGGCCCAAAGCCGTTTCTTCATAGCGCTGACGATAGGTTTCGATAGATTCCGTACAGTGAGTCACAATATAAGGCAAAATCATAAAGGCTAATACGAGACTAGCCGATAAAATAGACTCACCGGTAGACAAAGAAAACATCGATTGAATGGCCGGAACCACTACGGCAAGCCCGATAAAACCAACAATAACAGAAGGTATACCGGCGATCATATCTATAGTAGATAAGCAAAATTGACGAATACGTGGCGATACGCCTAGACTCAAACCTACAGAGGTACCAATCCCCAAGGGCAACGCCCATATCAAAGATAACAGAGATACATAGAGGCTAGCAGAAATAATATAGGCCAGACCTAATACAGGACTTTGTGCCATAGGCTTCCAGACTGTACCGGTTACAATATCCGTCCAAGACATATGTATCAAAGCGGGCCACGCCTCTATCGCCATATAGAGCACGAGCCCTATATATAAGGCGAGAACAGACACCGCCATAATCGGTACTATGCCAGATGTAAAACGATCTGATAAATGCATAGACTCTCCTTTCATAAGAAAAAAGCAAGGCCGCAGCCTTGCTTTTATTCTATCTGATTAGTTTACAGGAACAAAGCCCATTTTATGAATAACTTTACGACCTTCTTCAGACTTCAAGTATTTTGTGAAAGCGTCTGCTACACCGCCCATATTACCTTTACCTACGATAAGAAGTGGACGTTGAATCATGTAAGAACCATCAGTAATCGTTTCATCTGTTGGTGCTACACCATTAACTTTGAAAGCAACGATTTGGCCTTTGTTTTGACCCAACATGCCATAAGATGCGTAACCAATAGCATATGGATTTTCTTTAACTTTAGTTACAAGAGCACCCATAGATGGCGCTTGAATAGCGTCTTTAGTTACCTCTACAGAACCCATAATTTTTTGTTGGAACACTTCATGAGCACCGCCACCAAGATCACGTGTTACTACGATGATTTCTTGATTAGGCAAGGAAGGATCTACTTGATTCCAAGTTTTGTACTCACCAGAGAAGATTTTAATAATTTCTTCTTTAGTAAGATTACCTTTTACAGCATATAAAGGATTTTCAGGATTTACGGCAATTGTTAAAGCATCAATACCTACTTTAATTTCATTGTAATCTTTGATTTTTGCTTTTTCGCTGTCTTTCACTTCACGAGCTACTAAACCGAAGTCCGCAGTGCCATCGATAACCGCTTTAATACCAGTGCCAGAACCTCCAGAAGATACATAAATAGTAATATCTTTATCTGGCAAAGAACTATCCGCATGATTCCAAGTTTTATTCTTTTCTGTAAAATCTGTAGCGATTTTAGAAATAACTGGTGCCAATGTGGAGGAACCATTATATGTCAATTGTGTATTTTGTGCATTTTGGTTGGAACCACAACCTGCAGAAATAAGCATGGCTGCACCAACACAAGCAGCAAGAATTGCACGTTTAGTAAAACCTTTCATAGCAAAACTCCTTAATAACGAATAATAATTTTTAAATAACAGTATGATTATAACAAAATAAATCTATTAATTCCAATACAACTCTAACACTATAGACTGCTGTATTTATGTAGTTTAAAAATCCTTATCATACTGAAAGTCATATTTATACTATATACATTTTACTGCAACATAACTATGTTATAAATTATTTTTATAACCTTAACGCTTACTTTTATCTTATAAATCATTTACATGAATTCTATGAAAATGTTAGTATTATCAATGCAACAGGATTTAGTTATTAATAAAGAAAGGTAATAACTATGTTTTCATTTTTACAACCTAAAGAGGCAAAATCATCTGTACCACAAAGTATGATTATGAATCTATACTATAAATACAGATTCCAATCTCTACTTGGTATTTTTATTGGTTATGCGGCGTACTATATCGTGCGTAACAACTTTGCCTTATCAACTCATTTTTTATCAGATATCTTACACATGAGCAAAACGGAAATCGGTTTGCTATCTAGTGGTATGCTTATCGCCTACGGTCTAAGTAAAGGCTTCATGAGTAGTCTTGCTGACAAAGCAAGTCCTGCAAAATTTATGGCTTTCGGTCTTATTTGCTGTGCAATTATCAATATTTTTATGAGCTTTGCTGACAGTCTCGCCTTCTTCTTAGTATTAGTTGTACTCAACGGCTTCTTCCAAGGTTTTGGTGTAGGCCCATCCTTCATCACCCTAGCCAAATGGTATCCAAAACAAGAACGTGGTCGCTTTGGGGCAATTTGGAATATCTCCCATAATCTTGGTGGCGGTATCGTAGCACCAATCGTAGCTGCTGCGTTATACTTCACCACTACGGATCATTGGCAATTAGGTAGCTATGGTATTCCAGCAATTATTGCCATAGTTGTGGCTATCGCTATTTTCTTCTTAATTAAAGAAAGCCCTGAGCGTGAAGGCTTACCACCAACAAGTGAAATCATTGCAGATACAGCTCATAAAGCACATAGAAGCTCTGAAGCACCGCACATGAATACACGAGAAATTTTTGTAAAATATGTATTGAAAAACAAAAATGCTTGGTACGTATCATTAGTAGATACATTTGTTTACATGATTCGTTTCGGTATGCTTACTTGGCTTCCAATTTACCTATTACAAGTAAAAGGTTTCTCCAAAGCAGAGATGTCTGTAGCATTCTTATTCTTTGAATGGGCTGCTATACCTTCTACTATTTTTGCAGGTTACATTTCCGATAAATTCTTTAAAGGTTATCGTATGCCACCAGCAATTATCGCCGTAAGCATTATCTTCTTCTGTATCTTCGGCTATTGGCAAAGCGAATCCCTCTTATGGGTTACATTCTTCGCTGCTATTGTGGGTTGCTTAATCTATATTCCTCAATTCCTAGCCTCTGTTCAAACCATGGATATTGTACCTCCATTTGCTGTAGGCTCAGCCGTTGGTCTTCGCGGTTTCATGAGCTACATTGTAGGTGCCAACCTCGGTACAACACTATTCGGTGTATTAGCTGACAAATTTGGTTGGAACGCAGGTTTCTATCTCTTATTGGTAGCATGTATTCTTTGTGTTACATTCTGTGTACTAGCTCACTTTGGTGCAAAAGAATTAGATGCTAAAGAAGCAGAACTAGAACAACTTCAACTAGCTGAAGCTAACTAATAACAACAAAATCCTAAGCAAACTAAAAAGGTAGTAACATTGATATGTGTTACTACCTTTTGTTTTAGTATAGTGTGTCCCTGATTTTCTAGATGCTATCTTTTAAAGAGAACAAAAAATACAATGAAGCCAAGGATTATATTCCCGCCTACTATATAAGGCCAGGTAAGGAAATTATGTATATCATGCAGGATTTGTATATCAAATCTTGGCATAAAAATTAGTACGTTTGCCAAAATCCAAACGATAGGTCCTACGAACTTCATTATCTTAACCGTATCCATTCTATCTTTAATGGTATCGGTCATCTCTACATCTTTCTCCACAGATACGTATTCTTTATTAATGTAAAAGCCTTTTGAATAGTTCGTTTCAAAAGCCCACTCTTGAACAGAAAAGGTAGCAGTGCCATCACCATTTTCATACTCTTTATATTTAGCAGTATCAGTAGTACCTACATCCACCTCACCCCAAGTGCCCGTTACCATCTCATAACCACTATCTACGGGTTTCATATCTACTGGCTGTGCTTTACCACACAACTTGGAAAACTGGTACGCATCTCTCTTCTTATCCCAACGAAGCCAAAATGCCTTGTTATTACTATGTTTAACTAATTTATACTCATACCATATATGCCCATGAGTATTAATGTAGCGTATCTTGCCTAAGATCGTATATAAATCACTTCGGATACGCAGCGACTCGCCATAATTAAATTCCATAATTCTCTCTCATTTATAAACTTACACACACAAATGTATAGTATTAATTACTATGATTGTACACGTAATATAAAAGCCTGCCAATATGGACATAGCAAAAAGGACCTACAGCAAACTGTAGGTCCTTATATTTTGGTGCGGTTGGAGGGACTTGAACCCTCACGAGCGTACGCTCACCACCCCCTCAAGATGGCGTGTCTGCCATTCCACCACAACCGCATGGAATACAAATGGTGCCTCAGGACAGAATCGAACTGTCGACACACGGATTTTCAGTCCGTTGCTCTACCAACTGAGCTACCGAGGCATGATTTTTTGTAAAAAAAAATGGCGACCCCGATCAGATTTGAACTGACGATCTTCGCCGTGACAGGGCGACATGTTAACCGCTACACCACGGGGCCGCGTATCAACTCTCGTTGACTACTTGTACATGATACCATGGATTTTAGACCAATGCAACTATTTTTTTGAACTTTTTTATGAATATTCTATTAAAAACATGGGTTATAACGGATAGTGCCTATTTTATGACTTTTACAACGGAAAATATCAGCTAAATTACTTCTATACATCTTTTATCTCCATCTTTCATCAGTTTTCTGTAAACGTGCAAATTATCACACTATACTTTACTAGATATGCTACAATATGTATATATTCGCTATCAAAAATTACGATACAAAGTAAATGAAAGGATTCACCGTGAATAAAAGTAGCTCTAAAGGCGTCATTATCGCCCTCATCATCGCTGTTGTAGGCGCATTAGCTGCCGCATGGTATTTCTTATGGTATGTCCCACATACACCAGCTTATACATTAAAAATCATTCATCAAGCCGTTCAGGAGAAAAATGCAGATGAAGTTTTGCGTCATGTAGATGTAAAATCCATCGTAAAAAACATCGTAGACCGTGAAGACAATAAATATATTGATACATCTAATCCATTTGGCAAAGCCGCCGTAGCCGCTACCAAAACATTTGGCCCTGCCCTCATCGAAGATGTAATGAGAAAATATATTGAAGATCCAGATAGTTTTAAATCAGAACCTCCTACGGATAACAACCAAGCAGCAAACCAAAATGACGATAATAAATCTATGGTAGACCGGCTTGTAGAAGGTCGCCTCTTTAAAGAACACGATGTAGAGATTAAAAACCTCAAAACAGATGACCACGGCGAAACTGCAACGGTTACAGCAACCATCCAAAACAATAAAAAGAATATGACTAAGGACATAAAGATTTTAATGCGTCATCTAGGTGACGGTACATGGGTTATTTACGATATTCCAGATATGGAGGACTTATATACTATCACTCGTAAGTAGGCAGTTAAATAGTTAAGTACTTACTTAGTTACTTAGTTAATTAAGTAACTAAGTAAGCATGAGACAATTTATGTGTTCAAAGTAAACGTTAAAAAGACAGCATATACAACTGTATATGCTGTCCTTTTTATTTAGAATATGAAAACACATGTTCCCAACAGCGTACGTTAACGAACAAAATCTACTATCGCCAAGGTCACTGTTACTTGTGAGATGAGTCGATCTGCATCATCCATCATATCAAAGCGCCATACATGGGATGTCTTCCCTTTTACAAGTATGGTACCATGAGCCGTTAAGGCCCCTTCACATCGTACAGGGCGCAAGTGGTTGGCCGTAACGGATTGACCTACGCCAAATTTATCCGGTCCAATGAGTTCGTTGCTCATCATGCCGGAAATGATTTCAGCAAATGCCAAGGTTGCACCACCATTTAGATAGCCTTGAGGCTGTTTGTGGAATTCTCCTAAGTTCATTTTTGCAATGCATGTAGTATCGCTCGTCATACGAGGTGCTTCAATTTGTAAGGATTCTATTAAATTCATAGTGTTCGTTTCTCCACACAATACGCTTCTAGTCTATCATCAAAGACGGTTACACCTAGTCCATCTCCATCAGGAACGTGCATAACGCCATCCTTAAAGGTTAAATCTGGATAGATGAGATCTCGTTCAAAATATCTATTAGAATCAGATAGGTCTCCTGCCATATAGGAATCACCTAGAGCTGCTAGTTGAGCGTGCAACATTTTAGAAATGCCCGACTCTACCATGCTACCTACCCAATACGGAATATGACATTCTCTACAAAGATTAATAGCTGCCTTAGTAGGTACGAGACCACCCATACGGCCTACTTTTATGTTAAGTACATCAATCAGTCCATACTCAATAGCATAGGATAAATCGTCATAGCCCAAGATGGACTCATCTAAACAGATAGGCGTTTCAATATGCCAATCATCGTTATTAAGGCGTTCCCACTTCCACTCCTTATAGGATTGAAGCGTTGTTATAGCAAAAGGCTCTTCTATACAAGCTAACTTCAAATCGTTAAATTGACGGACCTTATCAATATCATCATAAGAATAGCTTTGATTCGCATCGGCTGCCAAGACTAAATCGGGATAATGCTTACGTACTAAGGCCGCCCGTTCGTAGCCGTCTGTAGGATTCACCTTTAACTTGATGCGCTTACAACCATTCGCCACATGAGCTTCTACGGCATCTAGCAATTGTTCCATCGGTACATCACCGATAACAACGCCGCTTTCAATGGTATCTTGTAAGGGTTGTCCCATAATATAGGAAACGGAGTTTACACCTAATCGCTCACAATGAAGGTTAATCAATGCATTTTCTAAGGCGGCAATGGTCATAGGCATATGATCTCGATTTAACCAAAACTGTAACTGACGCACATAGGTCATGAGCGGCTTAGGCCGCATCATGCGCAAATTAAAGATATAATCATCTACTAGTTTTTGCCAACACGTATCCACCGTCTCTGCTGTATAAAAAGGCTCTGTAAAAGCCACGCATTCCCCATAACCTACATACCCTTGTTGATCCTCGATGCGAATGACTATAGTTTCTCGTTCTTTTACTTCACCTTTGGCAGTTTTAAAGTTAAACTGTAACGGCAATTTAAGGCGATATGTAGTTATACTTTTAAAGTTTAAAATATCATTCATAGGCGCCTCAATCTTCTAAACGCAGTTCATTGCGTACGATTTTACCTGTACCATTTCTAGGCAACGCAGGCAATATTTTTACGTATTTAGGAACTTTATATTTTGCCAGGGATTTAGTCATAAAGGATACAATTTCATCTGCAGTCATGCTTTCACCATCGTGAAAAGCCACAAATAGAGCCGGTACTTGTCCCCATTTAGGATCAGGTACAGGTACAACGGCACATTCCTTGACTGATGGCAATGTGTAGACTAAATCCTCTAATTCCTTAGGATAAATATTTTCTCCCCCAGAAATGATGAGATCCTTGCGACGATTCAAAATATATACGAACCCATCTTCATCGACATAACCGATATCATCGGTATTAAGGTCACCATCGATAGGTTCCTTGTCAATATATCCAGTCATAACCATTGGGCCTGTTAAGTGAATCTCACCTACCCCGTCTGCATCAGGATTATCAATGCGAACCTGCATCCTTGGTAATGGTTTTCCTACGGAATCTCGTTTATGAGGATAATCCAATACGGAGAAAGTCACGCTTTGACTAAAAGTTTCCGTCATGCCATAGGTCTTGTAAATTGGTAAGGATTTCTTTTCACAAGCATCGATGAGCGCCATAGGAATGAACTCACCACCGAGCAAGATAACACGCAACTTATGATGTGTAATACTTGGCTCTAATTGAGTTAAAATAGTAGGCACTAATGACATCATATTGATGTTCTCAGACTCTATGAGCTTGAGAACTTGAGCTTCATCATATTTAGGCAATATGGTAACAGCCGTACCATTATAAAGGGAGCGCAGCAGGATAGATAGACCACTTACATGGAATAGAGGCAATACCATAAGCCAATTATCTTGTTCAGTTTTACCTAGTACCTCTTTAGATGCTTGTACATGAGCTCTAATTTGCCCCCATCGAAGAGGAACAGACTTAAACTGCCCCGTAGTGGCACTCGTATTCATGATGGCTGCTATATCTCTATCTTCAAAGGTCCAGTCAAACGTATCGTCTGCCTCTACATCTGATAGAATACTTTCTAGCGATTCAAAAACAATAGTAGAAATGGAATTAGTCAATTGCTCTCGACGCTCAACGCTATGCAGTACAGTAGTAACATCTAACTGAGCTAATTGGCTTTCTATTTCCTTAGGCTTAAGATGTACATTTAGCAGTAGCAACTCTTTATGCACGACCATAGTTGCCAATACATAGATTGCCATCATCACGGAGTTATCCGATAAGATAGCTATGCGAGAGGCTTGTAGCGGCTCTAATTTACGAGCTACATGGACTACGCCACGGTATATATCGTTATAGGTATATTCGTTTATACATATGTGATTAGGATAGTGCTTAGCACCATAACGTAACCAGTCCATCGTCTCACCTCATATCTAAGCCTGATTTCTAATTACCAGTAAATAACAATCGAAATATCAATACCAAAGAGATATTACAAGAAAGGCGCCTCATATAGAGGCGCCCTTATTATTTTAAAATTAGTTAGTCCCCAACCTAGGACTAGTAACTCTCCCTATTAAGGGAATTTAGGGAATTGTTTGAAGTTTGGTTTGCGTTTTTCTTTGAACGCGTCACGACCTTCTTTTGCTTCATCGATTGTGTAGTACATCAATGTAGCGTCGCCTGCGAATTGTTGTAAGCCTGCAAGACCATCAGTATCGGCGTTGAATGCACCTTTCAACATACGCAATGCCATTGGGGACAATTCAAGAATTTCGTTGCACCATTGAACTGTTTTTTCTTCCAATTTGTCGAATGGTACAACCGTGTTAACCATGCCCATTTCATAGGCTTGAGCAGCCGTGTATTGACGGCACAAGAACCATACTTCGCGAGCACGTTTGTGACCGATCATGCGCGCCAAGTAACCTGCACCATAACCAGCATCAAAGGAACCTACACGAGGACCTGTTTGACCGAATTTAGCATTTTCAGAAGCGATGGTAAGGTCACATACGATGTGCAACACATGACCGCCACCGATAGCATAACCATTAACCATAGCGATAACAGGTTTAGGAATAACGCGAATCAAACGTTGTAAATCAAGAACGTTCAAGCGAGGTACATTATCTTCACCAACATAACCACCGTGACCGCGTACGCTTTGGTCGCCACCAGAGCAGAATGCTTCTTTATCTTCACCTTTGCCGTGGTTAGCACCAGTCAATACGATTACACCTACTTCGTTATCTTCACGAGCTACTGTGAAAGCGTCGATTAACTCCATAACTGTTTTAGGACGGAACGCGTTGCGCACCTCTGGACGGTTAATAGTAATTTTTGCAATGCCATTATATGTTTCGTAAATTACATCTTCATAATTACGATCCAATACTTTCCAATCAAATTTGCTCATGGACTTAACCTTTCTTCTGTAAAAAATCTAACACCGCTTGTTCGAATACTTGCGGTTTTTCTATATGCACATTATGCCCCGCCCCTTCGACGATGACATGCTTAAAGTTTGGCAACTTGCCAAATATATCTCTTCCTATTGTAGTATATTTTGTATCTAATGCGCCACTCACATATAAGCCTTGAACAGAGAATTTTTCTAATTTATCCCCCACATACGGCATGACACCTTGACCTGAGCCACGCAAGGTACAGGCTAAGGCGTACGTACTATTATTGGAACGACGTAGATAGATTAATTCCTCTACGCACTCTGAAAGTTGCTTTTGACTTTCAAAAATAGGAGCCTCCGCCCAACGTGTAGCAAACCAAGCGCCATCATGGTCTTCGATGCGAACTGCTAAGTCTTCATCGGCCTTACGACGCTCTGCTCGTTCATCATCAGAGGCGATGCCTACAGATCCACTTTCAAGGATGAGCCCTTTGATTTCACGTTCATATTCCAAGGCATAAGAAAGCGCTATGCGGGCCCCCATGGAGTAGCCCATGAGGTAATATCTATCACCAACCATATGATAAATAACGGTATGCAAATCCTCTATCATTTGAGGGATCGTATACGCCTTATCTTCATCAGGAATATCGGAATCACCATGACCAATCAAGTCGATACGGATAACGCGATAACCGGGAAGATTAATAGCATCCCAAGTATAGCTCGATTCAGAGAAGCCATGGAAACACACAATAGGTTCTCCATCGCCAACTATAGTCAAGCCGTAGCGGTATTCACCCAAATCAAAGTACATGCGCTGAGCTGGATTACGCAAAGCATTATCTACAATACTGCAAAAATACTGACTCATAGTAATGCCTCCATATCAACTGAAACTTTTGTATATTTCTTATGTAACTGTCGACTATATTCCCGATTTGTAGGGATCTCAATAATATTAACGCCTGTTTCTGAGCTAACATTAGCTAGCACAGCACTCAATTCATCAGGGCTCGTGATTTTAGTATATCCACAGCCATAAAGTTTGGCCGCTCCACTATAATCTAAGCCTTGCGATGTAGAGAACAAGTAATCAAAATACTTCGTTCCCTTTTGCGGTAAGTATTCAAAAATGCCGCCTCCATCGTTATTATGCAAAATAATCGTCAAATTGAGATCATGCGTTTTGGCTACTGCCAATCCATTTACATCATGGAAAAAAGACAAGTCACCAGTTACAAGATATGTAGGCAGTCCATTTGTGGCAAGACCTAAAGCAGTAGAAATGGTACCATCAATACCATTTACACCGCGGTTGCCATGCAGTACAGCAGCAGACTCACCGCTAAACCAGAAGTAATCAAAGTCTCGAATACTCATACTATTGGCCACAAGTACTTGTGCATTATCAGAAATATGTTGCTGTAAGTCGCGTATCGTACGACCTTCAAAACAACTTGGTTCCTCTATTGCTGTGCCTAGTTGCTGTTTTCCTGCTGTTTCTAAATGCTGCCATTTACCAAGATATGCCGGAGAATCATTATTTACACCATACAGATTGGTAAATACATCAATACTTGCTTGCATGTGCATAGTGGTTTTACCCGTTGGATTCATAGAGTCCATGGTAGGATTAACCTCAATGTATCCTACATTATCCCAACTCGCCACCATATGTTGCACTCGTTTAGACACAACAATTTGTCCGAACTGAATTACGCAATCAGGCTTTAGTATAGGCCATAGCTCTTTATCAGCTAAAAATGCATCGTATGTAGAAATAACAATATTACTAGTATCGACGTATTCCTTATCACTATGATTACTAGCTGAGTTATAAGAGCGTCTTACATTAGACAATGGATCAGCCAAAATAGGTGCTTGTAGCGTTGTAGCAAAAGAAAGAATACTATTAGCTTCTACAACATCGATCTGTGGTCCAGCTAATATAAGAATATTCTTATATTTTGCTAGGAAGCTATCATTCTTACTGCTAGTAGTGTTGCTTACATAACTTGTACGACTTGTATTATCATAATTACAGACACTACTATAATGTGGCTTAACTACGTTAAAGGGACTACGTCCCGCTTCAAAATGTTTCTTGTCCAGTTCAGGTACCAAAGGCTCAAAGAGAGGCACATTGATATGTACTGGTCCTTTTTTTGTATCCATAGCTTTCATATACGCTTTACGCGCTACTTGGCGTGGATATGTATAGTAATAATCCTCTTGAGGCACTGCTAATTCTTCGTAATAATTTACAGCGGCTCCAAAAACTTTCTGTTGGTCTACTGTTTGCGGAGCCCCTACGTGTAACAACGTGTGTGGTCTATCAGCAGATAGTACGATGAGAGGCACACCACTATATTGAGCCTCTAAAATAGCGGGCAAATAATGGGCCACAGCCGAACCTGAGGTACAAACGAGTACAGTTGGTTCTTTATGAGCCTTTGCAATGCCAAGAGCCATAAAACTAGCAGAGCGCTCATCTATATTCATATATGTTTCAAATCCTTCATACTCAGTAAAAAGCATAGCCATCGTCGTAGAACGAGAGCCAGGACTAAACACGGCATGACGGATGCCGAGTTGGTAGAATTCATCTACCAAGGCAGCAATATATTCGTTCATTATATTCCCTTTCAACAACCCCTAAGGGTTTGGAAATGTATTATAGCGCCTCCAAAATGGTGCGCATTTTATTATTCGTTTCTGCGTATTCTTCATCCGCATCAGAGTCGGCAACAACACCGCATCCTGCATAGGCATACAGTACATGATCCATGATGAGAGCGGATCGAATGGCAACGACTATGATGCCATCCCCCATGTCTTTCATAAAGCCAAATGGAGCTGCGTACATGCCACGCTCATGGGCTTCGTACGTTTGTAACAGTGCCAGTGCCTTTTCTCGAGGTTCCCCTCCGAGAGCAGGTGTAGGATGTAACAATCTCGCCCACTCTACGAGGGACTTTGTACTATCCTTTGCAGTAATAATAGTACGCAAATGATAGAGATGAGCTAGCTCCATAATACCCGTTTCACCGATGGTCACCTCTGGAGTAATAGCTTTCATAGTATGTACAATGCGATCACGGACAATATTATGTTCAAAGAGGTTTTTCTTATCTGTTAGTAGTTGTTCCTTAGTCCATGCATTTGGCCCATGTTTAGGCGCCGTGCCAGCTAAGGCATAACTGAGGATTTCACTGCCACGATGACGCACTAGAATTTCTGGAGATGCACCCACAAAGGTACGTCCATCCTTTTCGTAACCAAAGATAAAACAATTCGGATTATTATCTACTAGATTAGCTAAAATACTAGCCACATTATATGGTGTATCACTGGTAAACTCCACTTCACGAGAGGATACTACCTTAGTCATTTCACCACTGCTGATGCCCTCAGCAATAGCTTTCATAAGGCTATCCCAAGCAGCCTTATCATCACTGGTTTCCTTGAAGTTATGGCGTACGCGAGGCACCTCAAAATCCTCGATGGGTACGCTTTCACCAGCATGAAGATAGAAAGATTCTCCATTTTCTACGATGTAATAATGGGTGAAAGCAATCATTTCATGGCCCATACCAGACCATTTAGGATCTTTGGAGGTCTCAAAAAAAGTATCCCCATAAAATACGTAGGCGTAATTATGGCGGTCCTCATCATCTTTGACCGTCGCCAGACGTTTAGCGCCTACAACGATACGGTCACTCTGACGATCCACCCAAAAAACGCGTTCTTCATTGGGGAAATTCAGCCAAAAGGCCACCGGACTATTCAGTTCTAACGGTTCTTTGTTATATTTCATAGTTGTACGTCGCTATACGAAAAATAGACTATAGTAAAAACACCTAACGTGTAGAAGGTTTCGTCTACACGTTAGGCGTCATCCATAAGTTTCCAAATTTTGAGATGAGCCTAACGCCATCACACGTCGATGGGCCCTCTTTATATCTAATTTATTATATCATAGGTAACCGTTAAAAGGTAGAAAATAAAACCTCTACAACACATGTAATATGCATGAGTGTAGAGGTTTTGCTTTGTTCAAAACGTTTTTTTGCTGTATTTAAAACACTATTACTGTATTTAAAACGCTATTACTGTATTTAAAACGCTGTTGCTGTATTCAATTTATTTGAAAGCTTTCGCTCCAATATCTGTACGGTATTGCATACCTTCAAAGTCAATGTGTTCTATACGGCCATAAGCTCTATCGAGCGCTGTTCTAAGATCTTTACCAAGACCTACTACGCCAAGAACTCGGCCGCCATTTGTGACATATTCGTCTCCAATAAGTTTTGTACCAGAATGGAATACGATGGTTGTATCATGTTGTTTAATATCACCATGAATCACATCACCCTTGGAGGATGTTTCAGGATACCCTTTAGAAGCAAGAATGACACAAGCTGCCGAGGAATCTTTCCATTTCACCATATCAGCTGTTAATGTGCCTGTGGCACAAGCCATCATAATTTGACCTAAGTCACTATCGAGTAATGGCAATACTACTTGTGTTTCAGGATCGCCAAAGCGTGCATTAAATTCTACAACCTTAGGGCCTTGAGGTGTAATCATAAGACCTGCATAGAGACAGCCCACATAAGGCATTCCCTCTTTCTCCATGGCGACTACCATAGGTTCTAAAATTGTCTTCATCGCCTCATCTTGTAATGCATCAGTGAGCACTGGCGCTGGTGCATAAGTACCCATGCCACCAGTATTAGGACCTTTATCACCATCAAAAATCCGTTTATGGTCTTGAGATGCAATCATAGGAACTACTGTTTTGCCATCTACAAAGGCAAGTAAACTCGCTTCTTCACCTTCCATGAACTCTTCAATAACTACAGTACTACCGGCCTCTCCAAAGCGATTGCCACTGAGCATATCTTCTACAGCCGCATTTGCTTCGTCAATAGTCATAGCCACTACAACACCCTTGCCAGCAGCTAAACCATCAGCTTTAACTACAATAGGAGTACCAGTTTGACCGATAAATTCTTTTGCTTCATCTACCTTGTGAAACACACCATAGGCAGCCGTTGGGATATTGTATTTTTTCATCAAATCTTTGGCGAACACTTTGGACCCTTCTAGCTGAGCAGCTGCTTTGGATGGGCCAAACACAGGAATCCCCGCTTTATTAAGTGTATCTGCTAGCCCTGCCACAAGAGGTGCCTCAGGACCGACAACGACTAAATCAACTTGGTTATCCTTTAAAAAGCTAATCAAATGATCGCTTTGTTGCCAGTCAATGCCTACTAGCTTGGCACAATCTGACATGGCCGCACTACCAGGAAGAGCATATACCTTTGTTACGCTAGGGCTGATGGACAAGCGCCATGCTAAGGCATGTTCGCGGCCGCCGTTACCGATTACACATACTTTCATAAGTCCTCCATCGACGCCTAAACGCCATCAATACATCATTTATGTAAGCACTTATATCCTCTATAATCATCATTACACATCAATGATTACGAGCTAGTGCTCGACTGTAACCCTCAATCAGGCTAAACAAATTAATGTTTAAAGTGACGAATACTTGTAAATACCATAGCAATGCCCGCTTCGTCGGCAGCCTTAATGGATTCTTCGTCTCGAATAGAACCACCCGGTTGAATAATGGCTGCAATACCATGTTTTACCGCTGTTTCTACAGTATCCCCAAATGGGAAGAACGCATCAGATGCTAATACGGCGCCTTTTGCGGCTTCACCAGCTTGCTCAAGAGCAATTTTTGCAGACCCAACGCGGTTCATTTGCCCCGCCCCAACACCGAGTGTACGTTTTTCATTGGAAATCAAAATCGCATTGGATTTTACGTGTTTTACGAGCTTCCACGCAAATTCAAGGGCTTTCCATTGTTTCTCTGTTGGCTGTACCTTCGTAACTACTTTATAGCTAGCGCGGTCTTCTTGAATATCATCTTCTGTTTGTACTAATAGACCACCAGAAACCTTTTTCACTGTTACTTGGCCAGATTCAGGTTTAGATAACTCAATGAGACGAATGTTTTTCTTTCCTTCAAGGATTTCTAATGCTTCTTTTGTGAAAGCAGGTGCCATAATGACTTCTAAGAAAATTTTGCTCATTTCTTCTGCCGTAGCTGCATCTACTTCACGATTTAAAGCAACGATACCACCAAAGGCGGATATGGAGTCTGCTTCGTAGGCATTTACATAAGCATCATGCAATGTTATTGCTGTAGCTGCGCCACATGGATTTGTATGCTTAATGATACATGCTGCAGGATCTGTAAACTCCCACACCATATTCCAAGCCGCTTCCATATCTACGATATTGTTATAGGAAAGCTCTTTGCCATGAAGTTGTTTCAAAGCCCCCATGCCATGAGCCGTACCGATTTCTTTGTAGAATGCCGCTTGTTGATGCGGATTTTCACCATACCGAAGGTCAGTTACCTTTTCATAAGCACTTAGATATTCAGGCGGTGTAGGACCTTCATTTAAGACACCACTCATATAGTTAGCAATAGCTACATCATACGCTGCGGTGTGGGCAAAAGCTTCTTTTGCAAGACCAAAGCGATATTCTTTAGGCAATTCACCATGTTCTTTAAGCATCGTTAAGATTTCATCATAATGGTTTGGATTTACAACGATGCCCACGTACGCATGGTTTTTCGCAGCAGAGCGCACCATGGTAGGGCCGCCAATATCAATATTTTCAATAGCTTCCTCTAAGGATACATTGGGTTTGGCAATGGTTTCACGGAATGGATAGAGATTGACTACTACTAGGTCGATTGGCTCAATACCATGATCCGCCATAGCTTGTTGATGTTCTGCATTATCACGGATAGCCAAAATACCACCATGAACCTTTGGATGCAAGGTCTTAACGCGGCCATCCATCATTTCAGGAAAACCGGTCAAGGATTCAACCGCGTTAGCTACAATGCCCGCATCAGTAATCGCTTTAAGCGTACCACCTGTTGAATAAATGGTTACACCTAATTCAACTAAACCTTTTGCAAAGTCTACAATACCTGTTTTATCTGAAACACTAAGTAATGCATTTTTAATCATGTAACCGCTCCATTTGCTTTCTCATCAATCTTCAATATTAACAACTCGCCCTTTTATGGTGAGCTTGTCTTTACAAAACAGCCGTAAAGCCTCTTTATACGTTTTATGTTCGATAGGTAATAATCTAGCACTCAAGGTATCCTCTGTATCATCGGGTAATACAGGAACCGTATTCTGCATAATGATAGGCCCCGTATCCATTCCTGCATCAACAAAGTGCACCGTGCACCCCGTAATTTTTACCCCCGCCTCAATGGCTTGTTGATGACCATGAAGGCCTGGAAATGATGGTAACAGAGCAGGATGAATATTTAATATACGATGTTCATATCGCTCTATCAAAGGAGCAGCTACAATACGCATGTAGCCTGCCAAGACGATACCATCAACCTTATAAGGCTCTAAAGCATCTAGTTGAGCCTGTTCGAAGCTAGCTTTAGAATCATAGTCGCTACGCTCAATAACAATAAGTGGAATATTCCAAGATTTGGAACGGTCCACAATTCCGGCTTTGCCGTGGTCTGTAATGATTACAACAAATTCACCATTAATATAGCCTTCTTGCATGGCCTTATACAGTGCTTCACCATTAGAACCACGACCACTGGCAAAGAGGGCTAATCTCTTTTTAGAATTACGCATCGAACTCAGCCCCTTTAAGGACAACAGGACCATCACCACTTACGATGCGGCCAATTTCATATACCGTTTCACCACGACTAGAAAGATTTTCTTTAACCATTTCTACATCCTTTTGATCAACGATGAGTATCATACCAATCCCCATGTTGAACGTACGGTACATTTCAGGCCAGGCTACATTGCCCCATTCTTGTAGTTTCGTAAACACAGGAAGTCGTGGCCATGTAGTGATATCTACCTCTGCAGTAATGCCTTTTGGCAATACGCGTGGAATGTTTTCGTAGAAGCCACCGCCGGTAATATGAACCATGCCTTTTACAAGTTGTTGTTCAATCAATGGCAATACAGCTTTAGGATATAAACGAGTAGGCGTCAATAATTCTTCGCCTAAGGTTTTACCAAATTCTGGAATTTTTGTATCGATAGATAATTGTTTATGGTCAAATACAATTTTACGAACCAAGGAGAAGCCATTGGAATGGACACCAGACGATGGCAGACCTAAAATTACGTCGCCAGCTTTGATACTTTCACCAGTAATCAATTTAGGACGATCAACGATACCAACGGCAAAACCAGCCACATCGTAATCATCGTTATCGTAAAATCCCGCCATTTCAGCAGTTTCACCGCCTAGTAAAGCACATCCGGACTCTTCACAAGCCTCTGCCACACCGCGCACGATGTCTGCTACTTTCACAGGATCCAACTTGCCTACTGCAATATAGTCTAGGAAAAATAGAGGCGTCGCCCCTTGCACAAGAATATCGTTAACACTCATAGCTACGCAGTCTTGACCAATGGTATCATGTTTATCCATCATGATAGCAAGGCGCAATTTAGTACCGACTCCATCCGTACCAGATACGAGCATAGGCTCAGACATAGCATGATCAGCTAAGGAATAAAGGCCTCCAAAACCACCTAAATCACCTACAACACCAGGGGTATAGGTGCGTTTTACAGATTCTTTCATCAATTCGACGGCACGATTGCCTGCATCGATATCAACACCTGCATCGCGATAGGTTAAACTAGTTTTATTCGAGCACATATTTGACCCCTTCCTCTTGGTCCGCAGGAACCGCTACGCTATAATCCCCGTTAAAGCAGGCAAAGCACAAATCATTTGATGCTACATTAGATATAGCGCGGCATAAACCTTCACGAGACAAGTAATGCAATTTATCAGCATGAATATAATCTTTAATTTCATCTACTGTATGGGTAGACGCTATAAGCTCTTTTCGTACAGATGTATCAATACCATAGTGACAAGAATACTCAATTGTTGGAGAACTTACACACATGTACACCTCTTTAGCGCCTGCTTCCTTTAGCATTTTAACGATAATACCACTCGTAGTACCGCGTACGATAGAGTCATCAATGAGCACAATACGTTTGCCACTTACCACATGAGGTAAAGGATTTAGTTTCATGCGAACAGCTAATTCCCGTTCCTCTTGATTTGGCTTGATAAAGGTACGACCACTATAGCGGTTTTTAACAAGACCTTCTGCAAAAGGAATACCTGATGCACGGGCATACCCTAGTGCGGCTGTAGTGCCAGAGTCAGGAATAGACATGACGATATCTGCATCGTATTTAGTTTCGTTATATAATTCACGCCCCATATTAAGACGAGATTGATATACCGATTGACCATCGATATGGCTATCGCCACGAGCAAAATAGATATATTCAAAGACGCAAAGCTTTTTGTCGATTTTTTCTGGTTCTGCATAAATGGTGCTACGCACACCAGAGTCATCGATGATTACCATTTCGCCTGGATCGATATGGCGAATGAACTCAGCCTTAATCGCATCAAAAGCACAGCTTTCACTAGAAAGAACATAGCCATTAGCCGTTTTCCCTAAGCAAAGAGGTCTAAAGCCTTGGGGATCACGCACACCCACCAAGGAGTCGTTTGTAGTAATAACGAGAGAGAAGGCCCCTTCAATTTGACGTGCCGCATCAGCAATGCGTTCCACCTGTGTTTCAGCCTTAGAGCGAGCAATGAGGTTTACAATAACCTCGGAATCCATAGTCGTTTGAAAAATAGACCCATCTGCTTCCAGGCGTTTACGAAGGGCTAAAGCGTTCGTTAAATTGCCGTTATGGGCCACTGCAATCTGACCACCTTGATAATGAATCACTAACGGTTGAATATTGCGTGGATTATTGGACCCTGTTGTGGAGTACCGCACATGGCCAGTCCCCATATGGCTAGGCAAAGATGGTAATTCCTTGATAGCCTCAGTCAACAAGCCCATGCCTTTTTTTAGTTCTACATCATGACCATCTGTAACGGCAATGCCCGCACTTTCTTGACCACGGTGTTGGAGCGCAAAGAGGCCCCAATATACATAGCGTGCTACATCAACGGTTCTATCATAGACACCGAATACACCACACTCTTCATGCCATTTATCAAAAACAGGATCGTAGTTCATTGTGCCCCCTTAGGCGCGTTCGCCAGTAAGACGGAATAACATTTCTTTGTACGCTTCTTCAATATTGCCAAGGTCTCGACGGAAACGGTCTTTGTCGAGTTTTTCACCTGTTGTAGCATCCCAGAAACGGCATGTATCAGGAGAGATTTCATCGCCTAATAATACTTCACCATTATGTGTACCAAATTCTAATTTAAAATCTACAAGGGTTACATTTTTAGTAGCCAAGAATTTTTTCAAAATATCGTTTACTTTTAACGTGATAGTAGAGATTATATCAAGTTGTTCTTGAGTAGCCCAGCCAAGTGCTGTGATTTGGGATTCATTAGCAAATGGGTCACCTAATTCATCATTTTTGTAGCAGAATTCAAGGATTGGATGTTTAAGAGGAGTCCCTTCTTCAATACCAAAGCGTTTAGCCATAGAACCAGCTGCAATGTTACGAACGATAACTTCTAAAGGAATGATATCCAACGTAAGTACTGTTTGGTTGCGATCATCTTCGCGACGAACGAAATGAGTTGGAACGCCTTCTTTTTTCAACAATTCAAAGAAGAAGGAAGAGATTTTATTGTTCAATACGCCTTTGCCAAGGATGGTATCATGTTTCTCGCCGTTAAATGCAGTAGCATCATCTTTGTAATGAACGATGTACTCATCTTTGTTATCTGTTTGATATACTTGTTTTGCTTTACCTTCGTACAATAATGTTAATGTTTCCAAGTCGATGTTAGCCATGATGTGTCTCCTTTTACTCTTATCTATTCAAAGATGTATAAATGATGATGTAAACGCTTCAAACGATTATAGTTTAATGGCACCTTGTAGTTCTGCATTGTCCGCTAATACTTTTTCAGCCATATCTTTGCGATACTGTACATATCGGTCTTTTAATTCTTTGTTGAAAGCTGCTCCAATTTGGACTGCAAAAAGTGCTCCGTTTTTTGCACCGTCTACAGCCATAGTTGCTACAGGCATACCAGATGGCATCTGAACAATAGCAAGCAATGAATCGATACCTTTTAAAGCTGTTGCATTAAGAGGAATTCCGATAACAGGCAAGGTAGTGAAGCTAGCTACTACACCTGGTAAGTGGGCCGCTGCACCAGCACCAGCTATAAAAGCGATGGCACCTTCATCTTCAAGTCGTGTAACAAAATCCTTTACAGCCTCTGGCGTACGATGTGCAGAAGCGATAACCATTTCATAAGGAATGTTAAATTCATCAAGTACGGCAGATGCCTTTTTCATTGTGTCTAGGTCAGACTTGCTGCCCATGATAATACCGACCTTCATAGATCCTCCTAATAAAAAAGCCCAGCCTAAATAGACTGGGAAAAATGCGCACAAATAGCCTCCGTAGACTTGCTTTGAGTTTGTTGATTTGCATAGTTCACGGTGCTACCTCCTTTTTGTACACAAATTGTAACACCTAACCTTTCCAAAATCAATATTATTTTCGAATAATTTTACATTAAATATTTTTATTATTCGATATATCCCGAACTTTATAAAGAATTTAGATTTTATTATATGGATGTATTTCAAAATAAATTTATAAACAGTAAAGCAAGTACTGCCTATTAATCTAAACTGAGTTTTGTCATGTTAGTCGCTTTTAATACGACTTATTGAATAACACAAAAAGAGGATAACCCATGTAATAACAGGTTATCCTCTTTTATATGTTTCCGAACATTAGAACACTTAATTTGTAGTTACTATTAATTAGTGAGTACCACTTTCAAAAGCAGCTTTTAATTCACCTACAGATTCAGGGATGTAATCTACGATAGAAGACATCAACGCATACATTAATGCAGGTTCAAACGCATCATCACCACACATGTATACGCAATCTAAATATAGACTGGAGTCTTGTTCATCAATATAAAGTTTATAGTTTTTGTAAGTCGCATTATCTCGATTAATCAACGCATTTAAGGCAGCCATGTTTTGTGCTGTTACCTTTTCAGGCCCCAATACTAACCGAATGACACTATAAATACTGTTATCAAGAATAACGAATAAAGGCATATCCCACAATGGAGACTTGATGTAAGAGCGATATACGACAGTGCCGTCCTCATCATCAAAATCCTTACGTTCAAAGGATATAATTTCTTCTTCTTTCAAAAACTTATCAAATAATAATGCTTTAGGATTCATAACAACCTCTATTAAGCTAAACCAGCTACTTTAAGAATGCCTTTATGTACAGCATCTAAATGTGGTTGAACTACTTCAAGCAAAAGATTTACTACTACAGTAGGATCGAATTGTTCAGTCAAGGCAGGAACAGATACGTCCATGTAGATATTGTTATCTTCAGTGCTTACATAATATTTCGATACTTTGTAATCTTGGTTTAATGTGTTGAGCTCTTTCAATACGGCAGGAATTACTTTTTCATCAATCGATGTTGTTGTGATAGCTATACGTGCATAGGAGAATGCAGAATCATCAACAACGATGAATACAGGCAAGCTATGATTATGAACATCCAAACGGCCGTGGTACACAACAGTATGAAGGTCGTCTGTCATTTCTTCCTTTGTAAACCAAGAGTTGCCGCCTTTATTCAGATCAGCAACAAGTAAGTCGAATTTTTCTGCTTTTTGATTCATAATTCCCTCTACAAATAATTAGACTATTAGTCTTCGATAAATACACAGCCATTGTCTTTAAATTCTTTAATGCGAACTAAAGACTCTACGCGGTAACCTGCATTTTCAAGGCGTTCACGACCAGGTTGGAAGGATTTTTCAATAGCAATGGCCATACCTACTACTGTATCGCCAGCATCTTGAACCAATTTAGCAAGGCCCATAGCTGCTTCACCAGATGCCAAGAAGTCATCAATAATCAATACTTTTTCACCAGCTGGCAAGAATTTTTTGGAGATAGTAATATCGTAGTTTTCTTCTTTTGTATAAGAGTACACAACACTATGATATACATCATCTACCATGAGGATAGATTTTTTCTTACGCGCAAATACCAATGGCACGTCAAGCTCAAGAGCAGCCATCAAGGCCAACGCAATACCAGATGCTTCAATGGTAACAATACGTTGCACACCTGCATCACGGTAACGATCCGCGATTTCTTTACCGATAGCTTTAAACAATTGTGGGTCGATTTGATGGTTCAAGAAGCCATCTACTTTTAGCACGCGATTATTGAGGACAATACCCTCTTCACGAATGCGCTTTTTTAATAATTCCATGTGCTTATACCTCCGCATAACTATCTTTAAATTTTAACGTAAATAACCCCTTAGGGTCAACCTATATGTAGTAAAACTCTCATAATACAACACTTAAAAATCGGCAAAAAGTAAGTCTTAAAGATATTATTCTCTGATTATACAATTCAAAAGGTTTATAAAAATATAATATAGCATAGAATAACTTTGTCTAATATATAAAAAAGCACACTTTATGAAAATTCATAAAGTGTGCTCTATTATTATAGAATTTTATCGCGGTTACTTTCACGATTCACGAGCAAGGATGTAAAGCGTGCAGCCCCTTCAGATTGAGGTACTAAACGAGAGCGCACAAGTACAATATCGCGAGTCGGCACAGGAATATCTGTGTCGATACGAACGATAGTCCCTTCTTGCATCTTTTGTTGCACCACATGGTTAGGCAACATGGAAATACCCATATTAATTTCCACAAGATCTAGCAATACATCGACGCTACCAAGTTCAAAACGAGGTTTACGGCATGCACCATGCGTAACTTCATCGAAGAAGGTACGGCTCGCAGAACCTTTATGCAAGAGCAAAATAGGCTCATTAAGCAGGCGACCTTGATCAAAGAACCCTGCGCCTTTATAGTCAGGGCCACCAACAAATACATCTTGAATTGTAGCCAGTGTAGTGACCTCTAATTGAGGATTATCACGCAAGCCTTCATAATCATTAACCACCGCTAACTGAGCCTCTTTATTGAGTACCAACTCTACGCAATCAGGGGATGGACGATTAATGATATGCAATCCGATTTCACTTTCTTGCAATTGCCATTTATGGAAATAAGGCAATAAGAAATGGCGACATAATGTATCTGTAGCAGCTAAATTCAAACTTTCATAAGCTTGGCTAACACGTTCTTGTAATTGAGTCACTCCATTATCAAGAATGGAGAATGCTTTAGCTACTGTATCAAACAATTCTTTACCTTCTGGCGTGAACCCTACAGATTTTGTAGTGCGCACGAAAAGAGGCATATTAAGTTCACCCTCTAGTTGTTTAATACTTTGGCTGATGGCGGATTGGGATACGCCTAATTCTTTTGCGGCACGAGAAAAGGATAAATATAAGCCTACCCCTAAAAAGGTTCTATATAAATCTGCAGATACTGCCATTTTAGTCACCTCTGTTATATACTAATAGTAACTTCTTACTTTTAACTATACATATCATTTATTATATTATAACGATGAACTCTCAATATATGATGAATATGTAGAAAACTTCATGAATATTAGGTCTTATGACCTTCATGAATTTTTCATATTTATTAGTATTTCTAATCTTTTCATAAGTAAGATTATCTTTACTTATAAGTCTAGACCGACTATACTTAATTTGTCAATATCCCATAGGGAATTATATACATTACAGGAGGCTAAAATGGCTATACAACGATTATTCGTAACAAAACGAGAATCTTTCAACCAAGAAGCACAACGCATGTTACATACCTTACAACAGGAACTATCTATGCCTGTTACAGGTGTTACCATTTATGAACGATATGATATTGAAAATTTAGATGCAAAAGATTTAGAAGCTGCAAAAAACCTAATTTTCTCCGAACCTCCTGTGGATACAGTATTAGAAGAAATTCCAGCTTTGCAAGGTTTCGTATTTGCTGTTGAATATGTACCAGGTCAATATGATCAACGTGCGGATAGCGCTGAGCAGTGTATTTCCATGCTCACGCTTACATCTGGCCATGTTGTTCGCTGTGCTCGCGTATTTGCTATCGAAGGCACTTTCACAAAAGAACAAGAAAATGCCATCAAAGCATACTACATTAACCCTGTTGATTCCCGTGAAGCAAGCCTGGAAGTGCCTAACACTTTGGCGCTCGATTTAGAGGATCCAAAACCAGTAGAAACAATTGATGGCTTTACGACAATGAGCGATGCGGAGTTAGAAGAGCTTATCAAAAATTATGGCCTCGCTATGACATTGGCAGACCTTCAAATGATTCGACAACAGTATGCAGAGGTAGAACACCGCAATCCTACGATTACAGAAATTCGCCTCTTCGATACATATTGGTCCGACCATTGCCGCCATACCACATTTATGACAGAGTTAACAGATATCTCTATCGAAGCGAGTCGCTTCACAGGCCCTATTGAAGAAGCCCTCGAAGAATACATGGAAGGTCGTGCTGAGCTCTATACATCTAAGAAAAAAGCGCGCTCCCTCATGGACATGGCTACATTAGCTGTAAAAGAATTGCGCCATGCTGGTGGTTTAACAAATCTCGATGAATCCGATGAAATCAATGCATGTACTATCATCGTTCCTGTTGACGTAGACGGAAAAACTGAAGAATGGTTGTTATTATTCAAAAATGAAACCCATAACCATCCTACTGAAATCGAACCATTTGGCGGTGCTGCTACTTGTTTAGGCGGCTGTATCCGCGATCCATTGAGCGGCCGCGCTTATGTATACCAAGCAATGCGCATCACTGGCTCTGGTGATCCACATACTAGCCTTGAAGATACATTAGAAGGTAAATTACCACAAAAGAAAATTACTCAAGAAGCAGCTCGTGGCTATTCATCTTACGGCAATCAAATCGGTCTTGCTACAGGTGAAGTAAAAGAATATTACCATCCTGGCTACGTAGCAAAACGCATGGAAATTGGTGCCGTTATCGGTGCAGCTCCACGCAATCAAGTACGCCGTGAAACACCTGTTGCAGGTGATGTTGTAGTATTATTAGGTGGCAAAACTGGTCGCGATGGCTGTGGTGGTGCTACCGGCTCCTCTAAAGAGCACACAGTAGAATCCCTTTCTACATGTGGTGCAGAGGTTCAAAAAGGCAACGCTCTTACAGAACGCAAAATCCAACGCCTCTTCCGTCGTGGTGAAGTAACTACACTTATCAAACGTTGTAATGACTTTGGTGCTGGCGGTGTATCCGTTGCCATCGGTGAGTTAACAGATGGTGTAACTATCAACCTTGATTTAGTGCCTAAAAAATACACTGGCCTTGATGGTACAGAACTAGCCATCTCTGAATCTCAAGAGCGCATGGCTTGTGTTATTGCCGCTTCTGATGTAGATACATTCAAAGCTTATTGCGATGAAGAAAACTTAGAATGCACAGTCGTAGCAGATGTGACCGATACAAATCGCCTCATCATGAACTGGAATGGGGAAACAATCGTCGACATTAGCCGTGACTTCTTAAATACAAATGGCGCCAGCCAACAACAAGAGGTTATTGTAAAAGCTCCAGCGGATCGTTCTTACTTCTTACGCGGTTCTTCTAGTGCAGATAACTTCAAAGAAAAATGGCTCGCTGCTGTATCCGATTTAAACACCGCTTCCCAACAGGGCTTAGCAGAACGCTTTGACAGTACTGTAGGTGCTAATACTGTGCTCATGCCATTTGGTGGCAAATTCCAGAAAACCCCGACTCAAGGCATGGTAGCAAAGTTACCGGTTCTAAATGGTGAAACTACAACTGCTAGCATCATGACTCACGGCTTTGTACCTGAGTTATCCGACTGGAGCCCATACCATGGTGCCCAATATGCAGTACTATTATCTATTGCTAAGTTAGTAGCTCTTGGCGGTCGCCGTGAAGATGCATACTTAACATTACAAGAGTACTTTGAACGCCTTAACTCAAAAGAATCTTGGGGTAAACCTGTATCAGCTTTACTGGGCGCTTATAAAGCGCAAAAAGAACTTGAAATCGGTGCTATTGGTGGCAAAGATTCTATGAGTGGTACATTTATGGATCTTACAGTTCCTCCTACCCTTGTATCCTTTGCAGTGGGTACAGCTCATGTAGATAACATTGTGAGCCAAGATCTTAAAGGCGTAGACCATCGCCTCGTATTCTTCGATGTGCCTCGCATGTACGACGACACTCCAGATTGGGATCGATTCAAAGAAAACTGTGACGTCTTACAAGAACAAATTGAAAAAGGTCGTGTTTACTCTGCTTATGTAGTTGACCAAGGCGGCATCCCTGAAGCTGTCACAAAAATGGCTCTCGGCAACAACATCGGTGTTAAATTCGACAAATATGCAGAACGTGCAATTTTCCAACCAGCTCTTGGTGCATTTATTGTAGAAGTAGACATTAAAGCTGTTAACTATCTCTTAGAGTTACCAGGTTTAAAAGTAATCGGTGTAACACAAGCAAATCCAGTTATTGAATGGGCGGATCAATCCATATCACTCAAGGAAATCCAAGCAACTTATGAAGCTCCACTCAACGATATATTCCCTATGCATGCACCCAATGGCACTGGCGAAGCGGTGGCGTACATCCACGACCAACACGCTAAGCCTCGCAGCACATCCTTAGGCGCCAAACCTAAAGTGCTCATTCCTGTATTCCCAGGTACAAACTGTGAATTCGATTCAGCTCGTGCCTTTGAGCGAGCAGGTGCAGAAGCAGATATCGTTGTCATCCGCAATCAAACACCAGAACAATTAAAAGAATCCATCGACGTAATCAAAGCTAAATTAGCAGAGTCTCAAATTCTTATGTTCCCAGGTGGTTTCAGTGCTGGTGATGAACCAGATGGTTCTGGTAAGTTTATGGCTACCCTATTCCGCAATCCATACCTAGCAGAAGGTTTAGAAAATCTCTTGTATAAACAAGATGGTCTAGTTCTTGGTATCTGTAATGGTTTCCAAGCTCTTATCAAATTAGGTTTGTTGCCTGGCGGTCACATTGAAACATTGACTGCAGATCATCCTACATTAACGTACAATACAATTGGTCGTCACTTATCTCGCATGGTCAATACAAAGGTAATCTCCACTAAATCCCCTTGGATGTGTGATGCTAAAGCTGGTGAAATTTATACTGTGCCTATTTCTCATGGAGAAGGTCGTTTTATTGCCTCCCCTCAACAAGTGTTAGAGTTCAATAAAACTGGTCAAATCGCTACACAATATGTAGACTTTGATGGTATCGCATCCATGGATAGCCGCTTCAATCCGAACCAATCCGTCGCTGCTATCGAAGGTATTTATAGCCCAGATGGTCGCGTATTCGGCAAGATGGCTCATTCCGAACGCTGTGGTGTAGGTATTAGTAAAAATATTTATGGCCAATTAGAAATGCCAATCTTTACGTCTGGTGTAAAATACTTCAAGTAATTATTTACCATTCTTTTATGTGAAAGCCTACTCCATGGAGTAGGCTTTTCCATATTGATTTTTTTCGTAAATATTAGTATTATAAGTTGATGACATATTTACAAAAATAATTTCATTTAAATCTATACATATATACATAAGTAAGTTAAGAAAGGATTTTATTATGCATTGTGCTCAGAAAATGACCCATAATATCTACTGGATTGGTAGTAATGACTGGACTACTGAACGTTTCGAAAACTTATTCCCTATTCCAAATGGTGTTAGCTATAATAGCTATTTCATCGATGATGAAAAAACTTGTGTTGTTGATTCTGTAGATGCTGAAATTCGTGAAGAATACTTTGACAACTTGACTCATCTTTTGAACGGTCGCGATCTAGACTATATCATCGTAAATCACATGGAGCCAGATCACTGCCAAACATTGTTAGAAACGTTGGAACGCTACCCAAACTGTAAAATGGTTGGTAATGCTACAACATTCCGCATGTTCGAGCAATTCTATAACTCTCCAAAACCAGACCAATATTACACTGTAAAAGAAGGCGATGAAATTTGCCTTGGTAAACATACACTAGTTTCCTACACTATGCCAATGGTTCACTGGCCAGAAGTAACTTGTACTTATGAAAAATCTACAGGCACATTGTTCTCTGCAGATGCTTTCGGTACATTTGGTACAGTTAACGGTAACATCTTTGCGGACCAAACAGATTTCATTGCTACATATGAAGAAGAAGCTCGTCGTTACTACACAAATATCGTTGGTAAATACGGTCCTCAAGTACAAAATGCAATTCGCAAAGTTTCTGGTCTTGAAATTAAACGCATTGCTCCACTTCATGGTCCAATCTGGCGTACACCTGAAACAATTCAATACATCTTGCACAAATACTTGCACTGGTCCAACTATACAGCTGAGAAAAAAGGCGTTGTTATCGCCTTCGGATCTATGTATGGTAACACTCGTGCCATCGCACAACAATTGGCTAAACAATTATCCAAACGTGGTATTACAGATATCAAAATCTACGATGTTTCCAAAACTAATGCATCCTACATCATCTCTGATGCTTGGAAATACACGAACTTGGTAACAATCGCTCCTACATATAACTTGAACCTATACCTTACAATGGAAAACCTCATCCACGAGTTAAAAGCTCTTAACTTCCAAAACCACAAGGTATCTATCATCGGTAACCACTCTTGGGCATCTGCAGCCATGAAAATCATGGTATCCCACTTCGAAAACGACTTCAAAGATATTGAAATCGTATCTGAACCACTTGATATCAAATCCTCTTTAAAAGAAGAAGATATTCCAAAAATCGAAAAAATGGCAGACGATATCAAAGCATCTATCGAAGCAACAGAAATCCAAAACGTATTATAATACGAATAATAAAGCCGCCTCTTGGGCGGCTTTTTCTTATATTTTAAAAGTCTTATGAAAGTGCAAGATTTCCCCTATTTTTCGCTTGACATAAATCTAACTTTTTCATATACTATACAAGTACCTGTTAGACAACAGAATACATGGAGAGGTGTCCGAGCGGCTGAAGGAGCATGATTGGAAATCATGTGTGCGGTTATCCCGTACCCAGGGTTCAAATCCCTGTCTCTCCGCCATAGTAAGAGCAGTGCTTAAGCACTGCTTTTTTATTTATATCCATACAAAAAGGCTATTCGAATTTAATTCGAATAGCCTCTTATATTATATGTATTTCACCATATTAATTATGGATTTTCTTAGCAATATCACCGATGATTTCAGGTGTCGTTCTGCAGCAGCCACCAATGATTTCAGCCCCCGCCTTACGCCATACATCTACGTAGTCTACAAAGGATGCTGGATCACCGTACCAAGTCTTAGTTTTACTATCATAGCTTTCACCAAGATTTGGATATACCGCAATAGGTTTGTCCGTAACGGTACGAATATCCTTAATTAAGGACTCTACATATTCAGGTTTACTACAGTTGATACCAATGCCAGTAACAGGACGTACCTTATCAATCATTTCAGCGCATTTAATAATCGTTTCCCCACTAGCTACATGATGTTCATCCTTACAAGCAAAGGCAATCCACGCAGGAATACCTTTTGATGTAAAGGGATCGGACATAGCACGAGCAATGGCAATGGCCTCATCATAAGATGGTATCGTCTCAAAGGATAATATATCTGGATTCTCTTCTGCGAACAATGCTAACCGAGGGATATGGAACACCTCAAGGTATTCTGTTTGTACGTCAGGATATCCACGGTATTCAGATCCATCAGCCAAGAAGGCCCCATAAGGACCTACAGAGGCCGCTACCAACGGTTTAGGTAATGCACCTTCAGAAAAGTATTTTACGCCATCAGGGGTTTCTTCACCTAGGGTAATGCCTCGTAAGATAAGTGCTCCACTAGCCTTAGCCTCTAAGAACTCATTACGAGCTTGCACGGCTAGGCGAACAGATAATTTAACGAGCTCTATTGCCTCTTCTGTACCATAGCCTAAGCCTTTAAAGCCCGCTACAGTAGCTTGATAACCAGAACTTTGAATGATGTCGGCTCCAACAGCTAAGTACGCAATGTGTATTTTTTTGATAACATCAGGCTGTTCCATGAGAACTTTTGCGGACCACAGCTTATGCTGAATATTACAACCATAACGCTCTAATTCAGTCCCTAAAGCCCCATCTAAGACGAGGGCGCCCTTATCCTTAATAATATCTAAAAATGCACTTCGTTTAGCCATCATATCACCCATTCTAAAGCCTCTTACAACTTGAGGCTTACCAAGCGTATTATATCAAATAATACGTTTTGGTACTATCTACAAACTATTTTAACACCTCTGCTGGTGGTTCTTTACCAAACCATTTTTTATAAATCTCAGCATATTTACCATTCGCTTTAATCTTAGCTAGACCATCGTTAATTTTAGTAAGGACCTCTGTATTACCTTTTTTCACAGCAATACCAAGTGGTGCCGCATCATAGTCTTCTCCAGTGACTTTTGCGATACCTTTACCCTTCCCATTAACATAATATTCGTTTACCGGTGTATCGTTAATAACTACATCGACACCTTTATTTTGTAGTTCTAAAAAGGCATCAACGATGATATTAAACTGGCGTACATCAGCATTTTGAATCTTGCTAGCAATTTCTGCACCCGTAGAACCAATAGATACACCAATGCGCTTGCCTTCTAGATCCTTAAAGCTATTAATATTTGTGTTATCTATATTAACAACGAGACCATTACCTGCAATATAGTATGGCTTACTAAAATCAACAGATTTTGCCCGATCTTCAGAAATGGTCATATCTGAAATAGCAATGTCGATGGTATTACTTTGTAATGCTGGTAACAGCGCATCAAAGTTCAAGTTTTGAATATCTGCTTCAATGCCTTCTTCTTTTGCAATGGCATTGATAATATCAATATCAAAACCTGCTAATTTCCCACTATCTTTATCTTTAAATCCAAATGGTGCATATGTTGCATCCGTGCCAACGCGCCATACTTTTTGACTACTATTTGTATTTCCACAACCCGCAATAAATAGACTGCTAGCAATGGTGAAAGCTCCTAAGAGAGCTGCGATTTTCTTAAATTTCATAATTGCCCCTACTTAACCCTGTTTACTTAGAAACAGAAGTTCTCTTTAATCAACTATTATATCTATACTTACATTATATGAACATAATAAAAATAATACCTCTAGAGGTATTATATTATTATGATAACATTCGATATAGTTAAGGTCAATTATTCCAATCATATAAATAGGTTTTAATTCGCATAGTTTTTAGTTATATCCAAAAAATTTCCTACCTATATAAAAAGACCGCCTTCACCAAACATAGATAAAACTTGGTAAAGGCGGTAGTTATTACGTTTTTTTACGCTTTTTACACTTTTTTAGCTTTTATGTACATAGCTACTTTGTACAAGAATACACAAAGTAATAAGTACATTACGATACTGAGGTATGTTGCTTCTGGAGTTTCAACCCAAGCTTCTGCAAATACATCAATACCTACAATGCGGAGCACCGCACTGAACAAGGAACCAATAGCGCCACCAGCTACGAGACCGGAAGCAATTGTACTACCTTGAGCGAAGCGAAGATCTGCCAACGCTTTATCTTTTGTACTATTTTGTACGAAGTATGCAATCAAACCACCGATAAGTAATGGTGTGTTGATTTCCATTGGTAAGTAAGTACCCAAAGCAAATGCCAAAGGTGGAACTTTTATCATCCACAAGATAATAGCGAATAATGCACCTGCCATGTATAAAGGCCATTGAGCACTACCACCAGTCATCAAAGGTTCAATGATAGCAGCCATAGCGTTTGCTTGTGGTGCATTTAATGCATGGTCTCCTACAAAGCCGTATGCGTCGTTCAAGAGAATCATAACGCCTACAGAAAGGACTGCACAAAGAATAGTACCAACGATTTGCCATTGTTCCATTTTCTTAGGTGTAGCACCTGTCATATGAGCTACTTTAAGCTCAGACATGAAGTTACCAGCCATACCGATAGTTGTACCGATGAAGGATGCCATCATTAGGACTGCAATCATGCCTACTTTACCAGTCATACCTGCAGCTGTTAAGCATACAGCGGAGATGATAATCATGAAGATTGTCATACCAGATACTGGTTCTGTACCTGTATAAGCGATAGAGCTAATACCTACTACAGATAATAAGAAGGACATAATAAGAACAATTAAGAATGCTACCACTGTTTGACTGAAAGTATCAGCATACATAAAGTGGAAATATGCAGCGAATAGAACTGTACATAACAAGATACCAGCACCAATCCAAGATGTAGGAATATCGCGTTGTGTACGAAGTAAATGAACATCAGTCGTTTTAGAGCTAAAGATATCAAGCACCGCATTTTTAACAACGCTTGCTACAACTTTAGACATATTGAGTAGACCGATGATACCTGCCATAGCAAGCATACCGATACCAATATGACGAACATAATCAAGGAACACCTTACGAATTGGAGCCTCTGCTAAAGGAACAGCTTGACCTCCAATTTGCATGATATGTTCAGGAGCTAAATAGTACACGATTGGAATACATACGAACCAAGAGAAGAAGGAGCCTGCTGCGATAATCGCTGCATAGCGAAGACCTGTAAAGTAGCCAAGACCGAGCAATGCTGCGTCAGTATCTACGGCTGCAGTCAATTTAGTTTGATCAGCAAGAGCCGCGCCCCATTTAAAGGTAGTAGTACGAATAACTTCTTCCCACCAACCTAAGCTATTAAGAATAAAGTCATACACGAGAGCAATGAGACCAGAACCAAGCATGAGTTTTGCTTTGCTACCTTCATTACTCATCAATACTTCTGCGGCTGCACGACCACTTGGGAACGGATACACATAGTGCATTTCCTCAACGAAGTAGCGACGGAACATAACGCATAATAAAACACCTAAAACGCCACCAAGGATGATAGGAATCGCCATTTGCACAAAGGATACATCTGTAACATTCCAAATGTATAGAGCTGGCAAGAAGAACATAGCGCCCGCTAATGTGTTCGTACTAGAGCTAGCGATAGCCTGAATGTGAACAGTTTCAGCAAAAGCATTCTTACGTTTCAAGATAACTGCTGTACCCATTGCAAGTACAGATACTGGTGCAAAGGCATCTACTGTTTGACCAATTTTCAAACATAGATAACCTACGGCCAGTGTGAAAATTGCCGCATAGAATAGGCCCCAGAATACTACATATGAGTTAATCTCTACGTAATCCTTCTTAGGATCTAATACCGGTTCTACGGGCGGAATTGAACGAGTTTCGTCCGACATAGTAAAACCTCCTAACATAAAAAAGTACAAACGTATAACTATTCACCTTTATACTAACATGGTACTATGCATGGTTCAATGCTTTTCTATGCATTATGCGAATAAAATATCGCTTCATCTATAAATAATTGTTTTGCAATTTTATCGCCCCTGTTCTACAATGAAAGTAAATTAAGAATCGCTATATGTAACAGTATTGAATACTGCCATGTATAACAGGCATGTTTACTTACGAGGAGGCTTTATTATGGAATCAATGGTTGAACGTTTTGTCCGCTACACAAGTATAAACACACGCTCTAATGAGGAAAGCACTACTATTCCTAGTACGCAATCACAAGTAGATTTTGCAACGAACGTACTCGTTCCCGACTTAAAAGCAATCGGCTTGGACGAAGTTATTTACAATCGTGAAAACGGCTTTGTCATCGGTACACTCAATGCTAATACGGACGAAAAAGCCCCTGCTATCGGCTTCATTGCTCATATGGACACAGCTGATTACAATGCAGAAAACATCAAGCCTCGCATCGTAGAAAATTACGATGGCGGCGATATTTGCCTTAACGAAGAACATCAAATCTACACACGTCGTGCAGACTTCCCTAATCTAAAAAATTACATTGGTAAATCCTTAGTCGTAACAGATGGCCTTACTTTACTCGGTGGTGATGATAAAGCTGGTATCTGCGAAATTATGGAAGCCCTCGCCTACCTCGTAGCTCATCCAGAAATCAAACACGGCAAAATCATGTGCGCCTTCGGACCAGACGAAGAAATCGGTACTGGCGCAGACCACTTTGATGTTAAACAATTCCCTGTAGACTATGCTTACACTATCGATGGTGAAAGCCTCGGTCAGCTTGAATACGAAACATTTAATGCCGCTGGCGGCACTGTTACCCTTAAAGGTGTATCGGTTCACACAGGCACTGCCAAAGGCATCATGATTAACTGTGCTAAACTAGCAATGCAATTCGATGCTTTATTACCAGGTGCAGCTGTTCCTGAACACACTTGTGGGCGCCAAGGCTTCTTCATGCTTATGAGCATGGAAACCCAAGTAGACACTGGTAAAATGAATTACATCATTCGCGACCACGATAAAGAATTATTTGAAGCGAAAAAAGCATTCTTCTTACAAGCAGGTCAAACATTAAACGACATTTATGGCCGCGAAGTATGTGAAGTATCTGTAAAAGACCAATATTACAACATGTACGATGTCATCAAAGACAATATGGAATGCGTTAACGTAGCTAAAGCAGCTATGGAAAAAGCAGGCATCATGCCTCTTTGCGACCCTATCCGCGGCGGTACAGATGGCTCTAAAATCTCCTTTATGGGCATCCCTACGCCAAATATCTTTACAGGCGTAGAAAACCTACACGGTCGCCATGAATTTGCATGTATCGATGACATGAAAAAAGCTGTTGAAGTTATCGTAAACATCGTTAATATTGAGAAATAATAGGTTACGATGTAACTTCTCATGCACCTATACTACTAGATGGCGTTTGAACGATATTTAAATACTAAACTAGCAGTATAAAATACAATGGAATACTAAGATACCTTAACAATAAAAAGGACTATACGAGATATCTCGTATAGTCCTTTTTATATGTTATGTGATTGTAAGTAATATAGCTAATGTTATGCTAATTTTCCATTACGTTTACGATTTCTGATTTCTTCTTCTTCAGCGCGAGCTTTCAAAGAAAGATCTTTTTCAGTACCTACATAACGGCCATAGAGGAAATAATAAGCAACGAATGCAAGAAGTGCTACTACAACAGTAACATGGAACATACTTGTATAACCTACTTCCTCTTTAATAGCACCTAAAATGTATGGACCAAAACCTAAGCCCATATCTAAGGCAATGAAGTATGTAGATGTGGCAACACCAATGCGGTGAACAGGAACGATTTTTACAGTTACTGCTTGACCGTTTGACATAAATGTACCATAACCAAGACCAACAAACACAGCAGACAAGAGTATAAGCCATGTAGAGTGAGCGATGGACAACAAGAAAATACCAAGTGCTAAAGATATGAAGCAAGGGTAAAGAACGAAGTTTTCCCCTTTCATATCAAATACAATACCAAGTAATGGTCTTGTTATGGTAATAACTACAGCATATACAACGAAGAAGAATGTACCTGCTAAGATAAGGTTTAAATCTTTTGTATAAGCGGCCATAAAACCGATAACACCAGAGTATGCAAAACCTACTAGTATAGAAACAAGACTAATAGAATTCATACGTGGTTCGATATAATCGGAAATTTTAATGCCTTTATGTTCTTCAGAATCAATATCGAGCTTAGGTTCATTAAATTTCATGATAACGGAACCAATACCACAAAGAATGATAAGAGCAACACAGAAGGCGATGATAAAGTCATAGCCAAGGCTATGAAGCATCAAAATACCTAAAAACGGACCTACTGCAGCGGCAAGAGATGTAGACAAACCATAGTAGTTAATCCCTTCACCACGACGTGACATTGGAATAATAGCGGCTACGATTGTACTTGTAGCTGTAGATGTAATACCGTAAGCAAAACCATTTAAGAAACGAACACTGTCGAGCATCAATAAATTAGGTGTGTAGAAGTACATAGCTGTGGAAATTAAGTAAATCAACAAACCTAAGTACAACATCTTACGACAGCCTAAGATACTAATAAACCGCCCTGCTAACAAACGAGCAACAACAGTACCAATAATATAAATACCAACGGCCAAGCCAGCTTGACTCGCCGTAGCATGGAGGTTATCCTTCGCTACAACGGCTATAATAACGATCAATAAATAGTAAATCAAAAATACTAAGAAATTAATCAAAGTATCGAGGACAAAGGATCTTGTCCATAAGGCATCTTTAGCCTTATCCATAATATCAACTCCATTTTCCAAAATGATTGTCAACCAATCTGTAACAACGGTTAATTATAGACCTCTCATTTCAAAAAACAAGAATTAAAATGTTATATGCCTTATAAATATTTTTTATAACAATCAATGTAATACGATATAATTTCTAATATTAACCATTTTTAAAACTCATATAAATTTACGATAATAAAACACCTTTAACAGTTAGTAGCGAGTTCAAAAGACTCAACTTCAACCATTAAAGGTGTTATTCTTAGATGTATTTAGTTTTAATCTATTTAGTTTTTAAACCACAAGCCTTAAAGAAATTCTTATAGGCTTCAGCCTTTTTGGCAAGGCTTAATGGATATGCACGAGATGTAGATGGCAATCGTGTTAACGTCAATTCACGACCGTTAAACACAAAGGGAATTGTCTCCCCTGTTTTAGGTAGTTTTACCTTTTCCGGTAAAAGGCTTAATAATACTTCTGTTGCCTTACCACCGGTGGTCCCAATATGTTTACACTCAGGCACCTGTTCCAATACTTCAGCGAGAGGTACAGGTTCAACAACCTTTAGGAACGCATCTGATGCATTTCCCTTTTCTCGAATAGCTTTCAAAACAGTAGGACAAGAAGCAATCCCCACTTCAGATAAGAACGCTTTGATCTTATCCGCATCAAAGGCTTTTTCCTCACCTTTTCTAAAGTGTTCCTTATCGTCAAAGAATACTAAGCCATACACGCGCCACATATCATTTTGAAAGTTAGGATAATGAAATTCCATAGAACGCTTTTCGGAAGTTGGCGGGAATGTCCCCATCGTCATGACCGTTGCATTCTTTGGCAAGAATGGCGGAAATGGTCTCGTTTCAATTGTTTCTGCCACAGAGCATCAACTCCTTTCACAATCTATTATGAACTCAACTTTCACCATAACAAATGAACTATGTCACAGGTGATAATAAATGAATCGAATCACTGCTGGCGAATTTAATCTATCCTATAAACGACTAACACTCAAATACTAACCATTATTGACCAATTGGTTGAGATACCAATGTATTGATATGTTCAAAGCCAAGTGGCGTTGGAGATACGAGGTACAAGCATACTACTGCAGCCACGGCAAAGCCAATCGCTAAGTAGGAGAAGCTGCCATTGCGAGGGAATTCATATAAGCCAAAGAGGCGAATACCTACGGCAGCACCGATAGCGGTAATCAAAGAAGGAATAGAGAAAATATTGTAGATTCCAAATACCACCATAAGACCTGCATAGCCACCTACTACAGTAATCATAGGCAACATGCGATCCATAGGATTTGGAATGGAACGGGTAAGAGCAGCTGGATAGTAAGATGCCTCTACACCAAACATACCTAAGAACAGATTAAAGTCAGCCCAAATAGTTTCCCAAGGACCTCTAAAGGCATCTCGATGATTGCCTGCGTACCAAGCAAAGCCTGTAATGATTAAAATCGCCAAGCCCGCACAGATGAAGTAGTAGTCACCAGGAATTTTAGGACCTGCATAAGCGCCTACCGCTGTGACTACAGCACTCAAGATAGATGTGACCACGACACGGTGTAAACGAGGTCGTTTATTTTCAGGAATACGTTTATATACTGTAGCTAGCAATTCTAATACGAAGCAGGCCATAAAAATGGCAATACCTGCTGCAGGTATAAAGAACGCAGCAACCAAACTCAAAATAAAGGGAATGCACAAGCGCCATTTCGGGAATAACACAAGGTCTTTATAATCCAAGCGAACATCTTGTGTTTCCATAGTAAAGTTATTGTACACTACAAAGAGCAACATAAAGGCGATTACGTCTACAGCAGTAGCACCCCAAATTAATAATGTAGGCACTATAACCATCGACAAAGCGACACCAGAGACGCGAGATAAACCAGCGGCCGCTAAGCCCAGTAATAAAAACGGTATTAAAGCAGAAATAATTTCGAACATAATAATCCTCCCATCATTGTACAAATTTAAGTATATAGTATCTATTACACTACATCAAGGAGAGATATATTTTTTCATAGCTAATCGCTTTCGTACCGCGGTGGCAGAACAGCCCATCACCTGTGCAATTTTGGCCACCCCATACCCTTGCGCGCGGAGATTTTTAATCTTATTTTCGTCTAAATCTAGAGTATTGGTCCGTATTTCTATACCTCGTTCGCGCAAATACATTGCCACTGTAGAGCCACGAACGCCATAGGCCAAACCGATATCATCGGTGCTCATGTGGTGCTGCATATATAAATAAGCCATCTCCTCTACTCGTTGAGATTTACGAGCCTTAGATGTCTTAGAAATACCCATATGTCGCAACACATGGTGCACCTTCCAACGAGATACGCCATACATTCGAGCAATAGCATCTGTACTATTCCCACTTTTATAGGCCCTACAAATGCGCACTACATCTAGAGATACATTGTTACTCGATCGCTGACAAGCCAAACCATATTCTCTCATTCGGCTTGCCATGGTCGTGGTGGACACATCATACCGCTTTGCCAAGGAATGTAGGGACCACTTCCCCGTCTCATACAAGGCCTGTACATGAACCATATTAATTTCCTTTCTAAGAGGCCGCCGCTCAATATCGTACGCTTTCATACGGCGCATAATAGTATCTACACTGCACTGAAAATAGTCTGCCACATCGCGAACACTCCACTGCTTTTCTACATATAATTGCTCTAATAACTGTTTTGGTATAACGCGCACATTACGATACATAACATCACCTTTCCTTATGGACGAACTCCCTTCCCTTTTATTGTGAAAGCTCCATCAAGAAAAGACAATACAAAAGAGGTTCCTAATAGTCACATAGGTGACCAATAGGAACCTCTTTCAATATGTAATTATATGCACCGCATACGATAGGTGTAATTCTAGCTGCTATCACAATATCTGTGCACAAACCATCAATATATCTATGTACTAACCAATTACCAGTACATTTATTATACTGATATTTTGACTAGCGATATCTTCGCTCAAGGGCTTTAGGCTTACCTAAAATAATAGACCACTTCATCCCCTCTTTTAGAGTATGATTAGATTTACGACTGCGAGTCGAGGTTACAGCTGGAGCAGTTGTAACGCCCACCTTTTCAACAAGGACACTACCCTCTTTAGAGGCTTTATCTCGTTTAAACTCGGCTAATCGCTCATTTAGAGGAGCCTCTGTAACAGTCTCACGATCTAAGCGAGTCGTATTCTTCGTATAGCTTGATGAGCTACTAGTGCGTTTCTTAGGTGAAACCTCAAGATCTTGTTGAGTTGCTGTAGCGGGTGTAGACACATCATCTTTCGAACGATTTCCAAATGATGTGTCATCTACTGTAAGGATTGAGTCCTGCGATGAAGGCTCTTCAACCTTCCGTTCTATGGAGATGCCGTATTCGCGTTCCATATCCTCCCAAGTCATTCCGGAACTTGAACTTTCATAGCTTTCATACTCATCAGACTCTTCCGTATTCTTGCCTCTTATAATAGAAAAAGCAACATAGGCGATGATACCTAAAACAATGATAGGATTATGCAAAAAGACGGATAGCACTGTAGACAAAATAGAGTCCATAGCTACTCCTATTCACTATCTGCTAAGTTTTCACGCATTTTAGTGTCTGCAATAATATTGTTCATATTGTAGTAATCCATAACGCCAAGATTACCGTTTCTGAAAGCTTCTGCCAATGCTTTAGGAACTTCAGCTTGTGCTTCCACAACCTTAGCTTGCATGTCTTGTGTTTTCGCACGCATTTCTTGTTCTGTCGCAACGGCCATTGCACGGCGTTCTTCCGCACGAGCTTGAGCAATTTTCTTATCTGCTTCCGCTTGGTCAGTTTGCAATTGAGCACCAATGTTGCGCCCTACGTCAACGTCAGCAATATCAATGGATAAGATTTCGAATGCAGTACCTGCATCAAGACCTTTACCCAATACAGTACGAGAGATGTGATCTGGATTTTCTAGTACATCTGTATGTTCTTCAGAGGAACCTACAGTCGTTACGATACCTTCACCAACACGGGCGATAATAGTAGCTTCACCAGCACCACCAACGAGGCGGTCAATATTAGCACGTACCGTTACACGAGCACGAACCTTGAGTTCGATACCATTTTTTGCTACTGCAGAGATAATTGGTGTTTCGATCACTTTAGGATTAACGGACATTTGTACTGCTTCCAATACATCGCGACCTGCAAGGTCGATAGCTGCGGAACGTTCAAATGTCAAAGGAATAGATGCTCGTTCAGCGGCAATCAATGCATCTACGACGCGGTCAACGTCACCACCTGCAAGGTAATGCGCTTCTAGCTGATTTACGTTTACATCAAGGCCTGCTTTATTAGCTTTAATCAAAGGCATTACGATTTGGGATGGATTTACACGACGCAAGCGCATACCTACGAGTGTAAAGATACCAACATTAACGCCTGCTGCAAGAGCAGATACCCAAAGGCCTAATGGCACAATATACAAGAACACCATAATCCCAATCAGTAGAATGGGAATCAAAATTAAAATACCTACATCCATAATAACCTCCATTATATACGACGATGTGGTGAAAGCTTAATCGCGCTTTCTAACAATATTGCGGCCGCCTACAACACGCAGTACCACAATCGGTGAACCGGCATCGATGAAGTCCCCTTCGGTTACAACATCTACCAAATTACCATCAATTTTAGCAATACCTGCAGGGCGCAGTGTAGTATGAGCTACCCCCTCTTTACCAGCCAAGTCCTCTAATACATCATTAGATACATAGCCAGCCTTAGTCGTAGACCGTTGCCCTAAGGTAAATAATTTGCCTATCCAAGTCTTTTCAAAGTGATTAAAGAACACGATGATAAGGACAATTAGTAAGGCTGTTAATCCTAGTACTGCATACAGCGCTACCGTTCCTTCTCCAAGAGCTACAAAAACGCCCCAAAGAAATGCACAATAACCGATGAGTCCTAAAATACCGCCCGGTACAACGAGTTCTACCGCCATCAGGGCGATCCCTATAGCCATCCAAATTAAAAACTCCATAGGCCCTCCTCTCTATAATTAATTTTATACAACTTATATACTCATTATACAATATTAAAAATAATTTATAAAGATAATTAATAAAAACGACTACTTTCACAGATATACATCTGATCTAGTAGTCGTTTATTATAAGGAGTAAAAAACAAATTGGGCTTATAAACGCAACGATTTATATGGTAGCCTCATAGCAACTTGAATTATACTTCAGTATTTTTCAATTGGTCATTACCAACGCCTGTTTTTTGAAGAATCAACAATGTAATGCTCATCGCCATACCTACTACAGTAGCAAGGCCCATACCTTTTAATACTACAGGACCTACCGCAAGTTCTGCACCGCTAAGACCTACAACGAGGATAACGGATGTAAGAATCATGTTAACAGGGTTTGTGTAGTCTACTTTACGTTCTACTAACATGCGCAAACCAGATGCTGCGATGATACCGAACAAGAGAATGGATACACCACCCATAACTGGTACTGGAATAGCATGGATCAGAGCTGCCACCTTACCTACGAAGGAAACGATCATCGCTAGAACTGCAGCACCACCGATTACCCATACGCTGAAGCAACGAGTGATAGCAAGTACACCGATATTTTCACCGTATGTCGTATTTGGTGTAGCACCGAAGAAACCAGAAAGAATATTAGCAAGGCCATCGCCGAGCAAGGAGCGTTGTAAGCCTGGCTCTTTCATCAAGTCTTTAGCAACGATATTACTAGTTACAACCAAGTGACCAACGTGCTCTGCAAATACAACGAAGAGAGCTGGCATAATCATGATGATTGCATTGATATCGAATACAGGCATTCCGTAGAATTGCGGCAAAGAGAACCATGGAGCTGCTTCTACACTAGAGAAATCAACAACGCCCATGAAGGCAGACAAGATATATCCGGAAACAACGCCAATCAAAACAGGGATTACAGCTAAGAAGCCACGAAACACAACAGTACCAAGCAAGGTAACAACCAAGGAAAACATTGAGATAAAAATAGCTTGACTGTGGCTCATGCCTAAATCTTGATTACCAATAAGGCCAGACATACTCATCGCTACTGGCGCTAATTCCAAACCGATAATAGCTACGATAGCCCCCATCGCTGCTGGAGGGAATAACTTATCGATCCAACGAGTACCAATATAACGAACAAGAATAGATAAAATTACAAAGGAAAGACCAAATACAACGAAGGCCCCCTTTGCCGCTTCATAGCCAAGACCTGCAGATAACACACCTGCTACAGGAGCGATAAAGGCGAAGCTAGAACCGAGGTAAGCTGGAATTTTACCTTTACACACGAATAAGTATAGTAATGTACCAATACCATTCATAAATAATGCCGTAGCTGGATCTACTTTCAGTAAATAAGGTACCAATACAGTAGAACCAAACATAGCGAATAAATGTTGAAAACTAAGTGGCAACATTCGACCCCAGGACGGGCGTTCTTGGATATCAATATAATCCTTCATCTTTTCTCCTCACACACAATACAAATACGTTGCATTTATACAGCACCTCTTTAGAGATGCTATATAAATCCACACTAAATATATTCACCTTATACTACACAAGTTAAATATCAACGTTCAGATCTAGGTCGTCTACGAGTTGGCTTTTTAGCCGTTTTCGGTCTAAAAGGACCAGGCATTTCCGTTTTTTTAGGAGTTTTGGGAGCAGCCGGTTTGAATCGGCTTTGCGTTTCCTCACGTAAGGATGGTAAATCCTCAACTGTACCGACCTGCTTTACACCTTCCACATTACGGCGGCCAATGCTCGCTAATAAACCAATGGCCATAAAGTTCATCAATAAAGAAGAACCACCATAACTAACAAATGGTAATGGTACACCTGTTACAGGCATAATGCCACACACCATGGCGATGTTAAATAAGGCTTGACCACTAATGAGCAAGGTAATGCCCATAGCTAGCCATTTACCAAATTCATCACGGGCCTTATTGGCAATTCGGAATCCATAGTAGGTGAAAGCTGCTACTAAAATAACAACAAATACAGCCCCAAGGAACCCCATTTCTTGAGCCCACACAGCAAAAGCGAAGTCTGTATGTGCTTCTGGCAAGTAAAAGTACTTGGATGTACCTTGCATAAAGCCTTCCCCTAGGAAGCCACCAGAACCAACGGCTAACAGGCCTTGTACAGTTTGGTAACCCATATCTTGTGCATGAGGCCATGGGTCAAACCAAGATTGAATACGTTCCCACCGGTACGGCGACGAACGAGCCGCAATAAAGCCTAGTAAACCCGCTACTGCAAAGGCACCACCAAAGAATTTTCCATCAAATCCGGCTAAATAAATCAGAATAAAGGAAAATCCAAAAATTAGTATCGTTGTCCCCAAGTCAGGTTGAAAGAATGTTAGCCCTGCAAATACTGCTGGCCAACTTAACATAGGAAACATATAACTGATGCGCTCACCAAAATAGCCTTTCATATTAATCAGCGGATTCGTATGTCGAGGCTTACCCCATTTTCTTAAGCTACTCAACTTAGCAGAAGTCCATATAAGAGCCGCCAATTTAGCAAACTCAGAAGGCTGTACAGATATAGGCCCGATTAAGATCCATCGACGAGCACCATTGATAACGGCACCCATGATGAGTACTAATACTAACCCAACAAGCGTAGCAACCATAATACGTTGCAACATGTGATCCTTCTGTAATTGTCGATAGTCATAACGGTATAAAATAATGCCTGCTGCCAATGAGATTAACAAAAAGACAATATGCTTCCAGAAATAGCCTAAAAGCCCTGTATTTTCATAAATAGAGCTGATATAGGTGGCACTAAAGATATTAACACTGCCAATAATAGTAATGAGTACTATAGGCAAGAGCATACCTTGTAAATCATTTCTAAAGAGTGAGCCCCACCGACTATCCCCCTTATTCGGTGTTTCCATATTAAGCCTCCTTTTGTACTTTTGGCTTAACTGCTTCTAAGCGGAAAATAGGTTGCCCTTTTTTACTAAATTTCTCTTCGTATTCAGTTTTAACATTTGGAAGATCCGTACTATGTAAATCGTACGTTACATTTTTAAGCTCCCAGCCGCACTCTTTGAATTCTTCAAGAGAGAACATAAATAAACCTTCATTATCTGTCTTAAAGTGCACTTCGCCACCATCTTTTAAGAGACGGGCATAACGGTCTAGGAATGTGTGATATGTAAGGCGGCGTTTAGCATGTTTTGCTTTAGGCCATGGATCACAAAAGTTAATGTAGAAGCGGTCTACTTCGCCAGGTTCTACAACCTCTTCAATACCTGCAATATCAAAGAGACATACCTTAGCATTATCGCGTTCCCCTTCAAAAATTTTTTGTGCTGCGTAATAAATAACGCCAAGTTGTACTTCGAAACCTACAAAGTTAGCATCTGGATATGCTTCAGACATGCCCGCAATAAAGCGGCCTTTCCCCGTACCAAGCTCCATATATAATGGACGCTCTGGATGAGCAAATAACTCACGCCATTTGCCTTTGTGTTCTTCATGTCCAGACAAAATGATATGAGAGTCATATTCGTGGATAGCTTCATCAATCCACGGTTTTCTACGAAGGCGCATACTTTCTCCTTACATCTATTTCAATAATGTATTATTTATATCTATTATTACAGGTCATATACCTATCCTATTAATTATAGAAAAGGGGACCTTAAACGTCAATTACATTTCCCTTCTCTCCCCTATAAAAAAGACCTACTTCCAAAGAAGTAGGTCTACATTTTATTCAAAAATCATAGATTCTAGATTTTCAATTTGATATTTACTTAGGCCAAGCTCAGATAAACTCTTTTCAGATGCACTGAATAAGTTATTTTTACCAACTCGAGTACCTAATGCTGCTGCCGCTACCAATTCACGGTCTAATTTACCTAGACGAGAACGATTACGATTCTGAGGTTTAGGCTTTTTCATACGGAACGTATTATATTGAACCCCTTCCTTAGCTTCCTCAGTCTTCTGCTTTGTTAAAGCAGCCCCATTAGTGCCATTCCCCAATAAAGCACTAAGACCTGTTTGCTTAGGAACCATTTTTTCGTAATCAGCGCCAAACTCAGGACGCTCTTCACGTAATTGATCAAATGTAGCCAAAGCTGCATTCATTTGCTTCAAGCCCGCAGCAGAGTAAAGTTGACGAATCGCAATACTCACCTCTTGCGGCGTCAACGTACCTCGCTCGATAGCAGAAGCAATTGTACTCTTTAATGCACCTTGATCTCCAGACGCTGTATAGCGACCAATTTCAACCAAGTCTTTTTGACGTGCATTGAGTTCTTTAGGCGTATATATGTTTATCTCAGATATAGACGGTGCCTGTTTAGAAGGCTGCTCTCCCGCCCCATTAGCCTCGAACATATAGCCACCGGCTACGATGGCCAAGGCTAATGTTAAGGTTAATACTCTTTTCAACGTCTTATAATCTCCCTTAATCATTAATACTAATTGTATAATACTGTATTAAACGAATACATTAACAACAATTTTATTCTACTGTAATACATACTGTAGATATTATTATATAATACTTCATCTATTTTTTATAGTCCTATTCGAAAAAAATCTATATTTTTTTAACAAGTTTTATATATTTATAAAATTTATAGAATCATTACTGCTCCTTAAGAACGGACGAGCGTACATGATTACTGGGCTCATCAAAGATATCAATTAATTAATAATTTAGCAAACTAAAACTTATCGGCATCAATTTTTAACAATCAATTACCAAAATATAGATACACATTTTTTATGTATAAATCATAACCACCCGTAGAACGGGTGGTTTGCTCTGACCCTATAAGGGTCTTTCTCTAGTGGTGGCCCTCTAAAGAGGGCATTGAATGATCTGACAAC
>NZ_JAHABE010000006.1:0-120766 GCF_018376515.1 Veillonella sp. oral taxon 158 | reverse complement strand
CATCTTAATCTTTGGCGTGTAGTATGTGGGACCATAGAGATATGCTAATTTTTCAACCTTGTTAGGAGAACGCATGAAGGTTTCACCCATCAAGGCTACGCCGATATTGTTATCCCGCAACACTTGGATATCCTCTGGCGTTTCAAGACCGCTTTCAGATACGAAAATCACATCGTCTTGAACGAGATTGCGTAAGCGCACACTATTTTGTACATCAACCGTGAAGTCTTTCAAATTGCGGTTATTAACGCCAATAATGCGGGCACCACAATCGATAGCCATCTGTACTTCGTGCTCGTCATGGGCCTCCACTAAGGAGGATAAACCAAGAGAATCGGCTAACTCACGGAATTTTGTTAATGTAGGTACATCTAAACATGCACAGATCAAGAGGATCGCACTAGCGCCCCATACCTTCGCTTGGTAGATTTGGTATTCATCGATGATGAAGTCCTTACGAAGTACAGGAATTTTGACAGTGCTTGCAATTTCTTGTAAATATTTTTTATCACCTTTAAAGAAGTCTGGCTCTGTCAGTACAGAGATAGCCGCAGCACCAGCCACTTCATATTCTTTGGCGATATCTAAATAGGGGAAGTGCTCTGCTATGATGCCTTTTGATGGAGATGCCTTCTTTACTTCACAAATGAAGTTAAAGTCTTGCTGACGAAGGGCTGCTTCAAAAGGAAATCCTGTATCAGATGGTAACGCCAACGCCGCTGCTTTTACAGCCTCAGGCGTTTCCACCTGTTTTTCTTGGGCTACCCGAATTTTGGTAGCCTCTATAATCTTATCTAAAATCAATGGTTATACCTCTTGGGTTGCTTTCACAAACTGTTCCATTGTGGCAAGAGCCTTACCAGAGTCGATCATGTTTTTCGCCTCTTCAATGCCCTCTGCCAATGTAAGGCCCTCTTTTGCAAGATAAATGGCCATGCCTGCGTTAAGAAGAACCGCCGTGCGTTTACCGCCTTGTTCACCACCGAGAACGCGGCGAGTAATCTCAGCATTTACCGCAGCGTCACCACCTTCAAGCTCAGTTTTATCTGCGTATTCAAAACCATATTCCTTAGGATCGAATTCGTAGCTTGTGAAAGTACCATTATTAATTTCGCATACGTACGTTTTGTTGGTAGCCGTAATTTCATCAAGGCCATCGAAGCCGTGTACAACTGCACCACGTTTAACGCCAAGATTAGCCAATACGCGAGCCAATGGCTCTACTAAAGATTTATCGTACACGCCCATCAACTCCACAGTAGCGCCTGCTGGGTTCGCCAACGGCCCAAGGATGTTGAACACCGTACGAACGCCTAATGCCTTACGTACAGGGCCTGCATACTTCATAGCTTGGTGATATACAGGAGCAAACATGAAGCACATATTGGCTTTATTAAGAACTGCTTCGTTTTGTTCGCCATTAAGCTCTAATTTAGCGCCCAATGCTTCAATCAAGTCAGCAGCGCCACATTTACTAGATACACTGCGGTTACCATGCTTTGCTACAGGAATACCTGCTGCAGAAATGATAAAACCAGACGTAGTAGAAATGTTGAATGTATTCGCTTCATCGCCGCCAGTACCTACGATTTCCACAACAGTACCTTCATGAGGCACAGAACCTGCTTTCTCACGCATAACCTCAGCAAAGGCCGTAACCTCATCTACAGTAGGGCCCTTCGCCGCCAAAGCGCACAAGAAACCTGCCATAGGCACCTCAGCTACATCACCGCTCATAATCTTGTTCATTGTATCTTTAGCAAGGTCGTAGGATAAATCTTGACCATGCGTTACTCCATATAATGCGTCTTTAATCATTTATATCTCCTTTTGAGGATATCTATTAAATTGATACCATATCTACCTAGTCGGTACCGATTGGGTCATGCCCTCAGCCTCCAAGTGGCCACCCCCCGCTATGCGGGGCGCCAAGTCGGCTTCGCACATAACCCAATCGCACCTATCGCTAAAAATCATACCAATTTAATAGACATCCCTCAAACAAACTATTATCAAATGATCCTGCGCATTATATGGAGTAACGCACAGGTCATTTCTTTATAAGAGGTGGGAAGATAGAACGGCGTAGCCGTTCTTTTCCCTTATGATGGTTCGCATATTTCTTTAGAAAATATAGCTACAGTTTACGATATGTATTGTAGAGGGGCTATTATAGGTACTGCCAAGATTGAGTTGGCAGGAAATAAGGTCTTAAGGAACGACTTGGCGGCCCCACGTAGTGGGGCATTGTCCACTTGGAGTTCCGAGAGATCTTATTTCTGCCCTATCGTTCAAGGACTTATAAATAGCCCATCGAATACACAACAGTGATTATTTTTCTAAGAAATTGCGAATCATTTGTTCCCCGTTCGGTGTCATGATGGATTCCGGATGAAATTGTACGCCGTAGATTGGGTAGTCTTTGTGTTCTACGCTCATTACTTCGCCGTCGTCTGTAACGGATGTAACGATGAGTTCGCTTGGGATTGTTTCGTCTACAATCGCCAAGGAGTGGTAGCGTGCCACTTCAAATTGTTCTGGTACGCCTTTAAGGATTTTGGATGGGTGTACTTGTTTGGCTACGCTTTGTTTACCGTGCATCACTTGTTTTGCGTAAGATACGGTGCCACCGAATACTTCACCGATGGCTTGGTGACCAAGGCATACGCCGAGAATTGGGAATTCACCTTTGCATTCGCGCAATAGGTCTTCGTATACGCCCGCATCAGCTGGTCTGCCAGGTCCTGGTGAAAGTATCACATAGTCTGGTTTCAAAGCTCGGATTTCTTCAACTGTTAATTCATCGCTGCGGATGACTTTAATATCTGGATCGATAGAGCCTACTAATTGGTATAAATTAAAGGAGAAGCTATCGTAATTATCTATAAGGAGTACCATTATTCTACCTCCTGTGCATCTGTAATTGCGGAAATCATGGATTGGCCTTTCATCAAGGTTTCGTTATATTCACTAGCAGGAACACTATCGCGAACGATACCAGCGCCAGCTCGAACATAAACCTTACCACCTTTATTCATGGCCATGCGTATGCCGATACATACGTCCATGTTACCGGAGAAATCGATGTAACCTACAGCGCCGCCGTATACACCGCGCGGGCTTTTTTCTAGTTCATGTAAAATTTCGATGGCACGAATTTTAGGGGCTCCGGACAAAGTACCTGCTGGCAATGTAGCACCGATAGCATCGAGAGCATCTTTACCGTCTTGAATGTCACCGCTTACAGTAGATGTAATATGAATAACATGGGAGAAACGTTGCAACATGTGTAACGCCTCTACTTTTACGGAACCAAATTTAGAAATTTTACCTAAGTCGTTACGGCCAAGGTCAACGAGCATGTTATGTTCAGCTAACTCTTTTTCGTCATTAATGAGTTTTTCCTCAATAGCGAGGTCCTCTGCTTCGTTTTTACCGCGACGCATAGTGCCTGCAATTGGGAAAGTATACATTTTGCCGTCTGTTAATTTTACCAATGTTTCTGGAGAGGCACCTGTAAGCTCTACATCGCCACCAGATAAGTAGAACATATATGGAGATGGATTCAACGTACGCAATACGCGGTATGCATTTAACAGGCTACCTTCAAACTCAGCTTCACGGCGATTAGATACAACACATTGGAAGATATCCCCTTCCTTGATGTAGTGTTGTGTCTTTTTAACAACTGCTTCGAACTCATCCTTTGTAAACTCAGAGGTAAACTCTGTTTTAAGGATGCCTTTTGGAACTTCCGCCTCTTTGCCGTTTACTACGAGATCAGCTAATGCTTTTAACTCGAGCTCAGCCTTATTATAATTGCGTTCTAAATCGTTTGTGCTGATGTTAGCAATTAAGTAGATTTTATTTTTATAATGGTCAAAGGCGATTACCTTATCAAATAGCATAAGGTCTACATCGTTTACCATCGCAGAGTCATCATCTGGTGTTGGGAAATCCAATGTTGGCTCGATATAGCGGATATATTCACATGCGAAGTAACCTACAAAGCCACCTGTAAAGGTTGGTAATTCTTCTAAGCGAGGGCTTTTGTATTGGCTCAAAATATTGCGAATTTCTGCAGCTGGGTCAGAGCATTCAAAGGTACGCGTTGTACCGTCTTTGATAGTCATTTTATGGTTTTTACAGAAGAGCTCAATCTTAGGATCGTAGCCCAAGAAGGAGTAACGGCCCCAATGATTACTATTATCTGCACTTTCAAGCAAGTACGTATGACTGCTCACTTGTTTTAATGCTTTCAACACACTAATCGGTGTGCGTACGTCGGATAAAATTTCCATATATACAGGCACGATATCGTAGCCCGGTGCGATAGCTTTCACACGGTCAAGACTAGGGAAAATCATGAGAACCTCCATCTGGCGTTTGCCAATAAAAAAACTCGCCCATGACAACATAACGTCAAGGACGAGTCTATAGTTCTATTTTTACAAGAGTATTAGAAAATACTTGTATTATGCTATAAATCGCGGTACCACCTTGTTTGAATGCAGAGCATTCCCCTTTCGCAGGATACTAACATATCCCTCACGACTAACGCTCGTGTGACGTCGCACCATACTAGGAATGAAAGTTCATTCTTTTCCATGCGCCCTCGGTGGTCCATTTAATAAGCTGCGTACTACGGGTTCTCAGCTAATCCCGCTCTCTGTGAGTGCATTTCCTATTTTTATCTCCACCTCATCGGTTTCTTTTAGGCGAGTATAAAATTATAATCTGATTATAATGTTTCTATAGAATGAAAGTCAAGGAAAATCTTAACTTTCACCTTATCCTTAGATTCATCAACCATATAATATCACTACTTGTGATTAAATAATGTATCCCTATTCACCTTAGCAAATTCAGAATATTTATATTGTTTTCCTCTAAACACTAATAGTATACTGAAATTACATATGTTATCAGCTTCTACTGATTATTATGCGGAGGAGAGAGCATGAGTTTTTATTTTACTGATCAAATACAGCAGTCTTTCAATAAAATATTCCATCAATGTAATAAAGATATCGCTTGGGAGGGTAAGGCTGAGCTTGATGCCCTTGTGAAACTTGACGAGGAAGGCCAAAAGATTCCTGGTATTGGCGATGTGTACGCTATTTTGGCGCGCGTCTATTCTGGCCCTCAGTTCACCTGGATTGAAGCAGGCTTTCCTGAAGATGACACAAAGGCGTATAGTTATTTACATACAGCTATTCGCAAAGGCAGTGCCATCGCTATTTTACAGGCTATGCGTACCTCTGGTGCCCTTACACCAACTATTGAAAAAGAGTTGCCTATGACAAAGGACCAAGCATTCCAGCGCGTCTATGAAGGCGCCCAAAAGGGTTGTTCTTACTGCGCCTACGCCATTGCCAATGTATTCCAATGGGGGGATTACCACATCTTACCATCGGCTCAAAAGGTGGCTAATGAAGGTGAACCATCTACCTTTGTCCGTTTCTTAAAAGGCTTGTTTGCCCAAGCAGATCAACGTAGGTTCGCAAATAAAATAACTACCATTGCTCAGAAATGGTTGCGTAAATCCGCCGAAGCAGGCCTTATTATTGCATACCGCAACTTACGCATTACCTATATAGAGCAAGATAATAGTGCAATGGAAGAACAAGTCATTTTTGAAGGGGCTGCAGCAGGTTTGCCACTCATGATGTATTTAGCTGGCGATATTTGTAAGTCTCGCGGGGAGCATGAACGAGCGCTCGAATATTTTGAGCGCGGTGCCGCCATGAATAATGGCATGTGTTTGCGTGAAGCTGCCGAGTACTATGCAAAACCATGTGAGTCTAATAAAAGAATCCCTCAGGATATTCAAAAGGCCCTCAGATACTACGAGCGTGCTGCTATAAGCCCAGATTATTTAGACTTTAATGACCACGCTTATGCTACCATGCAGGCCATCATCCTTCGCACATTGAATATCGATGGTCAGTCCCAAGACTGGTCTCGCATCGCTCACTTATTACAACAACCAGCCATTTACACTCTCGATGCGATTTGGCCATATCTCGCTTATGTATTTACTTTTAAAAAAGGTAATACCCCTGCTATAAGAACCGCCATAGAGTGCGTCAATCAGGCTAGCAAATGTTTCGATAGATACGGTAGCTATGACTATGCGGACCATCTATGGCAACTGGCAGCCGGCTATTGCTACGAAATTGGTGCCATTACAAAAGAACCTGATTTAGACCAAGCCGTTACGTTCTACGAGCATGCTCGTGAAAGCATCAGACGTCTCAACACAAGAAACGATAATTGGTTAGGTACTGGTGAGCCGTTGGTAATTCCTGACGAAGCCTCTGAGCGATTAGAGGCCTTTGAACTCGTTGATGGACATTATCAGTACAAAGAAGGGATAACGCAATCTTCTACAACGTGTAATCCTATGCCCCCTGCATGGCCTCAAAACTCCGTAGATGTATTAGAAATCTTTGAGGACTCTACTACTGGTTGGCGCACCAATAAATACGACTGGAATTTCATTCAACGAGAATGGGATACACAAAAATATCTCAGCTTTATCATCTACGATAATCGCCAATCCATAGAAAACGTAATTTACGATGTGTACAGTATCGTTATGTTCCACAACGAAGATAAAAACACTTGCACTATTTATCTATACGGCTACATTGAGGATACTACGGAACGCGATGAAACCTTGGAGCCTACGGTATATGAAATAAGATACTTTAAGGAAATGTCCATTCCACAAGGTCTCGGTTTAATTAAAGAATTCTATGATCATGCTACATTACCTGTGATTGATGAAAGCTGGGAGAAACAGTACAAAAATACTACGCCACCTCGAGAATACGTATTAACTTGCGACAACGATATCTTCTACCTCAATCAATATGAACTTTCCAATCAAATGATTAAGGATGCCTTAGAAGGCGTAGCCAATGGCAAGTATGATATCATTGCGGTTCGCCCATCTAACCTCGACGATCCGGGTATTAGCTACTTCATCGAGCGCGGAAAAGGTAAAAACTTACACATTTCTCTCTATATCACTATAGAAGACGACGTAGAAGATGACATCGTATATGGCTTTAAACGGGAATCTAGCAACTTAACCTCTATTAACTACTGGATTCAAGAATCTATAACAAGCAATAAACTTCCGGACTTAAGCGATTGGGAAGAAGTTAAAAAGAAAGACTAAAGGAGGGATACTTTGGAAACGTGGAAACGAACGGTGTACATTTGCGCATTCTGCATATTCTTCATGTCCCTCGGGATTAGTCAGGTAAGCCCTATTCTCCCTCTATACTTCCATGAAATGGGCTTAAGCGATACAGGATCGATAGCACAATGGTCCGGTGCCTCCATGGGCATCACCTTCCTCATTGTCTGCTTAGCAGCTCCCTTCTGGGGCCGATTAGCAGACCGTAAGGGACGTAAGATTACCCTCATACGCTCTAGTCTTGGTATGGCTATATGTAGTATATTATTGGGCTTTCAGACTACACCAGAAGGTGTGTTCCTCGTTCGTACATTGCAAGGGTTAGTAAGCGGTTTTTACCCCGCATCGGTAACACTTATCGCGTCAGAAACACCGCAAAACCATACAGGTTGGGCTCTAGGGATTATAGGATCCTTTAGCCTTGCAGGCTCACTAGCCGGTCCGCTTGTAGGAGGGTATCTCAGTGATGTAGTAGGTATTCGAAATGACTTCTTTATCATCGGGGCCCTTATGCTTATCTCCTTTGGCTTGACGGCAATGCTGGTACATGAAAACTATGTTCCAAAGCCACTTGTTGAGAAGCAAACCTTTAGAAATCTAAAAACTCACTTACCTGAGTTTTCTAGTTTAGTCGCTTTATCTGCAACCTCCTTCCTGTATGCCATTTCGGTTACCGCCATCTCCCCCATTATGACGGTTTACATTAAAGGAATGCTACCAAGCAATACGGAAAATATAGCCTTCATATCTGGTGCTGTGTTCTCTGCCATGGGTATCGCCCAATTCTTTAGTAGCTCTCCACTCGGGAAATTAGTAGACCGTATAGGCCCTAGAAAGGTGCTCATCTACTCGATGATCTATGTAGGTCTACTCAATATACCGCAAGCCTATGTGGACTCTGTGTATGTACTTGGGTTTATCCGTTTCTTGCAAGGTTTTGGGCTAGGTGGTATGTTACCTGCGCTCAATACCTATTTAGCATCAAAAACACCTAAGGAATATACGGGACAAGTATTCTCGTACAATCAGTCTTGTTTGTCTATGGGTTACTTTCTAGGCTCCTTTGGTGGTTCCATCGTAGCCGCTCAATTTGGCTTCACAACCCTTTTCTGGGCATGTAGCCTTACCTTTATCGGCGCTGCCCTATGGGTTGCGTTAAAACTAAAGTAACGCCGTAATACAACGAAAATAGTGCAAATGCATTAAAGAAACTATATAAACAAATAAAAAGAGCTGTTCTCAGAACTCAGATGTGTACTGATTCCGGGACAGCTCTTTAATTATGTTGTTTTGTAAAAGTTTAAAAACTTTCACTATCTAGGGGATGATCATTCTATATGTATAGAATAACTATTATCTCTAGTTAGGTATTATAGGATACCGAGGATTTCCCACCATGCGTAGCCCACTGTAAGGTTTACGATGAAGCACATGATAGCGAAGATACCGCCGATAATCCACCAGCTCTTAACTGTGTTGTAACCTGCACCGAATACGATTGGAGCCGCTGCACCACCGTAGTGAGTCAACGCACCACCATAGGAGTTTGTAGCAGCTAGTAACAAGGACAATGCCATTGGATTTACACCCGCTACTTTACCTACAGTAAGGAATACTGGAAGCATGGCTACAACGTACGCACTACCAGAGGCGAACAAGTAACGAACAGCGATACTGATAGCGCCGATGATAATAAGAGCCATCATCGGATTGTCGCCGAAGTTGAAGTGTGTACCCATAAAGTCAGCTAGCCATTCAAAGAATTTAACCTTGGACAACGCACTGGACATACCGATGATACCACCGAACCAGATCAATGTGTTCCAAGCACCTTTGGATTCAAGCATATCTTCCCATTTGATTACGCCTGTAACAAGCGCTGCTACCATGGCTACGATAGCTACTGCTGTTGCATCAAGGGAGAATTTAATACCAAAGCCTTGCGTCAAGATGGAAGGCAACGCCCAGCCAACTAAGGCAAGGATAAAGATAGCAATAAGAGATTTCTCGCGACCAGACATAGGTCCAAGTTCTTTCAAACCTTCATCAGCAATCGCATGAGAGTCGATGTGTTGAATAGATGGTTTGTCTAAGTAGTATACCAAAGCAGGTGTAATGAGAAGCATTACAAGACCTGGTACTACGAGTGCTAATGCCCAAAGGCCCCAGTTGATATCTACGCCGAGGATTTTGTTCATGTAGTCAGCAGCCAATAAGTTTGGTGCCATTGCTGTAGCAAACATCAAGCTTGTTACCTTAGTCACCATGTACGTGTTAACCATGAGGTAAGAACCAGCTTTTTTAGCGCTTTCACCAGGCTCAGAACCTAACGCTTTTGCTACAGAGTTCATGATTGGGAACACGATACCGCCACAACGTGCTGTGTTGGAAGGTGTTACTGGAGAAATAATAAGGTCTAATAAAGCAGTTACATAGCCAAGACGCAATGTAGTGTGACCTAAGGATTTAATCAATAGGTACGCAATACGACGGCCAAGGCCTGTTTTTACGAACGCCACACTGAGGGAGAACGCAGAGAATACTAACCATACTGTGGTAGATGCATAACCAGACAATACGTTTTTCGTAGCATTCAAGAAAATTGCAGAACCTGCAATAGATAATAACAAGATAATTGGTGCTGGCCAAGGTTTAACAACAAGACCAACGATAGCCATTAAATAGAAACCTAGCAGTCGCCAAGCTCCAACGCTCAAACCTTCTGGCGGTGTAATGAACCACATTGCCAGAGGAATGGCAAACATAATTGCAATTTTAAGTAGCTTATTCATTCTTACTCTCCTTTAACATAAGCTATGCCTTTCATGATCGGTCGCGCCGTTCTAGCCACGCCCGCCTTCTCCACATGCCAACCCTTATCTTTGGTTAGGCATATTTCGAAATCAAATTTCCCTGATGGATGCGCTAAAGTAACTTGATTCGTTTCTTTAGCACGTTCGCTCACTACTTCGTTCGCCACAGTCCCCGTAATAAGCGCTGCTGTAGCTGTACAAATACCACCTGTAACAGCATACGCTTTATGCATTACAGCGAGTGCCTTTGTACGAGCCACGATGTCTATACTATTCCCCTTGATAGTTCGACCATCGCTTGCCACGTAGGTTTGTGGTGCGGACACCATGCATACCTTTGGAACTGCAGGACTAGCAGCCTCTTTAGATGGAGCAAGTCCCATCATTACAGCTGCAGTAGTGCGAATATCTTCAAGTGTATTGAGTAATACACCGCCATCCGTTTCTGTGAAAGCCGGTAATTCCGTGCCTTCATAACCAAGGTCTGTAGCCTTTACAAATACAGCTGGATTAGCTGCATCTACGAGACTGACTTGGATTGTGCGACCATCAGCCAATGTAATTGTGTCTTGTACATTGCCTGTTGGTAGTAGCTTACCTGTCTTAGAACCGCCAGGCTCCAAGAAATATAATGTAATACGAGCACCTGTACCAGGTACGCCATCGATAGCAAAATCACCGTCAATAACAGGTTTGCCATCTCGGACTGGCACGTGCGCTTCGATAACCTTATTTGTATTTGTGTTAAAGATACGAACCACTGTTTCTGGTTCTACGGCTTTTACAAAGCCTTCCATAATAGCAAATACCCCTGCACCAGCAGAAATATTGCCACAGTTACCTTCGTAATCTACCACCGCATCAGCGATACCGACATAACCAAAGGTGTAGTCAATATCCGCATCATCGCGGTCAGAAGGATTTACGATAGCTACCTTGCTCGTCAATGGATCGGCACCACCAATACCATTAATTTGACGCGCATCGGGAGAGCCATATAAATCTAAAATCATACGATCTCGAGCAGCTGGGTCAGTTGGAAGCGTATCTTTTAACAGATACGCCCCTTTACTAGTACCACCGCGCATATAGGTAACAGGAATTTCTTTATACCCGTTCATAACTTACTCCTTTATGCTCACCACTTATGCTTTGCCATTTGCATAGTAGTTGATGAGACAACCTGCTGCGATAATATCTTTTTCTTCATCGCTGAGGTGACCTAAGTGCAATGTGATTTCTGCTTTCTTCACGCCACCGCTGATAACATATGCTTTGTAATCATCGGAGTCAGAGAATAATTGGTCACGCACATTTGGCACATATACATAATCGCCTACTGCCATAGTTTTGGAGTCTTCTTCGCTAGTTAGGAACGGTAGCATGCCCCAGTTAATAACATTGCTGCGATAACGTTTTGTAGCATATTCAATCGCAATATTAGCACCGCCACCCAATACGCGTTGGCAGGATGCTGCTTGCTCACGAGCGGAGCCATCGCCAGGGCGATTAGCATATACCATGCTAGAAACGGCTGTAGACTTAGCCATATCTTCTACGGATTCTGTAAGGCCAAGCGCTTGTTTTACTTCTTCATAGGCAGTGACTAACTCTGCTGCGCTTTCACCTTCTTGACGAGATTTTTCCCAATCGCGAACAGTTTTAGCACGGCCTACATATTCAGGAACTTTACGGCTCAAGGCAAATTCAGACAATGCATATGGGTCAGAGCGGTATGAAGATGTTTCGCCAGAAGGAATCAACTCATCTGTAGTTGTTACAGGATCGTCGATATAAGCCGCTACTTTGAGCAATACATTTGGTGTCAATTCTTCGATAGAAGGCCATGGCTTAATGGATGGGCCATACACGAGTTCAGTATCTTTATTAGGTTCGTTAAAGCCACTATATACCTTGCTTTCATAAGGTTTATCATCATAGTGGTAAGCTGGCACCACATCATCATATTCGATATCAGTAGCCGCCGTCAATGCACCACCGTTAATAGCCGTAGCTGCTACGGAACGGGAGTCAAGAAGTGCAACGGAAGAAATCTGACCATTCCCTGGTTTAGAACCTTCACGATTCGGGAAGTTACGTGTCGCATGACGACCACTGAGGCCCGTATTATTAGGTGTATCGCCTGCGCCGAAGCAAGGACCACAGAAGGCTGTACGCACAATAGCACCAGCGCTCATAAGGTCTACGAGAGCACCATTTTTCATAAGTTCTAAGTAAATTGGCTGGCTAGAAGGATATACGCTGAACGCAAAACGCCCGGAGCCTACACTCTTACCGCGTACGATATTTGCGGCTTGCATAATATTTTCATACAAACCACCAGAACAACCTACGATGATACCTTGATCTAAGTGTAATTTGCCATCGAAGTGTTTTTCAGGCAATTGCAAGGACAAGGATTTGTTATCTAATTGTTCAACAGCTTGGCGTTCGATTTCTGCGAGTAAATCGCGACCGCCTTCGTTGATTTCTTTAATAGTATATACATTACTTGGGTGGAATGGCATAGCAATCATGCTTTCCACTTCATCAAGATTAACCTTTACAAGCCCATCATAGTAAGCCACATCGCCAGGGTTAAGCTCTTTGTACGCATCACCGCGACCATGAAGTGTTAAGAACTCTTTCGTATTGCTATCTGTTCTCCAGATTGTTGTAAGGCATGTAGTCTCTGTAGTCATTACATCGATGCCGTTACGGAAGTCCATGGATAAGTGCTCAATACCAGGGCCTACGAATTCCATTACTTTATTTTTTACAAAGCCATTTTTAAATACAGCTTTTTCAATAGCAAGAGCCACGTCTTGTGGACCTACGCCGTGTTTAGGTTTACCATCGAGGTAAATCGCGATAACCTCTGGACGTTGTACATCGTAGGTGCGACCGAGCAATTGTTTTACAAGCTCTGGACCGCCTTCACCAATCGCCATCGTACCAAGCGCACCATAACGAGTATGGCTGTCGGAGCCGAGGATCATTTTGCCGCAACCTGCCATTGTTTCACGCATATATTGGTGAATAACTGCAAGATGAGGAGGTACATAGACGCCGCCGAAGCGTTGTACTGCAGATAAGCCAAATACATGGTCGTCTTCGTTAATTGTGCCCCCTACAGCGGCTAAACTGTTATGGCAGTTTGTCAAAATGTAAGGGATTGGGAATTTATCTAGACCACTAGCAATAGCTGTTTGAATAATACCAACATAGGTGATATCGTGAGATGTTAAAGCATCAAATTTGATGCGTAAATCTTGATCGCCTTCATGTTGTTGGTGGTCCATTAAAATACGGTACGCCATCGTTTCCTTATAGGCGCGCTCTTTATTAAAAACTTCTTGCTGATCAAGGGCTGCACTAGAATCTGCAGGAACGATATCCGTACCGTGATATAAAAATACACCATTTGAAATTAACTCAACCATGACTTGCTCCTTTATTACTTTCAGGCATGTGTAAACCTTTACAAACACTATACTTTCACCATGTGTATTGGTGAAAGTTCCATTCCTCTTACTAGCACCTAGTCTTTAATAATTTGTATAAATCTAGCGTCTCTCATCTGTACCAACTCTATGGGATAGAGTACAATAATACATATGTAAAGGAGAGTTTATGGACACGAAAGATTGTACAATTTTAAAAACCTTAGCAGAGGAAAATAATATTACTTATGCGGCGCGTCGTCTATTTATGACACAACCTGCATTGAGTGAACGAATAAAAAAATTAGAAAAGGAATTTAACTGTCCCATCATCAACCGACAAGCTCGTGGTGTAGAGTTTACTTATCAAGGTCAACGCCTTGTGCGATACGCCGAAGATTTGCTCAATTCCTATACTTCGGTGCGCCAAGAGCTATTAGCTATGGGTAGTGAACCACGTGGTACATTAAACCTAGGATGCTCAAATGTATTCGCAAAGTATCACATTCCCCATATTTTATCGACCTTTAAAGAGGCGTATCCACACATTGATATCATCATGTATACGGGACTTAGCTATAAGCTATACCATGACTTCCTTGAAGGTCGCCTACATGCTGCCATCATCCGCGGTGCTCACACCTGGACAGAGTCGAAAGAACATATTTGGTCCGAACCATTCTGCTTCTTTAACAAAACGCCTTGTGCCGTTGAGGACTTACCTCGTCTGCCCTATATTCACTATCAAACAGATCCGAATTTACAGCAAACTATAGATGATTGGTGGTATTCTCACTACTCACAACCACCGATGCGCACCATCGAAGTGAACGACATCGATACCTGCATGAAGCTCGTCAACCAAGGACTTGGTTTTACCATCCTTACCAAAAGCTGTGGCAACGATTACCCTAAACTATTTAAAGAAACCTTAAAGGATCTTGATGGTCACATCATGACTCGTGATACGTGGATGTACACCCGTAACAGCGCCCTTGAGTCCAAGCCAGTACAGGCTTTTTACTCATTTATGAAAACCTGGGCAGACACAAAGGTATAGTATATATTCCTTTAATACATATAATATATTATGAAAATGCAATAAAAACAAATTGCTCTTTTCTTTAGTATCCATAAATTTTACTTATACCTTATATCTCAGTATATGCAAAAAAACCCGTCATGACAAGAATCATGACAGGTTTTCTTTTATATTATAGCTTTTATAAAAATAATTTCTCTACTATGACACAATCACGTATCTTGAATTAGAGTAATAATAGCATAATCACAACTGTAGCAATGATACATGGTACAGCATTGCGTTTTGCCATTTCCATAGGATTGATTCCTGCAATCCCTGCAACGATAATACCTGCGCCTGCTACGGGACTCATACTACGACCGATACCTGCACCGATTTGCGCCATGGAGCCAAGTTCCATAATGCCATACCCAAAGTCTGCTGCGTGTGGTGTTACAGCACCGTTAAAGGCAAGGGCTGCTGCATTACCAGATCCAGAGATAACAGCCAACAAGAATGGTCCAAAGGCCGCACCGATTTGAGCGATTTGTTGAGAGTTCTTCATGCCATCAATAAGAGCATTAGTAAGACCGATAAGTTGCATACCAGCTGTGAAACATGCTGCAGCAGCCATAAGACCTACTACATCACACATACCATCGCCAGTACCGCGGAAGAACTTCTTCACCGCTTCTGTTACATTAGGGCGAACCGCTACGATACCAATCGCTGTACCAATGAGCATAGATACAGGAACGGAAACCTCAGGAATTACGGCCACTTGTTTACTGCCTAATACAAGCAATACAAGCGGAATAATAGGAATAATAGCGTAGAAATAATTTACTTTAAACTCTTTACTGTCCTCAGTAGAATCATTTTTCATCACATACCCTGTATGCTCTTTTTTAACGATAGCTACGATATTTAGTAAGATTGCGGCTACTACGATGCCAATCATGGCTTGCATAGAGAAGCTTGCAATAACTGTCATTACATCTACACCGGCTAGCTGTGCTACTTGAGGGTTAAACATAAGGCCTGGGCTCAAGGAACTACCCCAAGTACCTAAGAAAATAGCAGAACCTGCCATTGCTGGATGTACACCAGAGCGAATAAGCGCTGGGATTAATAGAGCACCTACCGCTGCCGCACAGCCTGCCGCTGTAGGCAATGCAATGTTGATTAAGAACGTAATAATAACGGCGCCAGGGATGATGATCTTAGTCATCTTTTTAAGGCCAGCAGAGATGAAATACACCATATGCTCCGTACATTTTGTGTATTCCATAACATAACTAAACCCAAGAACAGTACAAATCGTCGGTACAAGACCTGGGTTTGTCAGTTCTTTTACAAAAGCCGTCGTACCTGCCCCTAGATTACCGCCAATAAAACACATCAAGAGGCCCGACAGTAATAACACAAGCCGCGTTTCAAACTTTTTAATAATAGCGATAAAGGTCGCTACTACGATAACAATACCTGCAATAACCATATTATATTTTCTCCTATATGTAAAAACAGTAGAAACAAAGTCAATCATTTCTACCGTTTTACACAAAATATCTCACAAAACCATGCTACACACTATACAAGTTTTGTGTCTTCCAAACTAAGCTTTCTAAGCACTTTATCAAGCACTTCTACACCCGTTACAATATCATCCATTTCAGCGAATTCCGCCGGATTATGACTGATACCCCCAAGGCATGGAATAAAGATCATTCCCGTTGGCACATCATCAGCCCAGTGCATGGCATCGTGACCAGCACCGCTCGGCAGCGCCATATATTCCACGCCTAATGATGTAACAGCCTCTTCGATTTCTCTAATCATAGCAGGATGCATCGCTACCGGATGATCTTGTGCAACAGGTTCAATCGTATAAGATAAGCCACGTTTTTCTGCAGTAACATCGATAAATTCTTTAATTAATGTCACTACCGAGTTGCGGGCAACCTCAGAGATACTACGGATATCTACACCTAGTTTCACCACGCCAGGAATAACGTTCATTGCCCCCGGTGTAACCTCTACAATACCGACGGTGCCTACTACTGGAGGTTCCTCTTGCATAGCGGCGATTTCCTCGATGCCAAGGATAATTTTGGACGCCCCACAGAGCGCATCATGGCGCAAGTTCATCGGTGTAGCACCGCTATGATCAGCATTACCACGAATGGTCACATAAAACCGTTCTGGTGCTGCAATCCCAGTGACAATACCAATACGTTTCTGTTCGTGCTCTAGCACCTTACCTTGCTCGATGTGGATTTCTGTAAAAGATTTTACAGGTCGCTTGTATTCCACCTGTTCAATTTCATCTGGATGTAAATTGCGACCTTTCAAAACCTCGTATAAGGAAGTACCTTGTTTATCTCTTAATCGATGTAAGTCTTGTACTGTCAACTCACCGCGCATCGCCTTACTACCTAATGTAGCATCCCCAAAACGTCCGGACTCTTCACACATAAAGGACACAACAGCAATCGTATGATCGTATTCAAAACCATCATCATTCATGCTACGAATCACTTCAATGGCGGATAACACGCCGACTACGCCGTCATAATTGCCACCATTCGGCACACTGTCCGTATGAGAACCAACCATAACAACAGGCAAGTCAGGATTCTTACCAACCTTATAGCCGATGACATTCCCAAAACCGTCTGTTTCTACAGTTAAGCCTGCGTCAACCATGCGGTCTATAATATATTGGCGGCCTGCCCAGTCTGCATCGGTGAAAGCAAGGCGATTAATACCTTCACCAGGTGCCGTAAACTGTGACATAGCTTCAAAATCGTTAACTAAGCGATCCCGTTGAATCATAACAAACCTCACAATCTATATTATTTCAAATAGTGAGCTGCAATAGTTCCTAATGCAATAACACCGTTAAGCATATCTTCTTCATCGATATCAAAGAGCGGGTTGTGATGTGGAGCTTTGATAGCGGAGCCTACTAACATATATGTACCCATGCCACCGCGGCTAATTACGCGATTCAAGAAGTATGCACAGTCTTCACTACCGCCGCCACTATAATCTAATGGAACGTCTCTAAAGATACCAAGAGGCTTAATAATAGATTGGATTTCAGGAGCCAATTCATCGCTCATACGACAAGATGGAGTTTCACCTTGTTTTGTAATTTCATAGGAGCAGTCGTGCATTTCTGCAGCAGCTTTGATAATCGTTTCTGCACGGCCGATTACGTAATCATTGATTTCTGTAGTAGCCCCACGAGTTTCTAATTTAAGAACTGCTGTATCTGGTGTTACATTACGACCAGTACCACTTTCAAAAATGCCAACGTTCATACGAGAAGCACCTTTACCGTGGCGAGCAATGGCTTGTAAATTAAGCACCGCCGTACAACCTGCAAGCATTGCATTTTTCGCTTTCTCTGGAGAGCTACCAGCATGAGCAGCATAACCGTGGAACACCGCATCTAGTTTAGTAGTAGCCAAGAAGCCGTGGTTACTACAAGCAAAGCAATTTGCATAATTTTCATTGAATCCAATGTGCAAACCGAACATGTAGTCTACATCATCTACTACGCCGGCGTTAACCATTGCCTTAGCACCGCGCACGCCTTCCTCTGCTGGTTGGAAGATTAATTTAAGAGTACCTTTGAATTGATCTTTATGCTCTGCTACATATTCGGCAAGACCAAGACCCATTGCCATATGTGCATCATGACCACAAGCATGCATCGCTTTATCATGACAAGAGCGATAGCCACCCTTAACAGGTGCATGTCCAGCCTCTTTAGATTCGATAACATCATTAGAGTCCATATCTACACGGAATGCCACTACAGGACCTTCATCACTGAACTTCATAGTTGCTACAATCGCTGTTTTACCAAAGCCCAATTTTTCTACTAGCTCTGGATTAGCACCTTCATCGATGGCACGAGCCATAGCAGCACTCATAACATCCTTACTAGGCAAGCCCATACGAGAATCCAAATCAAGAACTTCTTCGCCTAACGCTACATCATAGCCCAAGGAAATGAGCGTTGCCGCGATCTTCGCAGCAGAACGATATTCTAACCAAGCAGTTTCAGGATACTTATGAAAATCACGGCGCAATTCAATTAATGCTTCACGGCGTTTTTGTACGAAATCTTTTACAGACATACTTACCTCCTAAAATACAATAGATACCTATACTTCAACTATATGAAGAGCTACACAAATAGCTAATTAAATAGTCAACCAATAAGATGATATACACAGCATTATAAATTTCTATATACATCAATAATTATTCTTGTATATATTATAACTTATATTGAGGTTTTTAGAAATAAAAAAGCATACATACGCAGATCACACAATTTCCTCTTTATTTAATTTTTTTAGTACTTCTCGTTTAATTTGTCGTTGCCGATCCCAAGCAATGATAAACACAGTAGCAATAATACATATCATGCCAAAGATACCGATGAGGGTGAATTCATTCCCGAGAAGTGCCCACCCAAATAAGGCTGCGGATATTGGTTCTAAGGATGAAAGTATAGAACCTTGTACGGCCCCAATGAGTTTTACCCCTTCCATATAGGCATTAAAGGATACTACTGTACCAAGTATGATGATGGCAAATAACCCTAGCCACGTCATACCGTCCCAAATAGCTTCAGACTCAACTTGTTGGAACATAGCAACAGATAAGATACCGCAGATAAACATGGCAAAACCAACTACAGACGTAGTGCCATATGTTTTTAAAAGCTCAATGGGCTGTAATGTATAAATACAAATGCTAGCCGCCGATACGAGTCCCCAAAACAAGGCTTCTTCATTGAAGGACGACATATCTAAGCCCTCTTGCATGACAATACAAACGGTACCAACCATAGCAAGCAAAATACAAAATAGCTCTGGTATAGATGGCTTTTTAACTTTGCATTTTCAAGAAATTGTACAGATGTGCCTGAAAGCCCCCAAAACAGAGCTCCCATAATGGCAAGGCCCATGCCCTTCCATTGTTTTTCCTCCATACGTCCCTCCATGACGAATACTTTCACAATATGTATCATAATAGCAAAGAGGCCCCAACCTCTGCAATACGCAGAGATGAAACCTCTAACATTAAATTATAGATATGTTTAAATCAATTTAGGCTAACCTAAATCAATCACCTATAGATTATTTACGTTTTTCTAAAGCAATAATAATAACAGTGACAATGATCATGGCCATGCCAATTAGCCCTAATAGACTAAATTGGTTGTCTAAAAAAGCCCATCCAAAGAAAGCCGCCGAAATCGGTTCTATAGATGACAAGATGGAGCCTGGCACCGCACCTATTCGTTTAACACCTTCCAAGTAAGCATTAAAAGATACGATGGTCCCAAGAAAGACAACATTGAAACAACCAATAACGGTCCATACATCCCACATCGCATACGAATTAGGTTGATGGAACAATATGGCAGCAACAATACCACTAAGGAGCATACCGAAGCCTACAATCGGCAAGGTTCCATATTTATATAGTAAATCCACAGGAGAAAGACTATATACAGCGACACCTACAGCAGATAGTAGCCCCCATACAAGCACTGTGAGCGGGAAGCTTTCAATAGATAAGCCGTCGTTCCCCATTAGGCATATGGTGCCTACTAATGCAAGTATAACGGAAATAATCTCGCCTTTAGACGGACGTTTACCATAACGAGCTAGCAAATAAATAATAATTATAGACGGCGCCAAGTATTGTAGTACCGTTGCAATACCAGCTCCAGCTAAGGCAATAGATTTAAAGTATGTATATTGGCATAAAGCCATGCCAAATACGCCAAAAACGATAAGGCCTGCTGTATCTTTTAAACTACGAAAGACATGGAACATAGAATTACCATATTTAAACCATGCATAGATAACAGTCAATAATCCCGCTGTAATTAATCGCATGGTGACTAGCCATTCCAAGTTCATATCCCTATAGTTGCTTAAGAACTGTACTGAAGCACCTGATACGCCCCATAAAACAGCTCCTAATAGGGTTAGTAAAACACCTATAATTTCATATCGCTTCATACTACTCACCGAGCAGGGATACGTGAACCTTCACAACGACCTTACGGATTTTAATAGGCTTATCGTTTACAGCAAGTAGCGGGCGATGGATATCGGATGGGAAGAATACTGTATAGTACCCTTCTGGACAGTGGATTTTGCCTTCATCGACAGCTTCGTTTGGGTAGAAATAGCAATCACGATCTGGATAAGACTCCACAGGCTTTACGAGGCCTTTATCTACGAAAAAGCCCATATTTTCTTCCCCATCTACCATGAATTGAATATCTACATAGTTGCGATGAGACTCAGGTTTTGTAGTTTCAAACAATTTTGTTTCTACATCGTCTACATTGGCGTACATCATGTCCCCTTCAATGGCATGACGACCACCAGGCAATGCTTTCAAATCTGTATTTTTCAAGAAATCCAAAGCCCGTACGATGGCTTTAGGATATCCCATTTTTGTGTAATCTGCAGTAATACTAGAGAAAAACATATACGATCCTTTCACACTATCTATTTTATATAGTAAGCACACGGTTGTAATTATATTTACCCTCTATGTTAGCACATATATACACAAAGGACTAGTAAAAGCCCTCCATACGCTACATATATGGAGGGCCAGTGTAAAATACTATTCAGATTTATGACTTTCGTCAATTGTTATGCTATGAAATTTTACATATGAAGTTGTTACAATATGCAATTGTTTATTCAGTTGTAGTGATTCTAACCGTATTACATACAGTACGTGGACATGGTCTTACATTATTCTTGAGGTTTATGAGCAGCGATAATTTCTTCCGCTTGCTTATGTGGAACCTCTTCATAAGTATGGAACTGACGGTTAAATACGCCTTGTCCTTGAGTGATAGAGCGCAATGCAGTCACATAATCGGCCATTTCAGCCAATGGTACTTGAGCTTTAACAACAGAAATACCTGTTCTTTCACTTTGTTCCATGCCTAATACACGACCTCGACGGCTATTTAAATCACCCATGATATCGCCCATGAAAGCATCTGGTGCAAACACGTTAACTTCATAGATTGGTTCTAATAGGACTGGTTTCGCCTTAGGAATTACATCCTTGATAGCCTGTGACGTAGCTACTTTAAATGCTAACTCTGAGGAGTCTACACTATGGTAAGATCCATCCAAGAGTGTCACTTGCACGCCAATCATAGGATATCCCGCAATTAAGCCTTTATCTAGGGTTTCTTTGGCACCCTTTTCCACTGCTGGTATGTATTGTTTAGGTACAGCACCACCAAAGATTTTGTCTACGAATGCAAATTCGCTTCCATCGTATAATGGGTCCACTTGAATCTTAACGTGACCATATTGACCATGACCGCCACTTTGTTTTTTATATTTAGACTCGGTTTCAGCGGAGCCTTTGATAGTTTCGCGGTATGGAATGTATGGAGTCACAAGTTTAGCTTGTACGCCGTATTTGCGGTCCATTTTATTGAGAATATGCTCGAGATGTACCTCGCCCATACAATCGACTTGTAATTGGCGGGCCTCAGCATTTTTCACTACTACGCAAGTAGGATCTTCTTCTGCTACCTTAAGAACAGCACTAGCTAATTTTTCCTCCTCACCTTTTTTCACTGGCTCCATAGCCACTGTATATAGAGGTTGAGGGAAACGGATAGCATCGTATGTTACTTTAAAGTCAGGAGCAGTTAATGTATCCCCAGTCTTAGCATTAGCCAATTTCGGTATCACTACGATATCGCCAGCTTTAGCAGAGGATACAGGGATTTGTTGCTTCCCGATAAGGGTAACCATCTTGCCCCATTTTTCTTCTACGCCTTGATTTACATCAAAGAGGCGGTCGCCTTCTTTGAGTTCACCAGAGAAGATACGTACAAAGCTTTGTTTGCCTGCGAATGGGTCTAACAACGTTTTGAATACGAATGCAGTTAATGGTTTATCTACATGTATTGCCCGTTGTTCGCCAGTTTCTGCATCAGTTGCGGTCATAACCTTTTTAGTTGCATCTGGCATGTAACGGATCATACGATCCAATACTTGATCTAAGCCAATACGAGATGTGGCACTACCACACATGATTGGGCACACACGGCCACTAATCATACCTTCACGCAAGCCTTGGCGAATTTCCTCTAAGGATAATTCTTCGCCTTCTAAATATTTTTCCAACAATTCATCGCTACCTTCAGCCGCGGCTTCTACGGTCATTTCCCGAATTTCTTGAGCCTTTTCGATAAGGTGAGCTGGTACAGCGATTTCAGTTGGTTGGCCGTCCTTATAAGTAAACGCAGTCATTTTTGCTACGTCTACGACGCCTTCAAAGTTGGCGCCTTCACCGATAGGAATCTGCAATGGCATGATGCCTTTGCCAAATAATTCCCGCATTCTTTCAATAGTACCGAAGAAGTCAGCACCATCAACATCCATTTTATTGATAAATGCCATCCGTGGCATTTGTAACTCAACGGCATAATCCCATGCGCGAACTGTGTCAGTTTCTACACCAGATGTGGCGGATAGTACCATTAACATACCATCACACGCACGCAAAGCAGCACGAACTTCGCCATGGAATTCATTATAACCTGGAGTGTCTACGAAGTTAACCTTATGGTCATGCCATTCACATGGAGCCATGCCCAACTGGATAGTTACATTACGTTTAATTTCTTCCGGTTCAAAGTCCATAATATGTTTATTATCTTGGCCTTTACCTACGAAATCAACCGCACCAGAGGTTAACAACAAGGATTCAACAAGAGCTGTTTTACCTGCACCATCGTGAGAAACAACAGCAACGTTTCTAATTTTATCACTACTGTACTCTTTCATCGGAATCGCCTCCTTATTGGCAAATTACGGCTTTTGCTAATACATTTCGACACTTCAATAGAAAAGTCCTCTTTTTCCGAAAAAATTTATCGAAAAAAGAGGACTATATAAAACTAAAATTTCCCCGTCCGCTTGCCGTAGTGTTTGGAGTCTCCATTTTGCTTCCAACCTACGGTATCGCCGATGGACATTACGCGACGTGTTAAGCAGTCTTTACATTTGTCTGCATTATCATCTACGCAAGGTTTATTATCGTACAGCAAGTATTTTGCACGGTGTTCCGGAATGGTAATGATAGGCATCAAGATATTAGCACCGGCAGCAAGGCCTTTTTCTCGGCCCAGTTTATCCAACGCTTGTAATGCTGTTGTAGCAGCAATGTTTACGTCTTTCAAGAATAAACGTGTCAACGCAATCATCTTAAGGCCCAATTGAATGCGGCGTAATTTACCAGCTTCGTCATCGATGCCCATCGCCAATGCCTCTTGGCCTAGCGGCGTATCATGATGTACCACATACGGACCCATACCGATCATATCGATATCCATATCGCGATAGAACAAGATATCATTTACGAGGTCTTCTTCAGTTTGACCAGGCAAACCAATCATGACGCCCGTACCCACTTGAAAACCTACGCGGCGCAAGCTACGTAAACATTCAACGCGCGTTTCAAAGGAGTGTAGTTCATCTTGAGGATGAATTTTATGATATAGCTCTTTATTTGTTGTTTCAATGCGCAATAAATAACGACTAGCGCCGGCTTCACGCATGCGGCGGTACGCCTCTTCGCTTTGTTCCCCTACACACATCGTAATGCCTAGGGAACCATCGCCGATGGCCTTAATATCGCGAATAAGATCTACCACATAATCAACGAAGGCATCATCACAGCGTTCACCAGATTGGAGTGTAATAGAACCATATTCATGGTCATACGCCCACTGAGCCATCTTGATGATGTCTTCACGATTCATATCAAAGCGTTCCGTCTTGTCATTTTCACGACGGATACCGCAGTAATTACAATTCTTAATGCATCGGTTCGAGAACTCGATAAGGCCCCGATAATACGCTACAGGCTGTACATATTTCGCCTTCACTTCGTAAGCCTTTTTATATATTAACTGCAACTCGTCTTCATCAGTTACAGACATGAGAAATCGCAATTCTTCCTCGGTCAGCCATTCATCGCCGACAAGGTCTTTTCCGAGAATGTCTTGCACTTGCAAACAATCACTTCCTTTCATAACGAACCGTCATCGATTCGCTTGGTATAGTAATGGAATCTATGTCAGTAACACAGATAAACCCATTCACTTCGCGCGGTAAATCACACACATGTTTCACTTGTGCTGATAAACATTCGTGAGCCATCACACCGCGACTCATTTTTGAGGACGTACTCATCTGTTTAAATGCATCGCCTCGTAACTCCCAAAATTCAACGGTCACTACCTTTGGATGGTTTACCATTTTGGCATATTCTTTAGATGCCAGGTTTAGGATCCAATCTTCCTTGTGAAAGTATGCATCCACCGTTTCCCGCCATATGTCGTATAGGTTAATGCCTACCTTATCAACCATATCAAGCCGATAATCGCGCACGCCCATCGTAGGCTCTACGACGCCGTACAACGCAGACATCACAACGAGATGGCTTTTACCAAAGGCCTTGGCCTCATCAGACAAGTTCTGCCAGTCTAAATATTTGAAAGCAATACCATCGTAGCTTTCACAAGCAAGACCTACTGGTTGCGACTCAAAATCTTGGTAGAAATCAAAGAGAGCTTGGGCCTTGTCATCCTTTAGCTTTAAAGCCTTGCCAAGGGCCGTTACATCGAGGGATTGCATATGTTTTACAATCTCTTGCGTGATATGCGGCTGAAATTGGCCGTCTCGAACTACATGATTGACTGCCCCATCATTCTTCGGAGCATCGGTAATTGTTTTTGTCTTACTAGGAGAGAGGACGATTTTCATGAGATAATTCCGCCTTGATAGTTTCCTCTGTTAAGTTGTCGATCAATTCTGGGTTCCACAACATGAGAGGCACCGCCACAACGTGGCTAGCTTTCAATTCTTTACATAATCTAATACATTCTTTGAGGTAATCAGAATCTTCGTCTACAAGGTCACATACGATAACAACATGGCGACCTTTAAGGTTTACACCTTCGTAATCGATACTTTCAGCAGACACAGTAAGCATACCTGTTTCCAATCGGCCTTCGCTCATGTCATTCAAGCGAGACATCAACACATGCTCAAGCATAGTAGATACAGGTGTTACTACACGGCCAATACCGAGAAGCGCCTCAGGTTGTGCATGAACGATAACTGTTTTCTTCCGTTTATCAGTTCTATACTCAACGAGGGCTTTTTCTAAAGCGCCGAAGAACACGAATAATTGCCAAGGATCAAATGAACCAGTTTGGAACATGTCGATAATAGAACCGTCCTCGTCAATATTAAGGCGCGCCAATAATTCCTCTGCAATGTCGCTTACGACAGCAGTAAAATCAGATTGCATTGCATCTTGTAATTTAACTTCGTTTGCCATTAGGTCCTCCTAATTTCCATATATCACACTGCTAGGAACAATCCCAACAGATATTACACTATTCTTAATTGTACCATATTTTATACCCCTCTTGGGTATTCAAAGATACGCTTTTTACATAATAGATACGTAAAGAGAAAAAGACCGCCGAAGCGGTCTTTTTATTCTTTTAGCCCACGATCAAAAGGTAAATGTTCATAACCGTTACGATAATGCCAGGCCCTATAAACTTAAAGGCCTCGCTTACCTGTTGCTTACCGTTTTGATGGACCGTAAACAACTGTTTCTTTAAAAAGTCAATCATTATAACTCCTTACATAAGGGTTATAGAGTAAAGGTCATCTCCGTTAGCATACGAGCATCTGTTTTAGACTTCTTATCTTTAGAACCAGCGTAACGAATGCGTACCTCGTTATTTACCTTAACGCGAGAATCATCTATTTTGAATTTCTTCATTTTTTCTTTGATTTGCTCATCTGTTAAAGCACGCTCTTCTGGTTTTGCTACTTCATCATTAGCCTTATCAAGAGCCTCTTGCTGATCTTGAGACACCTGATATGTCTTACCAGACTTCTTAGCCTTTTCAGCCCGTTTTGCGTCTAATTTTTGACGACGCTCTTCGGTGATTTTCTTATCGCGTGCAATGCGATAATCCATTACATCACGCATATTTTCTCGGTAAATACGCAATGCAAATTGACGGTCATTTTCGTTCATTTGCTCCCGTTTTGTTACTACCTCATCGATAAGCGGCATGAGCTCATCTTTTGTATAGCTTGTACCATCAAAAGCAAAGCCATGTGTATCAGTAACAGCACCATGTTTGATAAGCGTTTGTAGTGCCGTATATGTCCAATCGTTTGGCGTTACCATATCTGCACTTACATGATGTTGTACTTTGCTGGAGCTACTAACTGTCTCTACATCAGCACCGATACCATCAACCATAGGACGGGCACTTGGAATTTCAATACTTTCAGCATGAGCAACCCCAACAGAGGCCACCAAGCACAATGCGCCAATGCCTAATGCGCGACGGATACCATTCATTTGACGTGTATATTTTGTATTCATAAGAGTCTCCTTAAAATTACATTTTATACAATCTATTATATGAGTCCCCTTATCATACGTCAACTCTATAACCTTACACACCTGTGTAATACAATAACTATTAGGCCCGAGATTCACTTGAATCCTTGCAATAACAGAGCCTATAAAAACTAAACCATAGGAAACAAAAAGACCTTACATCGGTTGATGTAAGGTCTTTACATGGCGGAGGATTAGGGATTCGAACCCTAGCGACGGTAACCCGCCCTAACGATTTAGCAAACCGTCCTCTTCAGCCTCTTGAGTAATCCTCCATGCTTTACTGGGTAATCATATCATACCCAATAAGGCATTGTCAATCGTATTATTTCAACATGGATTCGATGAAATCAAAAACCTCTAACTACTAGTTCATTTAGTAATTAGAGGTTCATATCAGTCTATATTATATATTCTTTTATAGTATGTATATTGTCCTATATTAAATATAGTATTCTATGTAGTCATCGGGAATTTTCTTTTCCTCAGTCTTACCGGTATTAGTACGACGAGGTTTACGGACATACATATTTTCCGGATCCGTTTCAAAGATAACCATGTCTTTCGGGATATCATGTTTAATAACAAGGTTACAACCGATTTTTGTGCGCGCACCGATAGTAATATCACCTAAGATTTTCGTGCCTGTACCGATAAGTACTTCATCTTCAATGGTTGGATGGCGTTTTTCCTGTTTAGAAGACATGCCGCCTAACGTTACTTGATGGAATAGTGTTACATTATCACCTACGATGGCAGTTTCACCAATAACAACGCCCATACCATGGTCAATAAATAAGCCACGGCCGATCGTTGCACCTGGGTGAATTTCAATGCCCGTTACGTGACGAGAATGTAATGCCACACGACGCGCCAAGGTTGGCCATCCCGCCTTATAAAGGCGGTGCGCAAAGAAATGCCAGAATAAGGCCGTAATATGCGGATACGTCCAAATGACCATCCACACGCTTGTTGCGGCTGGGTCAGAATCCATTACGCGTTTAATATTATATTGAATTTTGCCCCATAATTCGCGTAAACCTTGCATCATAGTGACTCCATCTCAAATAACTCTACTCATATAACATATAGTATACAACATATGTGGTCTGTATTCCTATACATAATACATTTTATCTATCCGAAATCCGTTACTTTACGTATTCATTATTAGCGAAATCCAATAGGGATAAGTATTTTTCCACCCCATCTGGTGCAATAACGACGATATTCGCATTTGGCGTTTCGCGAGCAATGCGCTTAGCCGCTACGATGGCTGCCCCCGCTGAAAGTCCAATAGAAACACCGCTTTCACGCATAAAGGTTTGTACTTCGCTAAAGGCTTCTTCATCGCTCACAGTTTGTACGCCGTCCATCAAGCTTTGGTCGAAGTTTTCAGGAATGAAACCAGCACCAATACCTTGAATTTTGTGAGGACCACCCTTGCCTTCTGTAATGGCCGGAGATCCTGTTGGTTCCACTGCGATAGCTTTCAGATTCGGATTATGCTCTTTCAATCGTCTGGTAACACCTGTGAAAGTACCACCTGTACCGATACCTGCCACAAATACATCTACATTTGGCACTTGCTCTGCGATTTCAGCGCCCGTAGTACGGTAATGCATATCTGGATTCGCAGGATTTACAAATTGGCCCAAGGTAAACGCATTAGGATATTTCTCTAAGATTTCATTTGCTCGTTCAAGAGCACCCTTCATGCCCGTTTCTTTTGGTGTTAAGATGAGCTGTGCACCGTACGCCTTAATAAGTTCACGACGTTCTTTACTCATGCTTTCAGGCATAATAATTACAGTTTTAATATGTAAGATAGCGCCCACCATGGCAAGAGCAATACCTGTATTGCCACTTGTAGCCTCTACGATGATGCTATCCTCATGGATACGGCCTTTCTCCTTGGCGTCTTGTAACATGCCAAGAACGGCACGGTCTTTCACAGAGCCACCTACATTATATTTTTCAAGTTTTACATAAATATTGGTATTTGGTAATTGATATACCGGAGTTTTACCAATCAGTTCAGTTGTTTGATTTGTTACTATGCTCATCTGATCCTCCCTCTAGCGACAGATGATAAAAATCGCCCTCAGGAATATCCCAAGGACGATATGTATTTCACCTTGTTACTCACTATACACTAGGTATAAACGTTTATGTATTCTGATTAATACAACCATACTCTAACACCTGAATCAATTCATTGTCAAGAGAATGAGAATAACTTTTAAAACCCAAAAAACACAGGAAATAACAAGGTTCATCTATTTACTTGTAAGCACGTCCACCACCACATCCCACGTGATAGGAACGAATATGATGGCTAAAGATAATCCAATAAAGAGAACGGCCCCCACCAGTACACTTAGACGAGGAGCTAAGGGTATAACGATGTTCTTTGCCAATCTATATGCTTTACTCAAGTCATGATGTAACGCTACATGGCCCCATAAGAAGCCCGCCAGTACATAGGAAATAATATAAGGATCAAGAATCACATGTGTCGCTAGTTCATTATTGGTGTGCATAATGCGGTTGATAACGGGTGAAACTAGTACATTCACTAGCATAGCAAGTACCTTGAACCACACAACGCAGACAATATATGTCCACATACTCCGCTTGGTCATCCACAGCATGTATAGGAGTCCTATTATACTTGCCCCTAGCGAACCCTTCTCGCTTTCCATGTATCGCTCCATCCAAGATGGCGGCTCCTTGCCCGCCTCTACTTGGCTATAGTAAAAGGATAGATTTCTTTCACCATGGGCTACATCGACGATCCCCAAAACTTGGAATACGACAAGTAAAAACAAGACAGCTACAACGACTTGGAAACTTTCACTAAAGAAAACATCCATAAAATCAACACCGAGATGGCCTATGTTCTTAAGATTGCCGTATATATCGTAAAAGGCTAGATATATAGCATTTGTTAGGAACAGGTCCATAACAAATAGGAGCAACACAAAGATAATATAGCCGTTCCAACGAGTCCATTTACTTTGTGATTCTATATAGGTATTCGTCCCTACCATAATCGACGCAGGGTGTATAGACAAGGTCACACCAATCATAAAAAACGTTATAAACGATGTGACCATTGTTAAATATTCGTATGCCATATTAACGGTATGCTACGCGCTCAGGCTGCATGTCGTGGAAATGAAGGCGCTCTTTTGCAGTCTTTTCCCACTCTGTACCAGGCTTGCCGTAGTTTGCGTATGGATCGATGGACAAACCACCACGCGGCGTAAACTTGCCCCATACCTCGATGTACTTAGGATCCATCAACTTCACAAGGTCTTTCATGATGATGTTGATGCAGTCCTCGTGAAAGTCCCCGTGATTGCGGAAACTAAATAGGTATAATTTTAAAGACTTGGACTCTACCATTTTCTTATCTGGTACATAAGAAATGTAGATTGTCGCAAAATCTGGTTGACCTGTCATAGGGCATAAGCTAGTGAACTCAGGACAGTTAAACTTAACGAAGTAATCGTTATCAGGATGCTTGTTATCAAACGCCTCTAACACCTGTGGTGCATAGTCAGTAGGGTAATCGGTCTTGTGACCTAACATTGTTACCCCTTGTAACTCTTTTTCAGATCTGCCGGATGCCATAAGGAACCTCTTTCTATAAACGCTATAACTCTATATTAAGATATATTAAATAATTCATGTAACACTTAATTATAGCATATAAAAGAATACACAACTTATATAGAAATATGATTTTGTACCATAAAGCACTACGAAAACTGAGTACTGAATAACTGAGTGCTAAAAAACTGAGCCTTATGGATAAACTAGTTTAACAGTATCACAACCACATATTAATTGCATAAAATTTAAGTTTATAATAAAATTTTCATATACATTTGGTAATGTTAATACATTCAGAGAAATATAACACCTTATGGAGGTCCCTTATGAAATTAAAACAGCTTATTTTATCTAGTATCGCTGTAGGTGCACTAGCTTTCACATTTGGCGTTGCACAGCCTGCCCAAGCAGCTATTGGCATGGAGAATCCTGGTCCCGCGATGAACCTTGAGAAACCTGTATCTGTAACAACACAGCATCATATTAATGTAGATGGCAAGGTAGTTGAGCCTATTAATGGTCAGCAAAACGTAATCTATGTAGACGGCCAACCACTCGTAGCATTGCGCCAAGTATCTGAAGCATTGGGCTATAAAGTAGCTTGGGATGAACCTACTAAGACAGCATTAGTAGATATGAACATCGCTACATTGGCGATTCAACCAGGCTCTGCTGATGTTATTCGCCATGGCAAATTAAAGATTATCAACCTTGATACATCTGAATCCTTCTTACCAGCAGCTCGCAAGGTAGACGGAACCATCTTTGTAAAACCACAAGTGTTCAAATTATTGTTGAACCAAGTAAACATTACAAGGGACGAAATCTTCATCGCCCCTCAACGCGCACAATTGGCATCCACTACAAACACAGAGGTATCCCACAAGAATGAACTCAACACATTCTTACCGCCATCCCAAAAGGACGTAAAGAAAAAAGAAGATCCAAAAGCGACAGAAAAACCGCTTATTAAAATCAAAAAAACATTGGCTAAAGACTCTGCAACTACAACAAATACAGAAGCTACTGAAAAATCTGAATACCAACGTCCAAGCGGCTTAGATCGCTAATCCATAGGCATACAACAAAAGGTCCCCAATGGACTGCTTCCCTATTAGATATAATCTTAGGGTGTACAGTCTATAAGGGACCTTTTTATTCTGTAAATGTAACTGAAATGATTATTTCAAAATCAATTATTTGCCAAAACCATAGCGGTTAAGTGCCGTATTACCATTACCATATATAGCCATGATTTTCGCCATGAAATAGTCAGCTACTGCTAGAGAGTATGCTGCAATATCATTGTAATCAGAGTATTTTGGTGCAACATTAGTCACAGTAATGTTTTCAATAGTAGTACTAGCTTTAGGAGTAGTCAATTTATTTGTAGTAGGTGCAGGATCTGTAACTGTTACAGTAGAGCCCATAGCTGGATTAACGTAACCTGTTGGAGTAGATACTGGTGGACGTTGGGAATCAGTATATTTATAGCCATAAGAAGCGTCCGCTTGTTGAGGTGCCAATGTAGCTACGCCAAACGCAAGAACAGTGGCTGCCAAAACGATAGATAATTGTTTAGATGCTTTCATAAAAACCTCCATAGTAAGTACTAAAAGAAATGCGTGATTATCAAAAAAACTGATAACGGAGATTTATTATAAACTTGTTATCTAAACTCACAATGAATTGTTGTAAATATCATTAATATTTCATTTATCAATTAATTTTGACTCTTTCAATACTATCTTTTACGGAATCCATTTGACGTTTCAAATCTTTCATAGACCCTTTTACATCGTCAGGAATCTTGACATCTTTAAGACCTTTGGCCGATTCCGAGGCACGCTTACTATTTTCACTAGCTTGCTTCATGCCCTCTTTAATTTGGTCCATATTCTCATCTAGATCATCAAATGAGTCTTCATCATAGAGAATAAAATTACTGCCCCCGTGGGACATAATATTGAGTGGCCCCATCGTGAGCTGCCCATCATCAATACGCAACGCATTCGTGGAAATTGTAGTGACCCTCGTATTTACTTTCACATCACTAAAGGAGAGATGACGCCCCTTATTGTGAAAGTTCCCTGTAATGCTTTGAATAGGTATGAGCATATAGTGACCTTCTCCAGACCAGAAATTTCCCCATACCTCCATGTCACGAGGCTGGCCCTCGCTTTTAAAGTTCAAATTAGCCGACACCGGTACAACAAATTCAGGTGTTTTAAGAGCCTCACTACTATCTAAATCCTTGGCTACACCTGTAATTGTATAGGCTCTTGTATCTAGATTATATACCCCTTTTGCCTCTAATTTGCCACTGTACACATTAGCATTAACATTTTCAAAATTTAAAATGCCATCTTGGTACGTCACATCCCCCACGACGTTTTCAAAGGTAAGCGCGGGAATACGTAAAATAGGCATCGTTACACGGCCTTTAGCCAACGGTCGATTAAAATCACCTGTTACTCGCGTCAGCAAGGTCATAGCATCGTGAATATTATCGCCAAAACCGAGTGATGATGGGTCTACACCTTTTACATCAAACTGTAAATCTAGCTGAGGCATACGATGTTTTAGCACATCTTTTAAGTCTATCCGGCCTTTTAAAACAAGACCGTCACCAATAGCAGTGCCACCAAATTTGCCCGTCTCCATATCGATGTGTACAGCACGATTACTATCTAGATCAATCCGGGCATTTACATCTTTCATCACATAGTGACGATTTCTGTTAAATACCTCTAGTTGGCTATTTCTAAGTCTAATCTTAAGATCTAAGTGTTGCCCTTGCCAATTAAAGTTACGCACCTTATTGCCTAGTTCCTCTTGTCGTTCTTGTGTAGTCTTTTTCGGTGGTTTTGGACGCGGTTCGACCTCATTAAGAGGTTTCTTTACATCTGGTGAGGCAGGAACGAAATCCAGCCGATTATTCTCGTCCAAATCGACAACGATGACCGCATCGTTTAGCTCAATACCATTAATAGCAGACGCTTTGAAGTTACGTGTCACCACGTCCCACATGTTAACTCGTATCTTACCATCTGGAACTGTTATTAATCTCCGCCCATCTGGATCCGTCCATACTAAATCAGTAAAGGATAGTGTCCCCCAAGGTGTGGCAGATAAACTTTCCACAGTAACGGTCCCTCGCATCATAGTCTGGCGAGCCATAACCTCATTAAAGATAACGCCCATTCCGCGACTAGCAATAGTGGCAAGTACAAAGAAAACAATGGCTCCTATGGCAAGAAAAGCAGCAAGGCCTTTAAGACCTTTCTTATACAATTGTTTATATTTTGTCCAATAAGAACGTATATAATGTTTCATAGCCTTATTATATCATGTTGAAGATGTCCAATCAAAATAAAACTATTCTCTAAATGCTAATAATAGGGCTCTGAAGCATTAAGGGGAAAGCAGTAAAATTAAATATCTATTTACGTACATTTCAATTCACATTGGGCATCATATATGAGACTTCAAGGTATACATAGGTTGATGGGACTAATGTTTACTAAACGTAATAAAAAGCGTTGCCTATACCGTATGAGCGACTTAGCTCGCTTTGGAGCGAAGAAGGTATAGACAACGCTTTTTAATTTAAATGTCGAGTTAGAGTTGGGCCCCATCAACCTAATGCTAATAGCTTAAGAATTGACGCCCAAGTTAAGGAAATTACGCTTTTACGCCTTTGCCGTATTTTACAAGGCTTTCTGCTTCAATTTCTTCTTGAGTGCGATAGTCTTGAGGAATATTGGACAAGCGAATCCAGCTGCGTACTGCTTCTACTAATACGATAAGGATCATGAGGAACATCGCAGCACTGAATGCTACTAGAATCCATTTACCAGCTGGGATATAGCTATTAAATACGTTTTCAAAGTCTGCAGCAATCGCAACGATGGCCATTAGGATACATGGAATACCTGTAACCCATGCATAGCGTTTGCGGCCAAGTCGCATAATAACAGTAGTACTTACAGCCAATGTCATAGTACCTAATAATTGGTTAGATACGCCGAATAGAGGCCAGATAATACCAATGTTACCTTGTAGAACTAGGTAGCCCCACAAGATACAAATCAAAGCTGCACAACCATATACGCCAGGAGCCCAATGTTGGTCGTTGAACTTAGGATGGAAATGACCTAATAATTCTTGAAGCAAGTAACGACCTACACGAGTACCAGCATCGATCAAAGTCATGATGAACAAGGCTTCGAACATGATACAGAAGTGATACCAGTAACCCATCAAGTGATCCATGTTAGGCAATCTGGAGAAGATATGAGCCATACCTACTGCAAGGGATACGGCACCACCAGGACGGTGCATCAAGTCTTCCCCAACCATTGCGGACAATGCTGGCAATTCATGTACTTGAAGACCTAGTGCTTTAAAGGATTCTACTGTGGAGTTAATAGCGAAGTAATCGTCTGGATGCAATGCAGTGGCTGCAATCAACGCCATCATAGCGATGAAACCTTCTGTTAACATCGCACCATAACCGATAGGTAAGATTTCTCTTTCATTAGTAAGCATTTTAGGTGTTGTACCTGTAGCAATTACTGTATGGAAACCAGATAACGCACCACATGCGATAGTAATGAAGATGTAAGGGAACACAGAACCTTTCAATACAGGACCGCCGCCCCAGATATATGGAGTAACAGCTGGCATTTGAATTTCAGGCATTACTATGATAATACCGAGAGCCAAGGCGCCAATTGTACCGATTTTAAGGTATGTAGATAGATAATCACGAGGAGCGAGCAATAACCATACTGGCAATGCTGCTGCAAAGAAGCCATACACGGCAAGCATAATTTCAATTGTTTGCAAGTCGTATGTGAACCAAGAAGCATATTCGCTAGCCGCGATGTTAGGACCGTAGATAATGCCTACGAAGATTAACGCTACACCAATGATAGTAGCCTCTTGGATTTTACCAGGACGCAACCATTTTAAATAAATACCGATAAAAATAGCAATTGGAATTGTAGCGAATACGGAGAAGAATCCCCAAGGAGAGTTATGCAATGCGTTCGCTACTACTACGGCCATACCAGCGAGGGTAATAACCAATAGGAACAAGGTAGCAAGCATAGCACCGAAACCAGCTAGTTTACTGATTTCTTCGCGCGCAATATCCGCGATTGACTTACCGTCATAGCGAACTGAAGCGAACAAGATAACCATGTCATGTACAGCACCGGCTAATACGGAGCCGATAAGGATCCATAAGGCACCAGGCAAATACCCGAACTGGGCTGCAATAACTGGGCCTACGAGCGGGCCTGCACCTGCAATAGCTGCAAAGTGATGACCAAAGGTTACCCATTTGTTAGTTGGCACGTAATCGTGACCATCGTTGTGAATCATAGCCGGCGTCGGACGATATTGGTCCAAGGTCAACACCTTAGCCGCTATGAAAGCCCCATAAAAGCGGTATGCTAGAATCAGAATACACGCGGAGGCAATAACTAAGTAAATACCATTCATAACCATATAAACACCTCCATTTGTTTCGTGACATGGAGTATATGAAAATTCTGATAAAACTTATGTTTCCATGCCACTTTGGCTTGTAAAAATGTTAGTACTTACACATTCATTGTATAACTAATCATGAGAGTGTCAACTACTATTTAGTCATTTTGAAAGCCCTCTATAACTTAAAGACATAACAAAAAGGCATCCTCCACATAGGAGAATGCCTTAATAAGTGTAGAAAAATAGTTTATATCTATAGTCTTACCACGATACCAGCTTCGTGGAGAGCCTTCTTAATATCTTTTATAGTTAACACTTTATTGTGTAACAATATGCCAGCAAGAGCACCTGTTACATTAGTTTTTGTAAATAAATCCACAAAATGCTGTACATTACCTGCACCACCGAAAGCTGTTACAGGAACATCTACTACTTCGGCTAGTGCTTGGTATAATTCAATATCAAAGCCAAGGCCTGTGCCATGTCTATCGATGCTCGTTACCAACAATTCACCTGCACCGCGTTCTACAGCCTCTTTCGCCCATTCAAGAGCATTTCTACATTGCGCCCCTTCATCATTAGAACATCCATGTCCATAGGCATACCATACCTTTTCAAATGGATTATACTTTACATCAAGACATACAACGATGCCTTGATTACCGAACTTCTTAGCCCCTTCTGTAATAAGGGATGGATTAGCCAAAGCGGCGGTATTAATGGAAATCTTATCAGCACCAGCTTTCATAAGAGCCGTCATATCCTCAACAGAGGTTATCCCACCACCAACAGTAAGTGGCATAAATACCTTATCAGAGGATTTAAGAACCATATCTGTGAAAGTTTTACGACCCTCTGTTGTAGCCGTAATATCTAATAATACAAGCTCATCTGCGCCTTGTATTTCATAACGTTCTGCACATTCTACTGGATCCCCTGCGTCAACCATATCACGGAATTGTACGCCATTCTGTACGCGGCCATTCGCCACACCAAGGCAAGGGATAATACGTTTTGCTAACATTCAGTCGTCCTCCTATTTTTTTGAGTCTGCGTAAGCTTCTGTAATATTACCAAACGTACGCAACAAATTCAGACCTACGATACCACTTTTTTCAGGATGGAATTGCATTCCATACACTCTGCCACGTTCAACAACGCCAGGTACATCGATACCATAGTTAGCTGTGGAAATGATATATTCAGGATCTGTATCTACATAATAGGAATGAACGAAATAAGTATATTGATCGTCTACATTACTAAAAGGACTATCTTGATGATGAACTACATTCTTGTTCCAGCCCATGTGAGGCACACTGAGACCAAGATCGCGAGGAATTTCTTTTACCTTGCCAGGAATAAGACCTAAACCTGGAGTTGGACCGTACTCTTCGGATTCCTCAAATAATAATTGCATACCTAAACAAATGCCTAATAGTGGAATTTCACGCTTTACTACTTCATGAAGTACATCGACTAAGCCACGTTCTTTTAGAACTGCTACTGCCGATGCATACGCGCCTACACCTGGCAAGAGAACGCCATCAGCGTTTAATATAACCTCAGGATCCGCTGTTAGCACTGCATCGAGGCCGATGTAGGCAAAAGCTTTCTGGACGTTAAATGTGTTCCCTGCGTCATAATCTATAATGGCAATCATAATAAACTCCTTTCAACCGCCTTAATGAGCCCTAGAGAAAATACTAGGGCTCAAACATTCACGCATGCACGTTGTTTCCGTTATATATATTCGTCAAAGGAAAATTAAATTCCTGCCTATAAATTGCGTAAAAGCTAAACTCCATTCTATAGAATGAAATTCGATATCAAAACGGTTAAATTATTAGTATATATGATAGATTCTACATTTATTTATTCACAAATTGTTTTAATATGTGACGCATTACATCTCCATCTTGAGCCATCGGAATAGTAAGGCGCAACCAACCTTCTCGTTGACCTCGGCGCACTTGATACCCTTCTATTAGCCACGCATCGGCAAGGCCATCTGCATCCGCATCAGGAGCCTCAAAGAATATAAAATTCGCTTCACTCTTGTAGTAGTGAATGCCTAACTCATCAAATAGGGCCTCCCATTTAGCCCGTTCCTCTGCATTTTGAGATACTGTTCTCGCCAAGAACGCTTGATCATCGAAGGCAGCCTCTGCGGCCACTTGGGACAAGGTATTGAGATTATAGGGCAAACACACCCTGATGTAGAAGATCTACATCATTATAAATCAAATTTGTTATTTCAAACTTATCATTTAAAGTAAAACAGCCTTTTAATTCATTATAAGAAAAGGCATATCCATTCATCATACTTCTTGCGTTGTCTACTATTATAGAGTATACCAATAAACATAATAAGGGTTAGGATTTTAAGTATTATCTCCATACGTTCTGTTCCTCATAAAGAAATCAAATCATCTAATTACTATTTGCACAAAGAAAAGGCCTATACTTTCACCCATATGTTACATAGAACGGAGCCAAGTATAGACCTTTTGTAATTATCCCCAAACTTTTTCTATATCTGCCACGCTATGTGCATCAGAACCGAGTACAAATGGCACACCGATAACAGCAGCCATGCCTTGGATGAAGCGGCTTGGATACATTTCACGACAGTCTGGTTTGAAAAAGCCACTCATGTTGTAGTCTAATTCGCGCCCTTGTACGCGCATGATATGCAAGATATCGCTTACCACCTGTGCATTGCGGCGATCTAAGTGACGCTCAAAGCCAAAGTGGTGTTGGTATTTCTTGATTAAATCAAAGTGACCAATGCGTTTTGGCGTATATTCACCGAGGTCAGCGCGCACAGCTTGGCGCACGGTAGAGTAATATTTGTAATATAACTCATACTGCTTTTGAATCCATGGACCAAAGCCCTTTTCAAATTCTTTAGGGCTGTAGTCTAAGCAATAAAAGGCATTATTAACGCCTTCCATAAAGTGAACAGATAAAATATTATCATCCGTCAACGGACCGTAGCGATCGAGGAACTCTTGAATATCCGTCTCAAAGCCGGGAATGTAATCCACTTCAAAGCCAAGTGAGATGTCGATATGCGTGCCATAAGCACGTTGCAATTGACGGCCTAATTCTAGATAGGAATCTACTTGATTCAATTTCAAAGACGCCGTGTTATAAGCCTTTTTGTCGCCACCGTATTCAGCAGCAAAGCCCGCAGGCAATGGTGCATGCTCAGTGAGGCACACCTTTTCAATGCGCAATTCGATGGCCTTTTCAATCATCAACGCAGTGCGGTCACCACTACCATGGGGACACAATTCTGTATGTACATGACCGTCCACAAGTCGGCTACGATACTTGCTATAGCCAACGAACTGTCGTTCATCTTTCATGTTCATTCAATCACCCTATTCGCCCTAACCCGTAGCGAACCCTTATCTATCATCTTTACATTATTAATGTATCTAATTAATGTATCTATTTAATGTATCTAATTAATATTCCTAATTTATATATGTATTATTATATATGTATTATTATCTACGTTTTATTATACCAATAATGCGTATGTTTCGGTATCCTGATATTTACCATGTTTGAAACCAACTTGCGGTGTTAGACCACAGTAGGTAAATTCAAACCGTTCATGTAGCGCTGTACTAGCTGCATTTCCCGCCGTAATAACAGACACCACCGTATGTAATGTTTCCGTTTCTTTCGCATATTCTAATATATGGGCCATCAATTTAGATGCCACGCCTTTGCCGCGATACTCTTGATGAATGTAGATAGATAATTCGACAGTACTTTTGAAAGCATCCTTTGTTCTATATGGTGAAAGCGATGCATAGCCTACTACAACATCGTCCATAATCCCTACAAAAATGCAGTGCTCAGATGTTTGATGCGCCTCATACCACTCCTGCCACTCTGTTAGTGTTCGCGGCTCAAGATCAAGGGTGGCTACGCCATTTACAACCTCGTAATTGTAAATATCTAAACAAGATGGTACATCATCCTTTGTAATTGGGCGTATTAATAATTCACTCATAAGAATTCCTCAAAAAGTTGGTATCTCTATATTAATTAACCACTTATATCTATTATAAAATGATATAATAAAATCACCTCCAGAAGAAAGGAGGTGTTATATTGGAGGCGTTATTTTGTACGCTTTGGGGTACCTTGCTTGCCCCTCTTATTGTATCCTTAGTTGTAACTACCTATAGCTATTGGTTACAAAATAAGAGTAAAAAATAAGCAAGAAAAAGGACGAGCGGCAACTCGTCCTTTTTTGTTATATTGTAGGTAATTTTGTACGCTTTACTACCTATCTGTAGTATAACATAAATAGATTTTTTTACAAGATATATTCTTGATTAATCAGAGGTTAAGCTACAATAGCAAACAAAGCAATTGTTACTACTACCAGTACTGAAATGACACCGTAATCAATTGTTTTCAAGCCTACAGACGCTGCAAAGCTATGTGTAGGTCCACCGAAGCCGCGTAGTTCTAGGGATAGCGCCATTGTTTCGGAGCGGCCCAAGGATTTTAAGAGCAATGGTTGGATAACAGATGCGTAGGATTTCATGCGCTTCAAGAAGTTGCCTTCTAAGGATAAACCACGGCATGCTTGTGCCTCTTGTACAGCATGGCTTTCAGCAATGAAATCAGGCACAAAGCGTAGTGCTGCAGTGAACATAAATGCATATTCGTAAGGAATTTTGCATTGTGTTACGAGCGCTGCTGTAAGGTCTTGCAATTTTGTAGTTGCTAATAAGCAAATGAATACAAGTGTCATCGCAAGCATACGCAAGCCGGATACGATGGCAGATGTTACATCACCGCTACCAAGGAATTGGATAACACCAAGGAATACAGCAAAGCTAGTCAAAGCCAACACTGCCTTATGTTGTTTAAATAGCAAACCAGCTACAAATAACACACCCAGCTCTACAACGACTAAGGCCAATAATGATGCCCAGTCGCGTAATAGGATGGCCCACACGGATACAGCGAGGGTCATCAAGATTTTTGTTAACGGTACTAAACGTTCCATATGTCCCTCCTATTTTCCGCTCAACTGAGCCACTAACTTAGATTTCAATTCATCCATGGATTTGCAATAACCGAGGGATGGTACCGCTAGTGAAAGTTCCACACTTGGCGGTTTTGTGAGGCCTAGATCTTGCAATTCGTCCGTAGATTTCTTGAATAATTCCTCTGGACTGCCATCAAAGGCAACGGTTTGGTTACCCATGATGAGTGCACGGCTACATTCGCTAGCCATGATTTCCATATCATGTGTAATGAGAAGGATCGTAATGCCTTCTTGATTAAGTTGACGCAATAGTGCTAATAACTCTTTAGTTTCCTTACCATCTTGACCACTTGTTGGTTCGTCGAGGATAAGGATTTTAGATTGCATTGCTAGTGCAGAAGCGATAGCAACGCGTTGCTTTTCACCGCGGCGCAATGTTGGAGGATAGGCTTCACGTAAGTGAGCGATACCTGTACGTTCCAACACTTCATCAACGATGCGTTTCACTTCGGATTTACTGCGACCTAGTGATTCAGGACCGAAAGCAACCTCTGTGGCTACTGTTGGTCTGAACATTTGGCGATCTGGTTGTTGGAATACATAACCAATAAATTGACCACGTTTAGATGGCGGCATAGACGTAATATCCGTACCGTTATAGTACATGCGGCCTTCGCTCGCCTTTTCAAGACCAACGAGCAAACGAGTGATGGTCGTTTTACCACAACCATTACGACCACCGATGGCAATATATTCGCCCCCTTCGATGGTGAAAGTCACATCACGGAAAATGTCTACAGATGGCACATAGCCAAAGCGGATATTTTCAACCTTAAGCATGAGCGCCACCGTCCTTTCCTTGTACATCATCAACGCGTTGAATAGGTTTTCTATCTTCTACTACAGTAGTATTTGTTTGGTTATTGGTAGAGTTGCTTTCACCATGCACCTCAGTTTGGATAGCATGAGCCATTTCAATTTGGTGCAAGCCCTTGATAGCAGACTCGATGCTAAGCCAAGGCTCATCGCTGTGGAAGCCCGCTTGCTCAAGTTCCATATACGTAGTGAACACGGATGGCAACGCATCTACGTGAATATTGTGTTCGTACATGTAACGAAGCGTAGTTGGTACATCGTCATCACATGCAATAGAACCATCTACCATGAGAGCCATGCGATTTGCATACGGCAATACAGCATGTAAATCATGATCGATAACAACAACGGTAATACCGTGTTTTTGATTTAAATCACCTACGAGGCGATATAATTCGGCAGTCCCATCTGGGTCGAGGGAGCTTGTTGGTTCATCAAGAACAAGAACCGTTGGGTTCGTAGCCAATACGGAAGCGATCGCCAAACGTTGGCGTTGACCACCGGATAGACTAGTGATTTTGCGATCTTCTAAGCCGATAAGACCAACTTGTGCAAACACCTCTTCAGAACGTGCTTTAATTGTATCACGATCATAACCGCGATTTTCCATGGCAAAGGCCACTTCTTCACGAACTGTCATCGTTACGAGTTGAGTGTCGTAATCGGCAAGAACTACACCGATGTGATTAGCCAATTCAGGAATTTCCATTTGCGTAGTCGCTTTACCATCTACAAAGACCATGCCTTCAAGGCGGCCGCCGTAGAATTTAGGTACAGCCCCTACCATAGCCATGCAAAGGGTACTTTTACCACAACCAGCAGGACCTGTTACCACTAAAAAGTCACCATCATGCACATCGAGATTGATATTTTCAAGAGATGGAGTCGTCGCCTTAGGATGGTAGTAATTTACGTGTTCAATGGAAATCTTAGCTTGGCGCTCAGGCAAGATTGTCAAATGACTGTGATCGGAGCCCAATTCCTCTGCACTCGGCAACATACCGCGTTTAGAGAATAGACGTTGCGCCGGAATGTACAAGATTGGCGTAATGGCACCGTTCAAAGCGCCTACGATGAGAACCATCGGCCACATACCATACATATATACATTGTCTGGTAAGCCCAATACTTTCCACAAAATGGTAACAAAGATACCGCCAGATACAACAGTCGCTAAAAATCCAGATAGGATTGGCGTCAAATCAAAGCCACCGATTTTACGGAACTTCACGGACACCATAGCGCGCGTCACGAGAGCTGCTGTCAAAGCACCACCTGGTTCAGACAACAAGTTGCCGTAAGGGAATGCTGACTTAGATGTCAAAACATTGATGAGGGCCGCTACAAGGCCAATCCCCAACGTTTGACTCAAACTAGGACGAGTCAATAAAATAGCTACGCAGTACGTAGCAATCGTCCAGTTCGGCGTTACCCCAGCCACACTAGGGCTCACCAAATGCAATATCGTGCCCAATGCGAGCATCAATGTGCTGACAGTAACCCATCTAAACTGGCCACCCTGCACATGCGTGTACACAAGATCTTGAATCCTTTCCATAATAGCCTCTTTTCTAAAAATGAATATATAATCTATATTGTATCACTCTTCTAGGATTTGTGAAAGCCAAGATACTATTAATAGTTAGTATGTTTATCATATGATAAAAAGCACCATCTATTAAGGATAGTGCTTTTAAGAGCTAATGTACTTCATCTAATAATATTCTAAGATAATCCCGTCTACTGTTTAATATTCTATCAATATAGATAGTTCGGTCTAAATAACGGTAAAAACTTAAATAATTATGACAAAGTAAATATCTATATTCAATTTTACTTCCTAGATTAATCAATAATCGCTGCCCCATTTCTGGAAATATACTCAACGAGTCATTCGTAGTCACTATATCCGAAATGGTTTTCTTAGCTAACTCAATATCACCTGACTCTTCTTCTATAAAAGATTTTATTTCTAGCAAATCTTCTCGTGCTTTTGGTGCATAGCTAATTTGATTATTCATAATTAAATCCCCAATTCACTCTTTAGTTGCTCTGATGAAATCCATCCTTGTTCTTCACCAGACTTACGACCGCTCTCTAAAGCGCCCATAAGTTTTATTGTAGCCATTACTCGTTCATAATCTTGGATATCCATAATGGCATATCGGCCTCTACCATTTTTAGTTAAGAATACTGGACTATCTATAGTAACATCTCGTAAAACTTCAGAATAGTTACGTAAATCTGAAATAGGTTTTATATTCGGCATACTATCACCTCCAAAATACTTTAGTGATATAACACTCATCTTTCTAATATCTTATCATTATTGTAGTTAAATTATCATGTAAATTCAACATCAGATTTTACAACATTTCTTAAAATTACTATCAACATATATGATACTGCTTTCTTCCTTTTCTTGTTATATACTTGTTATATAATGTGCATAGATACTTATATACGAAGAAATCCACAATAATTTAATAACTAATATAATAAATTCTAATTACATTCACGTAATACATATAATTTATCTTTAATAAAGGAAATACATCATGGCACAAGCATTAATCGTAATCGACATACAAGAAGGCTTAGTTAAAGAAAATCCTTTCGATACAAAAAATTTTATCATAAATACAAAAGCAATCATTCAACATTTCAGAGATCAAAATATAGAAGTAATTTTTATCAGACACTCTGAAGATGAAGGTTTATTAGCAATGGGTAGTGATAATTGGCAAGTCTATCACGAATTAAAGCCTCAAGAAAACGAAAAGATTTTCAATAAATATTACAATAGCATCTTCAAGGACACTGAATTAAAGGAATATTTAAACCGAAAAAATATTATCGATTTAACATTTGTAGGAATGCAAGTGGAATTTTGCATTGATACATCTGTGAAAGTAGGCTTTGAATATGGTTATAAAATCACCATCGTCGAAGATGCTATCTCAACCTTTGACAACATCCATCTATCTGCCGATCAAATCTTATCCTTTTACAAAGAAAAAATTTGGAGAAATCGATTTGCGCAACTAAGAACAACAAAAGAAATTCTAGCTATTAATTAAATTTCTATTCTCACTTTCCTGTCATATAGATGTGATATAATGCATGTAAATACTTATGCCCGGGACATAGGAGGTCTATATGTACAAATATATTACTATTTTAGGGGCCGCTGGCCAGATTGCACAGAAGTTAACCGCTACATTATTAACATATACAGACATGCACCTTACATTATATGGTCGCCAATTATCCACGCGTATACATCCAGAAATCCTCGAACATGAACGAGTGACTGTCATCGAGGGCTCTTTCCAAAATCCCGCAAAATTAGAGCAAGCTGTAACAAATGCTGAAATCGTTTTCGTAGGTGCCATGGAGGCTGGTAGTGATATGGCATCCATCGTGAAAGCATTGAGTCGCAAAAATGTACGCCGCGTTATCGGCCTTTCCATGGCTGGTCTCTCTGGTGAATTCCCAGCAGCACTTGAAAAATGGACCTTCGACAACTTACCGATTAGCTATGTACAAGGCGAACGCCAAGCACGAAATGTATTGCGCGAGTCCAACTTAAACTACACAATCTTGCGCCTCACATGGCTCTACAATGATCCAGAGAATACAAATTACGAACTCATCCCTGAAGGAGTGCAATTCAACGATGCTCAAGTTACTCGCGAAGCCGTTGTAAAAGCCATTTTCGATATTTTACATGTAGAGGATGAAACTCCGTTCCACCGCACAAGTATTGGCGTAGGTGAGCCCGGTACACACTACGACAAACCAAGCTTTCACTAATATATAACTATATTAAGAACAAAGGCCTAAAAACTATGAATATAGGTAAAAGCTACAGTAATACAATAAATATTAATGATACTACAACTAGCATTTTACAAGCTAAGATAGATATATTATCTGCTATTGTAGAAGGTCAAAATGACATTATCCAAGGGCGAACGCTAACCTTAAAAGAAACATTTGATAGCATAGACAAAATGTTAGAAAAAATATAAATAGTATAGTCTATTAATTTTTTAATATAAGGTATATCCAAAATTCAGGAGTACATTTTTACTCATGTAACATAGATTTTGGGTATACCTTTTCTTATTGCTATATTTTATAGTTATTTATATAGATAAAGTTCTGTATTTACGCTATACTAATAAATGATTAAGTTATACTAATATATATGTGAAAGTAAACGCCTATGCGGTTATCGATTATATTTATATATACATTTTGTTGTATAAACCACCGTATTTTTTGTGTATAAAAATAAACGATATCCCTTTTTAGTCCTAGTTAGGGCAGAGGCTGATTAAGGAGTTATTATGAATCGCATTGTTGTTATAGGCAGTTGCAACATGGATATTGTAGTCCTAGCGGACAAACGCCCTACTGCGGGTGAAACAATCATGGGCAACGAATTGCACATCGCTCACGGCGGTAAAGGTGCAAATCAAGCGGTAGCTGCTGCTCGTCTAGGCGCAGAGGTGACTATGGTTGGTTGTATCGGGGAAGATGCATACGGCCAAATGATTATGGATAACCTAAAGGAAAATCATATCAATACAGACTACATCGTTACCGTTCCAGATACTACAACTGGTACAGCCCACATTACATTGGCCGAAGGGGATAACAGCATTATCGTTATTGCAGGTGCTAATGCTAAGGTGGATCAATCTGTAGTAGATAATGCTTGGTCAGCTATTGAACAAGCAGATCTCGTAATGGTGCAAAACGAAATTCCTATTCCAACCATCGAATATCTCGTTCGTCGTTGCCACGAGGCTAATGTGAAAGTCCTCTTAAATCCAGCTCCAGCAGCTGACCTAAATCCTGAATGGTTAGAATTGGCTACGTACATCACGCCAAACGAGCATGAACTATCTGCTCTTTACCCTAATCAATCTACAAAAGATACGTTACTAGCTAACGAAAACAAAATCATCGTTACCCTTGGCAGTAAAGGTGTAGGCTACGCCGACAATGGCGAAATCCACACCGTATCTGGCTTCAAGGTTGAACCAGTAGATACAACAGGTGCAGGCGATACCTTTAACGGTGCCTTTGCAACAGCTATCGTCAATGGTAAAAGCTTAGCCGATGCGTTGCACTACGGCAATGCAGCTGCGGCCCTCTCCATCCAACGTTTGGGCGCCCAAGGCGGTATGCCTACGAAGGACGAGGTCGCTGCATTCTTGGCAAAGAGTTAGCATATTGAATAGAAAAAGGAGTTATCCATGCAACGACACGGTATTTTAAATAGCCATATCGCTAAGGTTCTTGCAGATCTTGGTCATACAGATACGATTTGTATTGCTGACTGCGGATTGCCAGTACCTGAAGGGGTTCAAAAGATTGATTTAGCCTTAGATTTTGGTGTACCAAGCTTTGAACAAGTGGTATCCATCATCGCTAAGCATATGAAATCCGAAGCGGTTCATGTGGCAAAGGAAATTAAGGAAAATAATCCTAAGGCTTATGACTTCTTGGAGGCCACCTTCCCATCCAATCAATACGAATGGATTGAAACGAGCCATGAAGCTTTCAAAGAAGCCACAAAACAATGCAAATGCATTATTAGAACTGGTGAAGCATCTCCGTATGCCAACATTATCTTGCGCGCCGATTGTATTTTCAGCGATCGCCCGTAGAGCAATAGATTAACCAATTAGTTTTATAAGCATCCGAACCTGTAAATTAGGCAGTTCGGCTTGCAAAAATTAACTATCAAATCTATTACATACATCAGAGATACTTTCACCAATCATATAGGAGTAGTTATGGAAATTGTTATGTCTGGTATTGCAAAGGCATTTGGTACGAACCAAGTACTACGCGATGTAAGTATTACCCTCAAGGAGGGCGAGGTTCACGCCTTGATGGGTGAAAACGGCGCCGGCAAATCCACCCTCATGAATATCCTTACGGGCATTCACAAGGCAGACGCTGGTAAAATCACCATCGACGGCGTAGAGCGGACCTTCCCGAACCCAAGAGAGGCCGAGCTAAACGGTGTGGCTTTCATCCACCAAGAGCTCAACATTTGGCCAAATCTAACCTTGTTAGAAAACCTATATTTAATGAGACCGAAGCGCAATAAATTCGGTATGCTCGATAAAAAGGCGATGCTCGAAGAAGCACAAAATACATGCCGCGAACTAGGCATCGAATTGCCGCTCACAACGGAAGCAGGCCTTTGCTCCGTCGGTCATCAACAGATGACAGAAATCCTTCGTATCTTGATGTTAGATGCCAAGGTTGTCATCATGGACGAACCGACAGCAGCCCTCACAGAGCGTGAAACGGCAACATTGTTCAAAATGATGCGCAAAATGAAAGCCCGTGGCGTAGCAATCGTATATATTTCTCACCGTATGGAAGAGGTATTTAGCGAATGCGATACTATAACAGTTATGCGTGATGGTCACACCATCATTACAAAACCAACTGCTGAAATTTCTGTAGACGAAGTGGTACGCCACATGGTAGGTCGTTCTATCGACGAGTTCTATCCTGCTCGTACAACTACACCAGGCGAAGTTGTGATGAGCGTGGATAACCTTAAACCAGAAGGTTTTAACAACGAAATCTCCTTCTCCTTGCGTAAAGGTGAAATCCTCGGCGTAGCAGGCCTCATGGGTGCTGGCCGTACAGAAATCATGCGCGCCATCTTTGGTGTAGATAAACACAATGGCGGTACCGTAACAGTTAACGGATCCGTTCTGAACTGTAAAAAACCAGAAGATGCCATCAAAGCTGGCATTGCTTTCATCACAGAAAATAGAAAGAGCGAAGGCTTGATCCTCGATTTCTCCATCGGTTCCAATATTACATTGCCGAACCTTGACGAAATTTGTCCATCTCATGTATTGGATAAGAGCAAGCTCAATTCCTTTGCTGACGAATTGTCTAAAAAGCTAGGCGTTAAAACACAATCTATTCACGAAGCGGCATCGTCCCTATCCGGTGGTAACCAACAAAAGGTGGTTATCGCGAAATGGGTTGGTAAAAAGCCATCCATTATCATCATGGATGAACCAACGCGCGGTATCGATATCGGCGCAAAACGTGATATTTATGATTTAATGAACGAATTAACGAACGATGGTGTGTCCATTATCATGGTGTCCTCTGAGTTACCTGAAGTGCTAGGCATGAGTGACCGCGTTATGGTCATTCATGAAGGTCGCGTAGCAGGTATCTTGGACCGCTGCGATGCAACACCAGAATCGATTATGACATTAGCCACAGGAGGACAATAATGGACAGCAAAGCTCTACAGTATATAAAAAAATTAGGCCCCCTCATCGGCCTCATCCTATTATTTGTAATTATCTCTGTCATGAACGACAGTTTCCTTGAATTCTCTAACTTGCGTAACTTGTTGCGCCAAGTATCCATCAATGCGATCATCGCCTTTGGTATGACTTTCGTCATCTTAACGGGCGGTATCGACTTATCCGTCGGTTCCATCCTTGCCCTCTCTAGTGCAGTGATGGCCAACCTCATCGTAACTGGTACTGACCCTGTATTGGCTATCGTATTAGCAGCCGGTGCAGGCCTTGTATTGGGCGGTATTAACGGTCTCGTTATTACCTATGGCCGCGTAGCTCCATTTATCGCTACCTTAGCGACCATGACAATCTACCGTGGTGCGACGCTAGTATTCACAGACGGTAATCCAATCTCCGGTCTTACTCAAGATCCTCTATTCCACGGCTTTGGCCAAGGGGATATTGCAGGCCTTCCAGTTCCAGCTATCACAATGTTCCTAGCTTTCATCGCCCTCTGGTTCGTATTGAGCCGCACATCCTTAGGCCGTAAAACATACGCCGTAGGTGGTAGCGAAAAGGTTAGTTTCATTGCTGGTATCAAGATTGACCGCGTTAAAATCTTCGTGTATGCCTTGACTGGTATGCTCTGTGGTATCGCTGGTGCAATCATCACTTCTCGTCTTAACTCTGCACAACCTACAGCAGGTGCAGGCTACGAACTTGACGCTATCGCAGCGGTAGTTCTTGGCGGTACAAGCCTTGCTGGTGGTCGTGGTCATATCGTTGGCACATTAATTGGTGCCCTAATTATCGGTACCCTCAACAATGGGTTAAATATTCTCGACGTTTCCAGTTTCTATCAACAAGTTGTAAAAGGTATTGTTATTTTACTGGCTGTTCTTGCAGACCGTAAGAAAGCCTAGGAGGTTCCTATGAAAAAACTATTGTTACTGTTGGCGATGGCCGTTATGGTTATCGGACTTGTAGCAGGCTGTGGTAAAAGCGCTGATAACGGCGGCGACAAAAAATCCGGCACTATCGGCTTCTCTGTTTCCACATTGAACAACCCATTCTTCGTAACTATGAAGGAAGGCGTTGAGGCTCAAGCTAAAACTCTTGGCCTTAAAGTTAAAATCGTTGATGCTCAAAACGACCCTGCAAAACAAGCAAATGATATTTCTGACTTGCTTGAAAGCGGCGTTTCCGTATTGATCATTAACCCTGTAGACTCTGCAGCTATCTCTACTTCTGTAGAAGCAGCAAATGCTAAAAACATTCCTGTAATCACTGTTGACCGTTCTGCTGATAAAGGCAAAGTAGTTGCTCACATCGCTTCCGATAATGTAAAAGGCGGCGAAATGGCAGCTCAACTGATCGTTGATAAAGTAGGCAAAGCTGCAAAAGTAGCTGAAATCGAAGGTATCCCTGGTGCTTCCGCAACTCGTGAACGTGGCCAAGGTTTCCATAACGTAGCTGACAAAGACTTAACAGTAGTAGCAAAACAAAGTGCTGACTTCGACCGCACAAAAGGTTTGAACGTAGCAACAAATATCTTGCAAGCTAACCCTGATGTACAAGCTATCTTTGCTCATAACGACGAAATGGCATTGGGCGCTATCCAAGCAGCTAAATCCGCAGGCAAAACAATCTTCATAGTAGGCTTCGACGGTACTGCTGACGCAGACAAAGCTGTTAAAGACGGCACATTGGCTGCAACAATTGCTCAACAACCAGACCAAATGGGTAAAATCGCTATCGATACAGCTCAAAAAGTTATCAAAGGCGAAGCTGTAGAAGCTAAAATCCCTGTAGATCTTAAAGTTGTTACAAAATAATTGTATATAGAAACTGGGTACAAAAAAGAGTCGCATCTTAAAGACGCGACTCTTTTTATTTCGGCTCTTTCTCTAAAAACACTTTAAAGAACTCAATAAACTTTGGCAAATACGTTTGATCTAAACTTTCAATAGTCATATTACATTTGTAATTATAAGTAGTACAGATGTTAATCTCCATCGTTAGAACACCCTTTTGATCTAACGAGAATGTAAGCGTATCCCCTTCTCCAGTTAATACATAAGAGAAGGTTGCTTTTCCTTTGCAATTCTCATATAGCTCAACTAATTCTTTGTATCCCCCATGAATACCAGACCAGTCACTAGGGTCAATGTACCCAGCACAAATATTGTAGCCCTGTTTAATATATACGCCAAACACACCAAATTGAGATAACTCCGTATCCATATCAAAAGCAATGGTTAAATTTGGTTCATTTACGATTTCATACATCCTATTCACACTCCACAAGTAGTAACATTTTCATTTATTATAACATTACATGTATTAACAAAATAGTAACTAGAGATAAAAATAAAATAGCGACTAGTTGATTATCTTAACTAGTCGCTATTTGTATTGTAGAACTCCAAATTAGAGTTCTTCTTACAAGGTTTTCTTAAAAAATATTGTCGTATGTACCTTCCCAGGTAGTTGTGTTCGTTTGCATTCCTTAAAGCCAAAGCTTTCGTACATTTTGGTAAGCCACGGATGTTCTGCGGCGGTACCTAAAGTTACAGCTGGTGTTTTATATACGTTGCGGAGTAGGTCTTCTGCTTCGGCAAGGACTTCACGAGCATAGCCCTTTCCCTTATGTTCAGGAGCCGTTACAAAGTGCGCAATGTGCGGGTATACATCTGGTGTAGCCTTGGGAATCCAAGGCATGCGGAATGAAATAGAGCATACCAAGGCGCCATCTACGTAGAGGCCATACACAGGATATTTTAAGATCCATGCACGAGACTCTTCTTGGCTAAAGTTGATGGCATCAAAGGATATAGGATAGTTCTTATTCTCTGCATATCCCGCAATCAACACCTCGTGATACTCAGCCGCATCATCTACAGTTAATTGTCTAAATTCTTTCATTATGTACCTCGTTTATAAAGCTGCGCTATCTAAAGGCAATTCACTATCGAGTGTAAGGTAACGGCTCAAGAATTTACGTGTTCGTTCTTCTTTAGGATGTTCAAGGACAATCTTAGGGTCCCCTTGTTCTACGATGACGCCGCCTTCCATGAATACGACTTGGTCAGCCACTTCTTTAGCAAAACCAATTTCGTGAGTAACGATGATCATCGTAACCTCTAGCTCTTTAGCGATTTTACGGATAACTGCTAATACTTCCCCTACGAGTTCTGGATCAAGAGCTGATGTAGGTTCGTCAAAGAGAATAACCTCTGGGTCCATCGCAAGGGCCCGAGCGATGCCGATACGTTGTTGTTGACCCCCTGAAAGTTGTACAGGATAGTAATCTTCATAGCCTTCCATGCCTACTTCCTTGAGGAAACGTTGCGCAATGTCACGGGCTTCAGATTTTTTCATCTTCTTAACTGTTACAAGGCCTTCCATGATGTTTTCAATAACAGTCTTATTAGAGAATAAGTTATAAGACTGGAATACCATGGATGTATTGCGGCGTACGTTTAAGATTTCCTTATTAGATGCTTTATGTAAGTCTACAGAAATATCGTTTAATTGCATCGTCCCAGCATCAGCCTTTTCAAGGAAGTTCAATGTTCTAAGGAACGTCGTCTTACCACTGCCAGATGGGCCAAGGATAACCGTTACAGACCCTGTTGGCACATGTAGGTCGATGCCCTTTAAAATTTCACGGTTCCCGAAGGATTTGTGAACTTGTTTAATATCTATCATAATGCATTACCTCGTTTATACTTGCTTGCATAGACTTCTAAACGATGGAAGATAAATTCAAAGACAATCCCCATCACCCAGAATAGACCGGCCACCACGATGTAGGCCTCAAAATACTGCGAATTTTCCTCTGTATATAACTTTGCAGCGCCAAACAATTCAATAACCGTGATGACGAATACGATACTAGTACTCTTCATAGTGTTAAGGAATTGGTTCGTAAATAGTGGCAACGCAAAGACTGTCGCTTGCGGCAATACGATGCGACGGAACGCTTGGAGCCAAGTCATACCGATGGCTTGAGCCGCTTCCATTTGACCTTTCGGTACCGATTGCAAGGCAGCCCGGAAGATTTCACTCAAATACGCCCCTGTATGCAAGGTTAAGCCTACAACGGCTACGAAGGTAGCTGGCACCTTTTCAAAAGGCACATGCACCCCTGTTTGATCCTCTAAGGCGAGGAAAAGAATTGGCAAGCCATAGTACACGAGGTATAAGAGAACCATGTTCGGAATACTACGGCACAACAATACGTACAAGTAGCTGAGCTGACTGAGCACAGGTACTTTATTTTGTTGTAGCACGCAACTTAATAACCCTAGGATTGTACCCAAACCAACGCTGAGGAAGGTAATCATGAGGGTTACTTTCACATAAGGAATGACAGCAAAGAAGGTGCCATAAATATAGGTTGAATCAATAATATGTCCCATAAGCCCCTACTCCTCACTGATCAAAATGCGTTGCGTTTCCTTGCCCGCAACGGTAAAACGTTTTTCAAGCAATCGGCCCAAGAGGGACACGATGATAATTAGAATTCCATAAATGATGGCTGCGTCTACGAATAACTCAAGATAACGCTGGCTATTGCCGCCCATGAGGTCCGCCTTACGCATCATATCGACAACGCCGACGTTAAAGATGAGCGCCGTCCCTTTCAACATGCCGATAACGAGGTTCGTCAACGGTGGAATACTCATGGTGAAAGCCTGCGGCAAGATGATGCGCACATAGCTTTGAAACTCGGTCATGCCAAGGCTTTTAGCGGCTTCCTTCTCACCAGGAGCCACCGCATCAATACTGGAGCGCATGATTTCGGCACTATACGCTGCGATATGCAATGTAAACACCGCATACACGAATACGAGGCCCGGCACATTTTTCATGTTAAGACCCATATGGGACATGATTTCTGGCACCCCAAAGTAAATGAGGAATAGTTGTACCAAGAACGGCGTGCCCCGCATAAAGGAGATAAATACAATAAATAATTGGTTTAATACTGGCACCTTCTTGAGGCGAATAATGGCTATAATAGAGCCCAATATAACACCTAAGATGGCAGAAATAACGGTGATGAGCACCGTTACGTGAACATAATTCAAGAGCTGTGGAAACGCTTGGATCATGTAGGACACATCAAAATACTTGCCCACAGTAGCACCTCGTTTCTATACATAATAGAATAAGGCCGCCAAGGCGGCCTATTCGTTATTTTTGTGTTGGATCGAATGTGTAATCCCCACCAAGATATTTTTCAGAAAGTTTTTTCAACGTACCATCAGCACGCATTTCTTTCATCGTTTTATCGATTTTTTCGTTTACTTGTTTCATATCATCTGTCCGTTTAGACAAGAAGTATGTTGGTACTACTGCCAATACATCACCTACGGCTTTGAGTGGTAAGCCACGGTCCTTAATGGCAGAGTTAATTACGTATTCATACTCACCAGCTGCATCGGCACGACCGGTAGCAACGAGGTTCAATGTTTCTGCACCAGCTTTATCTGTATAGATAACTTCAATTTGCGGATCCGCTGTTTCATTGAATTGTTTTACTAATTCGTTAAACTCAGAAGATGTAGTAACGGCGATTTTTTTGCCTTTCAAATCATCTAATTTAGAAATGTCATTACGGTCATTTTTCACCACTAATTTACGTGTGGAGTAGTTATTAACCTCATTGGTGTAATAGTATTTTGCTTCACGAGTTGGATTACGGCGCATTTGGTTTGCAATCATGTCAACTTGGCCAGCATCCATTGCTACGAAGGCAGCGTCAACGGCCATCGGCTTGAAGTTGAAGTGAAGGTCTGGATTACGACGTTCAATTTCTTTCAACAACTCTACGTCAAAACCTGTAAGGTTGCCGTTATCATCTGTATAGGAATAGGGACGAACTGTACCACGTGTAGCTACGTTAATCACTTTGGCATCTGGATTCACCTTTGTTTCTTTAGATGTATCATCGCCACAGCCAGCTACCACGAGAACGCCTAGTGCCAATGCGCCGATGGCAAATAATTTCGTCAATTTCTTTGTATTAAACATGTAAAACTCCTTCTTTTTGCAATGTTTGCAGGAATGGCTCCACCTCATTTGTATGGGTGAAAGCCTCAATTATTCTATCTATTTGGTCAGCCTTCAACGTGAGGCCAAGCTTAATGCGTATATCCTCTAATGTAAGGGGATTATTCGGCGATCCTTTCGGATTGTTCACCGTCTCTGTGAAAGTATCTCCACTTTTTAAAGTAACGGTTACTTTCGTAATCCGCTCTGTTAGGGATACCTTCGGCAAATCATAAACACGTTCTATACGATTCATATAGTCTCGTACTATTGGGTCTATGGCTTCTAGCTTGAATAACTCATCTTGTACCGCCCCATAGGCGAGGACTTGGTACACGATGTACTCTATGGAAAACTGCCCTTCTCGACCTGTTGTTGGCACTGTATAACGCAATGCTGCATCAGCACCAGGCGGGAAGTGAACAGTAACTCGCTTTATATCATCCCAAAGGAATACATCAGAGTCAGCACATCGTATTCTATGTGCCACCACCTCTGCTGCTTCAGCGCCACAAATGGCTGCCGAGCAATAGGGGTGGACTTTCATCCACAAACCAGGATCAATAAGTTGCCCTGGTGCTAACCAACGGCTAGCGATGTCATTTGATGTAACGGTAATATTACCGATGGTTTTAAACCAACCCCGTTCAGGGTCAAACGGTTTTGTACTTGTTTGAAGTGATGTATGTTGCAACAGTTCGTAAGCCCATACACCATTGCGTGCTGCCAGTCCCGCATGGAGCGGCTTACCATCTGTACCACTTTGAAAGAACATGCCCGCCGACTGAGTAGCAGCCAAAGACAGGAGCTGAGCCAAGCTTTCACCATGAAGGCCTCGCAAAGCGCCTATAGCGGCCGCCGCCCCAATCACACCAACGGTCCCCGTAGAATGCCATCCTTGGGTCCGATGGGCAGGATTGATGAGTGAACCAATGATTCCCTCTAGCTCGGCGCCAATGATATAAGCACGAAAGAAATCATGCCACGTATCATTCGGCTCGAGCACTGCTAATAGAGCAGAATATAAAACAGTACTGAAGTGACCCGCCAAATTTGCCTGGGCATCATCAAAATCTAGATAATGAGAGGCAAAACCATAATATAAGGCTTTATCAGCTTTAGATACATTTTCTCCATTAGCCCCGATGAGCCGAGCCAAGTCCTGAACGGCTTGTTCCGACTCAGCTGGCGCTAGGGACGCCAGATAATCTAGAAAGGCAATGCGCGCTACTGATAGGAGGTCCTCACGGTTCGACACATCCGTTTGTTCTATGTAGTTCACAATCGTCTGCGTTACTGAATCCATGGGCCCTCCTTTGAGCTATTTATTTACCAAATTTCTCCGCACGGTCATTTGGTTCTAACCAAATAGAATCGTCTGGACCTTTTGGAATAAGGCGTGGTAGATCTTCAAATGGCGTATGGTCTACGTAGTAGAAACGTTTACGCATAGAGTCGAAGTCTGTTGTACCACCGAATGCTGGATTGGAGTACAAATCCTTCGCGTAGTTCCAAAGGTTTGGATAGTCTACGAGGCGTTTTTTATTAACCAAGTATTTTTGGTAGAATACGAGGTCAAAGCGAGCCAATGTTGGGAAGATACGGATATCTGGATCTGTAATCGTATCGCCCATCAAGTAACGTTGCTTGCTAAGGCGCTCTTCAAGCCAGTCTAAGCGAGCAAAGATACGATCGTAGTAGTACTCGTAATCTTTTTGGTTTGTTACAAGAGCCGCCAAGTTTACCGCTAAGTTAAAATCAGCGTAGATAATAACGTTCAACGCATCGATATCGGCACGTAATTCCTCTGGATAAATATCTGGTGCATCAGGCGAGATGAAATCTTTAAAGCCCAATGCTAATTCAGTCGTTAACGCATGGTAGTCATTGTTTACTACTGCACCAGTTGTAACATCTACGATAGCTGGTACTGTGGAACGTGCGTCGTAGTTAGGGTCGCCTTTGCGGTACGCTTCACCTAAGGAGTGAATGCCTAGTACCGGATCCTTTTCATCTTTATCAAGGGTAAAGAACCAGTCTGCAATAACCCCTGCTGGACGCAATGGATCAACAGTGCCTTTAGAGATTACCGTATCTAAGCCAAGCAAATCGATGGCTATAGCAATACGGTGAGCCCAAGGACAATGTTTAGACCATACAAGACGATAACGGTCTTTTTCTACAGGTAAAAACCCTGGTTCACTCCCAAAAGGTGTTGTGAATTGAGGTTCTTCGCTATCAGAATATTTTTGACGACGGTTAAAATTCGATGCATCTTTACCTTCATACTCCTTTTGCTCCCCTTGAGAACGAGGGTTACTAGACTGAAACTCGGAAAAATCGATTGGACAAGGATTCATAGCACGTTGGAACTCAACTTCTTTTCGAGCTGCCGCGATACTAGGATCCTTGATGTTACTTACATCTACGTGTTCACTCATTCTATACTCCTATAGAGGTCATCTCTATTCGCTTTACAATTCTTATTTTGAAAGCTACTGTGACATCCCTCACTTATTCCTACTAACTTAATATGATTATGTAATTATAATATATTATTTAAATACCTATGTCAATAGTAGGTATTTAAAATTTATAATGATTATTGAAAATAAAATATCATTCTATGTAAAAGTATAGAAAATCATACTACATACATCACCTAAAGGAGAAATACTCCATTTAACCTTATAAACATAAAAATAGAGCTATATCTACTGCAGATATAGCTCTATTTGCACATTACACAAGATAAGTTATTGTATACATCATATAAGAATATTATTTACTATTATTTCTATTCGTTTGATTTTCTATTTGCTAGCGCATTAACCTTTGCTTCCAATGCAGCAATACGATTTACATCAGCTTCATGTTGAGCTTTTAATGTCTCTACCTCTTGTGAAAGTACATTGATAGCATTAGTATCTTGACTAGCCATCTTTTCACTAGCAGGACCAACCTTAAAAGAGGCACCTACATTAAACATAGTACTGTTTTGCCCAACCGTAGAGCCTACAGAGAATTGAGCGATCTTGTTTGGCGTGAAGAAGGCACCTAAAGCCATCGCTTTTTCGCCTTTATAAGAACCGCCTGCTACCGCTAGATTCCACTTTGTTCCATCATCAGACTGTACTGGATGGAGCCCTGCTAATGCCGCACTCATAGCACCTACTCTATTAATATTACTATCTAAACGATTAATATTAGAGTCTAATCGTTCAATAGATCCTGTGCTAGCTGATATGGATTGCTTCAAAGCATTTACATCAGCTGCTTTTACATCAGCTACCATTTTATTATCCTCTACATGCAAACCATCTCCCACATTTACATTAACTACATGATCATCTCCAATAGTAGTGCCAACGCCACCTGTATAGGTCGCATAGTCGCGAACTCGTTTCAATTGCGCCACATTAACCGCATCATCATCGCGTGTCCCTGCAGTTAAGTTTGTAATTTGACGATTCCCATAAGACTTAGAGCCAACTGCGACAGCACCCATTTTAGATACCCAAGTATTACTATTCCCGTCACTGTCCTCTATGAGATAGCCCTTCTCTCCTGCCCCAACAATAGCGTGGGAGCGCGCCCCTAAAGCTACAGCGTTATCTATTTTGGGTTCTACTTGTGAGAAGTAACCTAGCGCAGTACTTTCTGTTGCATAAGCTTTACTATAGCTACCAAGCGCTACAGCCCCTGTTGTTTTTGCACTATACATAGAAGCAGATGCATTAGAACCTATAACCGTAGAATTTTCACCATTTGTACCCGCACGTTGGCCTACAACAGTGGCACCGCGTGCGTTACTAGCACTAGCATTACCAACAACTACAGTCTCTCCAGCTAATGCATCTTGTTTACCAAAACCACCATAACCGATAGCTAGAACCTCTCCAACCCAGCCTTTATTAGTATAGCCTTGATCTTTACCAATAAAGATCGCCTTCTTCCCCGCTACAAATGTTACCGTAGGCGCGTCTGTACTAGGATTAACAGCTGTACTATCTGCTGCTAAACTAGTTGTCATCACGCCACAACCAAGACACGCTGCTAACACTAATGCTTTTTTACTTACCCTCATAAATTCCTCCTGACTACAAATAACTTATCAGGTTAAGTATACTGTAATATGAATTTTTATTAAAATTAGACATTCTAATCAATATCCCCTAAAACTCAAACAAGAAAAGCAGCATGTATCTTTAACTATTATATCTATTCTAAGACTATTAATAAGTTATAATTATGCATGCCAAGAACCAGTTACACCTCCTATATAAGCGGCTATTATACCATCCACTATAAGAGGCGATTATACGATTCTACTATAAGAGATTATTATCCGCCTTATAGAAACTATTATTTTTCCTATAAAAGTTATTATCCAGGCTATGCAAGAAACGATTATATAAAATTAAAGAGAGCCTATAGATTGTCTCCCCATCAAGTAAAACCGGGAACAGACAACCCATAGACTCTCTATCAACTTTTTATTTTATAAATAGAACAGGACTGTTAAGAATTAGTCCTTAGATTATTCGTGTGGCGTTGTATATGTTATGTTTTGTGCTTCGTAGCTTTCACCATGAGCCAATACATGAACGATAGTTTCTAGCGTAGCGCGTACGGTCTCAACAGCCATGCTCGGTTGATCTGGCTTGTTCACCACTTGGGATGGCAAGTACGGAATATGCATGAAGCCCGCCTTAACATTGCCTTTTTGAGCTGCATAATGTAGCACACCGTACATAATATGATTACATACGAAGGTGCCTGCTGTATTAGACACTCTCGCAGGAATACCCGCTTGGTGTAATGCATTAACCATATCCTTAATAGGAAGTGTAGCAAAGTAAGCACTTGGGCCATCAGCTACAACAGGTTCATCGGTAGGTTGGTTGCCACCATTGTCTGGAATGCGGAAATCATCGCAATTTATGGCTACCCGTTCAATCGTAATATCTGGACGACCGCCAGCTTGACCTACACAAAGAATAAAATCAGGGTTGCATGTATCGGCTGCTTCTATTGCAGTTTTAACAGATGTATACCGCACAGTTGGCACCATTTGAGTCACTACTTTGTAGTCCCCGTCTGTGTAACCATCCATCGTTTTAACAGCTTCCCATGCAGGATTGATACTTTCACCACCGAAAGGATCAAAACCGGTAATCAAAATCGTTTTCATCATAGTACCTCATAACAATATCAAAAGATATTATATATAAAATAGATTAAAGGAAATAGTACATTAACAGAATATTCAATGTAAGCATTACGATAGCTACAGGAATTTGAGCCTTAATAACACCGTAGGTATCCTTCATTTCAAGAAGCGCCACAGGAACAATATTGAAATTTGCTGCCATTGGCGTCATCAAGGTACCACAATAACCAGCAAGCATTGCAATAGGGCCAATCACCGCTGGATTAGCACCATGACCTGCAACAAGCATCGGTACACCAATAGCACTAGTAATCATAGCAAAGGCTGCAAAGGCATTCCCCATAATCATTGTGAAGAAAGCCATTCCAATACAATATGCTACAACGATGAGAAATACGTTATCTGCAGGAACTATGCTAGCTACCATACTTGAGATCAACTTGCCTACCCCTGCAAGGTTAAATAGATACCCAAGGGCTGCTAATAATTGAGACAAGATAGCAGTCCAACCGATAGCATCGAGAAGACGACGACCTTCATGGAAACTTTGACCGACCTTAGCTTTCGTAATATATAAGGCTACACATAGGGCAATAATAGAAGCAATGGCAAGGCCTACAAGGGCACCCAGTTTCGTGAAGAACCCGATGATGAACGTAATAATACCAACGAGCAATGCCGGAATAAAGATCACATTACCAATACGCAAGGCTTCCATTTTTTTGAAATCTATAGCAGATTCAAAATAATTCCCTTTGCCAAGTTGTTTAAATAACACAATTGCCGCCATAGCAATTACGAGCCAACCATTAATTTCTTTAGACATATAAGAGCCAAAGATAAAGGAAATACCATATAATAGCCAGAATAGACCAGTACCAATACGATGATTATGGTCCTTATCGACAAAAGATTGTATGGAAAAAATAACTAAGATAATACCTACTAAAAGATATACAAAGTCTAAGGGCTGCATTTTATATAATACTTCTAACATATTATTTGCCCCCTTTCGCTAATTCTTCTGGAGTGACGAGAATATTAAGCTCATTTGGCACAAGTTTGCCCGCTTTCATATCCGCCTCGTCTTGAGCCACACTAGCTTGAATTGTTTTATCAAAAATAAAGAATCGAATAACACTCACTATATAGGCACATATTGCTGTAGGAACTCCATATAGCACCATATCTGTAAGCTCAACATTATAGCCAAGCTGCTCCATAACACCTTTAATCAATAAAAGACCACCCGCTGCAAGGAACAAATTTTGACCAAAAAAGTTACCAATATTATCTGTAGATGCCGCTACACCACGAATCTTATCGAGTGTACATTGAGATATAGGGCGACCTTGCGCTACCGCAGCTTCACTCATAGGAGAAATCAAAGGACGAACCATAGCTACAAGACCCGACATACTAATACCCAGAGCTACTGTTACTTGTCGAACAAATAGATATATCATGAAAATACGACCAGCTGTTGCGGCTTGAATCTTACCGATCAATATTTCTGCCCGTTCACGTAAACCGTGGCGTTCCATAATACCAATTACAGGAAGTACCAAGGCAAATAGTGACATATAACGGTTTTTTACGAAAGCCTCCCCAATAGCACCAACGATCTCGTTTATGCTCAGCCCTGCCGAAAGCCCTGTCACAAAGCCTGCCGCAATAACTACTAACAATGCATTAAAGCGTAGCATCAAACCGATGACCATCACTAAAATGCCCGATAAAATAATCATATGGACACATCCTTTCTACAAACTACCCATAATCGTATATAACCGCAAAGGCACAGTATATATATTATGTATATTATATATGAATATATTATATATCAAATAGTAATAATATCACACAATAAATCGCCTTGTAATGTATTTTAATAGATTGCTACAAACCAAAAACTACTAAACGTGTATTACAAGGCGATTTACTTATTTAACTCAACTCTTTTTTGAATAAAATTGTAGTATGTTGTTTACCTCTAAAATGAACTTTATCATATGCTTTAAAGCCGAAGGATTCATACATTTTAGGTAACCACGGATGTTCCTTTGCAGTCCCCAAGGTTACTGTATGTGTTTTAAACTGTTCCTTTAAAAGCTCTTCTGCATGGCCCAAGGTTTCCCGTGCATAGCCCTTTCCTTTGAAGGCTGGTGCTGTTACAAAGTGTGCAATATGTGGATATTTATCCGGTGTAGAATATTTTACCCAAGGCATGCAAAATGTAATGGAGCTCACTAATTCGCCATCGATATATAACCCATACACAGGATAATTTTCAATCCACTCCTTAGATTCTTCTTCTGTAAAATCAATGGCATCAAAGGTGATCGGATAGTCTTTAATCGCTGCATAGCCATCGATTAACACCTTATGATATTCTGCTGTGTCTGCTACTGTTAATTGTCTAAATTCTTTCATGGCCTTTCCCTCATCTTTATATTTTTATTTACAAACTATGTATATTTATTTATCTGATGAAAGTCATTATACACTAACATGTATTTACTTGCAATATTTTTACATAAATATTATACAGAATGTTAATACCTAATATAGAATTATACTATTAAATATAGTAATAATCGCATTTTAACGTGTAATAGAACCAATTGACGTCAAGTGCATAAAGATAAAACTTTCCACATATTACACCTATCATTAATACTTTCTACTTTTTAGCACAAAAAAACAGGATGTATCACGAAGATACATCCTGTTTTTGAACTTTCACAAGCTCGAAGGGAAGTTGTCGTATTATTTGTAAATACGGGAACCGTATACGTCACGTTGATTTTCAGGTTCGTTGTTAACGCGAACACGTTCAGTTTTGTGACGATCGTTGTCACCACCAGAGATACGATCAATGCGGAAGTGGTTAAGACGAATGTTTTGTAATTCAGGACCGAATTCATTCATCGCACGTTTCATGTTTTCGTCGATAGGAGCACCATTTTGAAGTGCACGGTACAACATTGTGGCGAATTCGTAGCGAGTCATTTTTGCATCGCCTTTGAATGTGCCATCAGGGTAGCCAACAAGGATACCATTACCAGCCAATTGGCTAATGTATTGGTAAGCCCAGTGATTTTGAGGAACATCTGGGAATTCAGCAGTTTTGCTAGGATCGATAGCAAGTGGGTTCAAGATTTGCAACAAGTTGTTATATTTATTTTCCATGTCTTGAAGACGTGCGTTCAATTCAGCAATTTCACGACCCATAGCTACGCGGGAACGGGACTCAGGAGAACGTTTACCAAGACGAAGAGATACGCCTGCGTTCAATTGAGTTTCACCAGTACCTACAGTACCACCAACGGAGAACATAGTGTCTTCGTTAGGACGGTAGAACGCACCTAATGCAGCAGAGTTTGCATTATGGTAGTGACCATAACCAGCAGCGATTGTCCATTTGTCATCTGGGTTGAAGTCTAATGGATGCAATGCTGCCAATGCAGCGGAACCTGCACCTACTTTATTAACACGTTTTTCAACATTGCCTACACGATTATTAATATTTGTAATTTGGTTAGTTACGTTAGAAGGTACACCTTTGTTAATTTGATCTTGCAATTCATTTGCTACGGAGTACAATTGGCTACCATTTACAGCGTCTGTAGATGTAGCGGAAATTTCACCTGCTGCAACATTTTTAAGTTGACGTTCAGCACCAGCTTTACCTACGGATACAGAACCATTAGCTGCAGAACCTACACCAGCAAAACCACCGAATGTATGGCCCGCAATTGTAGCGCTAGTTTGAGCTGTAGCTTCGCTTGTAGTGGATTTTTGACCCAACGCGATGGAGTTCAAGTGTGTTGCACTTGCATGATCGCCAATAGCTACGGAGTAGTCACCAGAAGCAAGGGAATCTGCACCTAATGTATTAGCACGAAGGCCAGTTGCGTGTGCACCAGCACCATATGCTTGAGAATGGTCGCCAGATGCAACAGCGGAGGAGCTAAGAGCTACACTATGTGCGCCAGTTGCATGAGCAGAAGCGCCAATAGCATTGGATTTGTAACCAGATGCGATTGTTTCGAAACCGATTGCTTGTGCACGAACTTCAGATGCGTTTGCACGAGTACCAATAGCTGTGGACCAAGTACGAGCAGCGTCAGCACTATGACCAACAGCGATAGATTCGCTCATTTCAGCTTTAGAATTATGACCTACAGCTAATGCAGAGCTACCAGAGGCAGTGTTATTAGAACCAACTGCTACGGAGTTGCTTTTCCAGTTGCCTGGTTTCAACGTTGCACTATCAGGTTCATTTTCATAGTCACGATCGCGGAAGTTAGAAGTAGATTCGTTTACAGTATTACCTGTACCAACTGCAATCGCATTATAACCGTCTACAGTGTTGTTGTCACCATAAACACCTGACTCCGCATTTACTGGAGCAACAGTCGCACCCACAGCAGCGATAGCTACTAATACAGCAAATGCTAATTTTTTAGAATGTTTCATTTCTCTCATCTTACACCCTCACTAAATTAAAAAACTTAACCAAATTACAATACAATACAATTTTTCAACCTCTCTAAGTGTTCCGCCTCTCTCCTCGGGCTGATCAGGAAATATTTCTAATTTATCTCTCAAATAAATACGTCCATTTCAGTTTAAGAAAAATTTATATTGTTCATTACCCGCATAGCATATCAAAGTTTTACGATATACACAACCCTTTTTTCATTCATAAAGTTCATTAATAAGTCTTCATATATCCCAAAAATAGCTTTATTACTAGTGTTCTAACCGCATATACCTTACTTATTATTTTATCTTATGAGTGAAAAAAATCACAATACTGCAAGTATTTCTCATATAATAAATCGTATAACTTATAAATAATTAATCATTCTATAAGTATTTAGAATATAATACAAACCCCTAGTAATCCTTATTCACTCTATATTCATGAACTATTAGTGAAAGTTACCTTTATGCATATTTAATCTTCACTCTTTCATTTTATACTTATTTTATAATTTATATTTAATCACTATACAACTATACACATCAACATATATACATATCACAGCTAAAGCTTTAAAGGAATAAAGTCTACAATTTCTCCTTTGAATATCCAATGTTTTATGTATACACAGCTAAAATAAAAGTAAGCCTCCTAGCTTTTCTAAAGAAAACAAGAGGCTTACTCAAATTTTTATATTAAATTATGCTAATAATGCACTTACTAGTTCTTCCGTCTTATTAAGATCAGAAACGTCTGGATTCCAGTTACATTTAATTTCTGGTTCTACTACAGCAAAACCATATTTAGTTAACTCTTCACGAAGGACTTTCGTAGATTCACCAGACCAACCATAAGTACCAAATACAGCGGCCTTTTTATTTTTAAACTTTAACTCCCGCAAGAAGTCAAGCCAACCAGCTACACTGGACAGTACGCTATTCCCTGTTGTTGGAGAGCCTACTGCGATCGCTTTGGACTTAAATACTTCTGTCATGATGTCATTTTTATTGGTTTTACTAATGTTGTAGATTTTAACGCGCGTATCTGGAGCTTGCTTAGAAATTTCTTCAGCGATCTTATGAGCTAATTTCTTTGTGCCATCCCACATTGTATCGTACACCACTGTGATTTGGTCTTCTTGGTACGCTTGAGACCATTCGTAGTATTTTTCAACGATTTGCATTGGGTTTTCACGCCAAATAGCACCGTGGCTGGTAGCAATGATATCGATTGGCAAGTTGAGCTTTTGAATTTCCTCAATTTTAGCTTTTACCAATGGAGAGAATGGATTCAAAATATTAGCATAATATTTCATCGCCTCTGCCCATAAACGACATTGATCAGCCTTATCGGCCCACAATTCTTCTACTGCGTAATGTTGACCGAACGCATCGTTAGAGAACAAAATATTGTCGCCAGTCATATAGGTTGCCATGGAATCAGGCCAATGAAGCATGCGCATTTCTACGAATACTAAGGATTTACCATTGCCGATATCTACGGAATCACCTGTTTTAACAACTTTAAAATTCCATTCTGGATGATGATATTGACCAACCAAGGACTTAACTGCATTTTCTGTACAGTAAATTGGCGTATTAGGAATTTTTTCCATCAATGCAGGCAAGGAACCGCTGTGATCCACTTCGCCGTGGTTACATACGATGAAATCAATCTTATTTAAATCGATTTCAGCTTCCAAATTATCGATAAACTCGGAGGAATGAGGTTTCCACACAGTGTCGATGAGAACAGTCTTCTCCTCTTCAATCAAGTACGCATTTTGGCTAGAACCATTGTTAATGCTGTAATCAGAACCGTGGAACTCATTTAATTCCCAGTCGATTTTACCTACCCAAAATACGTTATTTTTAATGTGCTTTCTCATAATAACCTCCATTTCTGTGAAAGTATAGGTACTCACCTCATTCCTTATATAGTTTTATAAAAAACCAAGGAATATGTAGAGCTTTCACAATTACAACCAAATATATGGCCCAAATGTTACATCGAACGATATAACACGAATCGGTCATTAACTATAGTTCTATTATATCGAAAGCACAAGAGACTGTCTGTATCTGCAGATACGGATTTAGCATTATCCAATTATTGCGTTCTTATATGCTACATTATTTATCGTATTCTTATATTCTGTATTATTCTATATGTGTATTGGCTTTCAATCCTGGAATAGCTTTATAGATATATAAGGAAATATATCCATCCACTAAACTATGAATGATGGTACCGCCGCCAACAAGAACAAATACGACATAGATAAGGTCAATATTTGGCATTGTAGTTGTAGTATAGAACAAGAGGCATGCTAGTACTTCGCCAATGGCGTGAACAATGGCACAAACAAGGTTGAACACGCCAAAGGATAGAGCTCCTGTAAGTACACCTGGATGATGTTTGATATAGTAAGCCCCCATCAAGGCAAAGATGATATGGGATGCAGCGCGCATAACGATAACAAGCGGGAAGCCTGCTACAAAGAAACCAAGAGTAGATCCGATGACTACACAAGCGGCCATCTTACGAGACAGGAACATGGCTAGGAATATAGGCACGTGACTAGCTAATGTATACGAAGCCGGCGGAATCACAACTTTCAAGGGCATCATAATAGGAATCATGATGGCTAATGCCATCAACAAAGCAGTAATAGTTAAATTTCGATACATCGAAGAATTCATAAAGGCCTCCTTAAAAAATGTCTCGCCTATACATCTACATCTACATCTACATCTACATCTACATCTACATCTACATCTACATCTACATCTACATCTACATCTACATCTACAATATTCTAATTTATGAGATAGAGACTCGCTATAATTTTAGTTTCCTACGCTTCCCCACAGGTTAAGGATGACAACGCCAACTACAATAAGACCGATTCCCAAAATAGTGTAAATATTATAGCCCTCACTAAAGATAAAGACAGAAATAAGTGCTGTCACCACAAGGCCGACCCCAGACCAAGTAGCATAGGTAACACTGAGTGGAATATATTTCAGTACATGCGTCAATGTATAGAAAGATCCTACATAGCCACATACGCAGGCAATAGTCTCTAACGGCCGTGTAAAGCCATCAGATGCTTTCAACATGGTCGTAGCAAATAGCTCAAGCCCTATAGATAAAGCTAGTAAAAAATATGGTAACATAACGCCTCCCACAAAAAAGAGAGGGCCTTACTACCCTCTCTTCAATACATAAGTAAGCACTCAATCGCACCTATTATAAACGTTCGATTACAGCTTGCGCTATTTCTGTGGTACCTACGCGTTTTAACCCCTCACGGTAGATATCGCCTGTGCGGTAACCATCAACGAGCACTTGTTCAACAGCTTTTTCGATTGCGTCAGCCACTTGAGGTAAATCAAGGGAGTGACGGCACATCATAGCTGCGGACAAGATTGTACCCAATGGGTTCGCCAAGTTTTGGCCCATAATGTCTGGTGCAGAACCATGGATTGGCTCATACAATGCTGTGCCAGTACCCATGGATGCAGATGGTAAAAGCCCGATAGAACCAGAAATAACAGCACCTTCGTCAGACAAGATATCGCCGAACAAGTTTGTTGTAACGATAACGTCAAACTGTGCAGGATTTACAACGAGTTGCATCGCTGTGTTATCTACGTAGAAGTAATCTGTTGCGATATCTGGATTGGCAGCAGCTTTCTCTTGCGCAATTTTGCGCCACAAACGAGAAGAAGCCAATACATTTGCTTTATCTACGGATACAACTTTTTTGTTGCGTTTACGAGCTGTTTCCATAGCGATGTCCATGATGCGCTCTACTTCATAACGGCTGTACGTTTCTTTATCCCAAGCGAACTCGTTAGCACCTTCACCTTGTGCCTCTTCCCGTTCACCGAAATAAATACCACCAGTCAACTCACGAACGATGACAAAATCTACATCTTGTACTAGTTCCTTTTTAAGTGGAGAATACTCTTGCAAAGATGGATAGATTTTTACAGGACGCAAGTTACAGAACAAACCAAGCTCCTTACGAAGACCAAGGATTGCTTTTTCAGGACGGATAGAAGGATCCACATTATCCCATTTAGGACCGCCTACAGCACCAAGCAATACAGCATCAGCAGCTTTACAAGCCTCGATTGTATCCTCAGTCAAAGGCACGCCGTATGCATCAATAGACGTACCGCCCGCTTTTTTATCAATCCAATTAACCTTTACACCGGCTTTCTCAAAAGCCACATCACACACAGCCTTCGCTGCAGCAATAATCTCAGTACCGATACCATCACCAGGAATCAATACGATATTCTTTTCGCTCATATTACCTCTCCAATAAATAGTAATAGACTGCAATTCTCACACTCACCCCAGTGCCCTTTTCGAAGAAATCGCAATAGCACTTAATGGAACAAGAGCTGGCATATGCCTTGAGACCGACTTAGCTCGCTTTGGAGGCTCGAGAGGCATATGCCAGCTCGATCCTCGTATTAAAGCCTACTTGCGATTTTTCGCAAAGTTCACTAAACCACCAGCTGCCGCAATATCTTGAATGAATTGTGGCAATTCAGTGCCTTGGTATTGTTCATTTTTAGTCAGGTTGTACACGATACCTTTAGACAAGTCTACGCCGATTGCATCACCAGCGTCGATACGATCAACTTGTTCGCCGATTTCCACTACTGGCAAACCGATGTTGATAGCATTACGGAAGAAGATACGTGCAAAGGAGTGTGCTACGATAACAGGCACGCCTTTCGCTTTGATAACGCCTGGTGCATGTTCACGGGAGGAACCACACCCAAAGTTTTTACCAGCTACCATGATTTCGCCAGCTTTCACATTTGGCGCGAAAGTAGTATCAATATCTTCCATCGCATGTTCAGCCAATTCGTTCCAGTCGGCAATCGCCAAGTAACGAGCTGGAATGATTACGTCTGTATCTACATCGTCGCCGTAGCGCCAGATTTTTTTGCTTTCAAAATCCATATTAAACCTCCTCAGGGCCTGCAATGCGGCCTAATACAGCACTCGCTGCCGCCACGTAAGGGCTTGCCAAATATACTTCAGAATCAACGTGACCCATACGACCACGGAAGTTACGGTTTGTAGTGGAAACAGTGCGTTCCCCTTCAGCCATGATACCCATGTAACCGCCAAGACATGGACCACATGTTGGCGTGGATACTGCGCAGTCAGCTTGAATGAAGATATCTAGTAAACCATCTTTCAACGCTTGGTCATATACATCTTGGGAACCAGGGATTACGATACAACGAACGAATGGAGCCACTTTGCGACCTTTGAAGATTTCCGCAGCTGCCACCAAGTCTTCGTAACGGCCATTTGTACAGGAACCGATAATAACTTGGTCAATTTTAATATCTTTGTCGATTTCGTTGATGTAATGTGTGTTAGATGGCAAATGAGGGAATGCTACCACTGGTTGCAATTTAGACAAGTCAATGGTAATTGTTTGAGCATATACTGCATCAGCATCTGGAGCGATTGGTTCTACAGGACGATTTACGCGGCCTTTAATGTATTCTTCAGTGACTGCATCGTAAGGGAATACGCCACATTTACCGCCCGCTTCGATAGCCATATTACAGATAGTAAGACGATCAGCCATAGTCATGTGTTGTACGCCGTCGCCAGCGAATTCAAGGGCCATGTAACGAGCGCCGTCTACGCCGATTTGGCCGATTAAATCAAGAATTACGTCTTTACCAGTTACCCATTTGTTAGGTTTACCAATAAGCTCAACCTTAATTGTTTCAGGCACTTTGAACCAAGTTTTACCTTCTGCCATAGCAACGCCCGCATCAGTGGAGCCTACGCCTGTGGAGAATGCATTGACCGCACCATATGTACAAGTGTGGGAGTCCGCACCGATGATCATTTCGCCAGGGCCGATCAGACCTTTTTCTGGCAAAATAACGTGCTCGATACCCATTCTACCTACTTCAAAGTAGTTTGTAATGCCATGTTCGCGTACGAAATCGCGCATGACTTTCGCTTGTGTAGCAGATTGAATATCTTTATTTGGTGTGAAATGGTCAGGCACCAAGTAGATTTTATGACGGTCAAATACAGGTTTGCCGATTTTTAAGAACTCTTTACGCGCTGGTGGGAATGTGATGTCGTTCATCAATACCGCATCCAAATGACATTCGATGATTTGGCCCGGTTTTACAACATCAAGACCCGCGTGGCGAGCCATATTCTTTTCAGTAATGGTCATACCCATATTATTCTTCCTCCTGTTGTTCTAGCTCCATAGCTAGGAATACTGAGTTAACTGCATTAATGTATGCGTTCACACTTGATTTAACGATATCGGTGCTAATACCACGACCATGGTACAAACGACCGTTGTATTCTACCTTAAGGGTTGCTTCCCCAAGGGCATCTTTACCTGCTGTGATAGCACGGATTTGGTAGTCTTTTAAGCTAATTGGCAAGCCAACCACACGTTCAACTGCTTTAAGGGATGCGTCTACTGGACCGTCACCTACGGCAGCATCTGCTTTCTCCCCTTCTGGGGTCATGAGGCGAACGTCAGCATATGCGTAGCCTTTTTCACCTAATTTATAGTATTGGGCCACAAGCTCGAATGCTTTTTTATGGTGCATATTATCGACTACAAGAGCCACGATGTCATCGTCGTATACTTGTTTTTTACGGTCTGCCAATTCTTTGAATTTAGCGAAGAGGTCGTTGATTTTCTCTTCTGTGAAAGATTGGAAACCAAGTTTTGCCAAATGATCAGCAAAGGCATGACGGCCAGAGTGTTTACCCAATACGAGGTCTGTTTTTTCAGCCCCTACGGACTCAGGGGTCATGATTTCATACGTTTCAGGATTGCTCATCATACCATGTTGATGGATACCAGACTCATGAGCAAAAGCGTTAGAACCTACGATTGGTTTGTTTGGTGGAACTACGACACCTGTCAAACGACTTACTAGTTTAGAAACTTTCGTAAATTGTTTTGTATCAATGTTCACTTGAAGGTCGCCGAAGTAATCATGGCGTGTTTTAAGAGCCATTACAACTTCTTCAATCGCTACGTTACCAGCCCGTTCGCCTAGGCCATTAATTGTGCCTTCTACTTGACGTGCACCTGCTTTAATAGCAGCTAACGTATTTGCATTAGCAAGACCTAAGTCATCATGACAATGAACTGAGATAATTGCATTTTCAATGCCTGGTGTATGTTCTTTGATGTAACGAATTTTATCACCGAACTCATTAGGGTTCATGTAACCTACTGTGTCTGGTACATTAATAATTGTTGCACCACCAGCAATGGCAACACCAAATACTTGGCATGCGAAATCTAAATCAGAGCGTGCCGCATCTTCACCGGAGAACTCGATTTCATCAACCTTACCTTTTGCATATGCCAATACGGATTTAACCTTATCCAATACCTCTTGGCGAGTCATTTTTAATTTATATTCCATATGAAGTTCAGAAATAGCAATGAATACATGCAAACGACTACGTTCCGCATCTTTCAATGCATCAATCGCTTTTTGTACGTCCTTTTCATTAGCACGTGCCAACGCACAAATTGTTGCACCTTTGACTTCGCGTGCAATCGTTTGTACTGCTTCAAAATCCCCAGGGGATGCTGCTGGGAAACCAGCCTCGATTACATCGATGCCGAGGCGTACTAGGCCTTTCGCAATTTCAATTTTTTCAGGAGTTTGTAAAGACACACCTGGTGTTTGTTCCCCATCACGAAGGGTTGTATCGAAGAAATATACGCGATTTTGATCCATAATCTTCACCTTTTCTATACTAATAAAACATAACGCTGTATTATATCTATCTATTGTGAAAGTTTAGTAAAATCGCCGATTTCAACGCTATTTTAGCTGATGCCAACGTAGATACATCAAATCAGTAATTTTACTAGACTTTTACAATAAAAAAAGCCCCTCAGAACAACTGTCGTTGCTCAAAGGGGCGTTATATTCATAACACGGTACCACCCTAATTGGGACTCGTTGCGGGTATAACGGAACCACCGTCGATGACTACTGCTGCATTCGCCACCAAAGCTCACGGGAGAGTGTCAGCGTACAACCTCTATTGCCTCGCACCAACCGGCAACTCTCTGAAAGCAGGATCTGTAAACCTTTATACCCATTCATAGCTCGTATTTAAGATATAAAGGTATTATACGGTATTCTATAGAACTGTGTCAACAGGATGGACATGTGAGTTTTGTGAAAACACAGTTTTATCGTTACACTTTGACATCCCCCATGATCTCACGTATAGTGTAAATAGGCAGTACCAATGATTGGAGGAATTATTATGAGTGGTTCAAGCAAATTCTTCTTTATTTTATCGGGTATTGTAAGCATTATCCTGGGGATATTCTTACTCTTAAATCCCGTTATTAATCTCATAGCTTTTGCCTGGCTTTTTTCTATTATCTTTTTCGTCAGTGCGGTCAGCTCTATTATAAATTATTTTACGTTATCGTCTGAATTACGTAGCGGCTGGTATCTTATCAGCGGCATTATCAATGCTCTATTCGGGATCTATTTAATATTCGGCGGATTTGCATTCCTACCATTAGTACTCCCAATCACAATCGGCATCTGGATGGTAATTGAAGCCATCTTTATTTTCATTAAATCAAGAAAGTCCGACAGCATGGTATCACTCATGGGACGTAATGCAAAATGGCTTGCACTAATTCTTTTACTATTAGGCCTATTACTCATATTCCAGCCGATTGCTTCCGGTGAGGTATTTATCTACTTTATCGCTTTCGGTTTCTTATTTGACGGAATTTATTCCATCGGTGAGGCTTTTAAAAAATAGAATATAACTAAATAATTACACTATAAGATCGACCAGGTACTGCCAAATAGCTGTCATAAATTACGATGTCTATTTCGTATTTGTGGCAGCTATTTTATTTGTTTTGGCTAGCCGTCATGGTAAATGTATTCGCCTACTACATTTGCAAGTGGTTAGACGCTTTTCTAGCTCTTTTATTTAGCAACTAGCCCAACGCTCTAACATTAGCGTAATAATGGGGTTATAGGACAAAAATTAGTACAACCCTGTAGTAATTTAAAATCCCCTTGATCAGTACCAAGATACTCATCAAAGGGATTATATTAATTATGAAAAAGACAAATAGCCCTTCGTTATCCTAGGATCGCTATTAAATTCAAGTCACATCTTAGGCTTTAAATATAACACCATTATGCTCTAGTTGTTCCACTGTTTTTTTACCAATGCCCGGTAGCATCAATACTTCTTGTTTAGTAATTGTTTTAAAATCATCTACTGTGTATAGGCCGGCTTGTGAAAGTGTAATTTGTGCACCGAACCGTATATTGTCATATACCGGATTTCCACGCAAAGCCCCACCTTTAGCAACCTCTACGGGGCTCATATGAGCGGACTCGCGTTTTCCCATATAACTATCATTAGAGTACCGATTTATAACAGTTCGACCGGTAACACGTTCATACGCATCATATAGAGTCTGCCATAATGGACTTTCAAAATCCACTAATTGAGTTGGTAAAAATGAGATAGCAGTATATAAGCTTATTAATTCTCGTGGGTCAGAATCTATGTTGCTCACTTGGTCTACCATATACATAATAGCCTCTAAATGATCTTCTACAAAATCGTTCCAGCGCGTTGCATCTTGTAATAACCAATCAATATCTTCATATTCATCAACAAGATCTGCTAATACATCATGGGCTATCTTGCTTTCACCACACTCCAAAGCCAATAGAATATACAGCATATGCATAGGCAACATGATATCCGGAGCCTGATTAAATGCATTTTGTATATCATCGCAACATGCAAGATATCGCTGATATACCTTGCGGCCGCGATCCCAGTTGGCAGCGCCACAACAAGCAACCATCATATACACAAGAAATCCTGAATGATCTTGCTTGTCTCCGTGAAAAACTGGCGTAAAGCAGGCAATCGCATCATTATACATATTATATTCTAAATATATCATCCCCATGTCGATGAGGCAACGCATATAAGGACGCGTCTCTATTATATTCCAATCTATTTTCTTTGGTTTTTTCAACGATTCTACTAGCTGTTTCAACTGATAAATTTGAAAGCTTGGATGTAACTCAAGGGCTATGAGTTCTCGTTTAGCATCTACTTCATCAGGACATAATGCAAGGATTTCATTGTATAACTTCCTTGATTTCTCATTCGTATCAGCCTCTTCTGCAGCCTCATATAAATCACGTAATTTCATTTCTATCGTATTATTAAAATCACCACGATTATATTGAGTCATAAATGCTTCTAACAAATCCTCAATAGATTTGAAATCAGATTCATGTTCGGATACAAATTGTTTCTGTAAACGTAATAATAACTCACTATAAAAGTTAAACATAGAGTATCTCCTTATACATATGAACGTAAAAATACTACTCATATGTAATATAGCACGAGGGAATATATTAATTCTAGAGGTAATACCTCGACCTATTAATATCTCATCTGAAAATGGGTTGGCAACTAAAAGGGTTATAGGACAAAACGTGTTGGTACTTTAATCCCAATCATTGAAAGATAATTTGTCATAGTTATGCAAATCACCCCAAGAAATGGCATCCCCCCAAGTTGGAATTATGCCTTGAAGTTGGGCTCTTTCATTCATAGAACTATATATTGTAGAAATACTTGCATCAGTTGGCATTACCTTAAGTATTTCTTTTGCAGAAAGCGGTCTTGGTGAGTGTAAATAACACCACCAAAAGACCGCTTTTATGCGTTTTTCTACAGACATCCCTCGATGGTAACGCAATAAACGTCTGAGTTGTGCGTTTACTCCGCCTTCAATAGGGTTATTAGTCCTCGGACATTCTTTATCCAACACCAATGTTTCATCTAAATATCGAAACATTGTCTCTGTATTAATTAATACCACTAGAGAGTTATAGGCTTTTAGTAATCGTTCATGCGTAGCTCTTAAATTATCATTACTATCACGTGTCATTTCACTTAGAAACTCTTTAAAAGTCACCCTCCAATTAAATAATCGTTGAATCCATATTTTTGCATCTTCCTGTGTTTTTACGTTATATAAATCGCTTGCTAAATCTTTTAACATAATGCCTGCTAATGTCTTAGGCCGCCTAGTAGTGTAACGATGTACTTGCCATACGGCATGAACAATACAACGTTGAAGCTTGGCGGTACGCCAAACTTTTTTTAATGCTTTTCTAAGACCAGGTCCACCATCAGAAACGACCACAATGGGTGTCGCTATTCGCTGCATAAGAGCTTGCCATGAGCGAGACTGTTCTGACCTACATAAATACCACCCTAATACATATTCACCATCATAACAGATCAAAATACAAGCTTTTTTAGCTAAGTAAATACCATCAACGAATACCACATCTCTCGAGGTTTCAATTTTGGGCGGCATAGGCCATATTTGCCAGAAATCAGCTATCTGTCTACGAAATGTACGGCCCTGCCCAGGCATGTCCTATTGTGTTTCTTTACTAAATAACCAATTTAGAAATCGATGAAAACATTTAGTAGTATTATCAATAGTTTGTGTAAAGGTGATGTTACACTGCTTACAATGCCATCGTTGTGATCCAGCTTTAGTTTTCCCATATTTTTGACAAGAAAATCCACAATTTATACATCTTACCAGCATGATTATTCCCTCCACTTAGAACACGATTTTCTAAGAAGATATAACCTTATTGAAGCCAGTAAAATCAAGGGGTTTGGGACTTTTTACCAATACATTTTGTCCACCCTCTAAGTTTATCAAAAGAACTTAAAATGGCGATGGAAGCAGTAATTTACTGGCTCCATCGCCTATAAAACCAACACGTTTTGTCCTATAACCCCATTCTCGTTAGTAACTAGCACAATAAAAATAGCAGGGCTACCACCCTGCTATTTTTTCGTTCATATGAGACTATGTCACATATTGACATCCCTTGTCATATATAGAATAACACTTCACTATAGTGTAGTCAATAAATCCTCTACGCAATCACTCTTAAAAGCTTATCCACTCTAAATTCTCAAAATTATTTAAAATTCGTTTATCCATTTTTACCACTTGATTGGAAAACTCTATTCGATTATTAACAAATGAAATATCTGTATACCATTCCTTTAAACTAGCATACACTTCATTCTCTAAATCAATAATAATGGTTTCAATGGGATCCCAGGTTTTGCATCTTACAGACTCGACCATAACCATACTATTACCTATGAAAGTAACGTCCCTACCATAAATCCAAAACGGTAATACTTTCCCCTTTATAGAAATAGAATATATAGCATCTCCATGAGGTGGTTCCGTTTCATATTGTGCTTTTATATTGTACTTTTCCATTATCTCATTGCTAGCATTTTCTATATATGGCAACGTTGAAATCTTGTAATTATCTGCGTTCATAAAAGCTCCATTATTTTTAATATCAACCACAACAAAGAGGACTGTATATCGCTATTTGTGTAAAAAGTATTTTGCTATACTTATTACGAAGAGAGTCCGTTGACGTGAGTTAGGTTCATCTCCGCGAGGAGGTGATACTATGACAAATCATGAAGTTACCTATGTAATTATCATAGTTCTGTTATCAGTAGTCACTATCATTGCACTAGTTAAGTAGTACAACGATAAACGCCTAACGTATAGAGGAGTGCAGTCCTCTAACACGTTAGGCGTCATCATAATTTTGTTCAGTTTTAGATGAGCCTAACGCCCTAATCACGTTAATGGGCTCTCTTTATATGTATATTATAAGCTAATCAAGCTTAAAAAGATAGTACAGTAATAAACTCAATTAGTACCTACACTGTTAATCATTTCTCTAGCCCGCTCAACAGAAACTAGCTCATTAAATAAAAACACATGGTTCTGCCCCCCATGTTCCCAAGAGGCTAGATAGACAAAATCATCCACCATTCGATAGGTAACAATTATATCATTTACAACCTCTGTTTTCTGAGGTAAGTAATCCTTATAATCACCTGCGATATTACCTGATACTGTAGATACTCGGTATTTGATATACTGCGACATATCGTCGGATCTATCGAAATATCTTCCTTTTAAAAGTTCGTGGTACGCATAGACCACTTGCAGCACATCACGATCTACAATGGACACATGAACAGCATGAAACCGGTCTAACCCCATAGGCACTTGAGGCTTAAAGTTCAAATGTTGCTTAGCCTCATATACAGTATCAAACACCTCTAGCGATTGACCTTTACGAATACCTTTATAGTCGCTATCAGTTATAGTACAACTACCAAGTCCATTGGGACATGGGAACTCATTCCGATCCCCATAAGGCTGATCATAAATCGAATTACCATTGAGTCTAAAACGAGTCGAATCATCTGCGGACACAACATTAATGGAACCTATAAAAGCTAACGTAGCTAACGCACATATTACCTTCTTCATAATTTACTCCCTACAAACAAACTACATATGTTAAGTAAATTATATCACTAAAAGAATAAATGCCTATATAATACTAGTTACAGCATGATTATAAGTCTATAATAAGCTGATATCGAAGACATACCTGAGCAAGATTAACTACTAAAATTTCAATAATCCCTTTTCATCAAACTTAAAGTTTGGACCCCATGCAACTTCCCAGTAATATCCATCTGGATCAGCAAAATATGCATGATAACCACCCCAAAAAACATCTTGTGGTTCTTTTACAATTTTTCCCCCAGCATTTCGTACTAATTCAATAACATTATCAACATCTTCTTTATGTTCAACATTGTAAGATAATGTAATTCCGGCAAATCCATTTCCCGCTGGTAGATTATTTTCATCAATATCTTTTGCTAATTGTTCCAAAGGAAATAGTTCAAATTTTGTCCCTGCCGTATCAAAAAATATTACTGGCGGATTATTTTCTTTACAGTCAGTCTTATATCCTAAGCCATCTCTATAAAACTTTATTGATTTTTCCATGTCTCTAACACCTAAACAAATGCAAGTGATCTTATTCATTACTACCTCCATAAATTCAAATTACTTTTATCTTCATATTGATTATAAATCTTCATTTCAAAATCAGGATAAGTATCTCACACTGCTAAAAAATACTCTTTTATCCTTTCAATGCCAATATACATTCTCTTTTGCCCATCTCGTTAATTTATTTATATTATCCTGAGTCTATCTTTTACAACTTCAATAAAACTACGTTGCACCAATCATTGATAATCCGCTTTTATTATAAAATTATATCAAAAAGTTTCCTCAGTAAACATCACAAATCTATCCTATTTGATAGTATCTATTGCAAATAATTCTACTATTCAAAATTACTGTAAGTGCTATAATGAACTTAACAAAAGGAATAGGTGCTCATATGATACTAAGTGCATTTTTCCAAACCCATATTTAGTAGTTATATCAAGGAGATTATCATGACACATACACAATTAACACAACTCGTACAAGCTTTATTAGATGCACCTACAAGCAATGAAACAGTAAAGGAATTCGCTCAATCTTGAATTAATGCAGAAGGTACACCTAAACAAGAAGAACTTACAAAACAACTCGTATCCGTAGCAGAACAAAACATTGCACTTATCGACGAAACAATCGGCTTTGCAGGCTCTGAACTCGCTACACAAATCCTTGGCAAAGAAGGCGCAGCTAACCTATTACAACATGCTAAAGAAATCAAAACAGAAGGCGCAGAATTCTGTGACTGCCCTGGCTGCGTAGCCGCAAAAAATATTATCAATTTGAAAGCAGAAATTTTATAATACTATAAACAGAATATTACCTATTGAGTGGTTATCTACACATTGTAGATAACCACTTTTTTATACAAAAAAGCCCCTGTTTGAAACAGGGACCTTCAGTTTGCTATTTATTGTTCTGCATATGGAATCGCTAGTGGATGGTTATCATAGGTGCCTCTATGTTGGTCGTAGATGGATTCTGCACCAGGTAATGGTGGCAAGCCCAAGGAGTCGGTACGTGTGAAGGCTTCAAATAGGCCTGGTGTTAGGTGCATATTTGGAACATGTTCCGGTGTTACTTCGTGAACGATGGTATCACCTTTACCGTTCATAATTTTATGACCAAATTCAGGATCTACCAAAGTACCACGGCCTACTGCGATAATGTCAGTGTAATTTTCTACGGCATCACGAGCTGCTTCTTCGCTGAAGATATTACCTACAATAATAAGTTTTGTTTCATCATCGAGAGCCGCTTTGAATAAAGAGCCAAAGGATTGATCAGCACCTTCTGGTTTAGAATCATAGCCACCCCACAAGGATAAGTGGATGTAATCTAGCTCTTCTTTTACAATAGCCTCTACGAGTTGAAGGGATTCTTTATAGGTATAACCAATATCTGTACCGTGGATTTCTTCTGGGCTCAAGCGATAGCCAATGATAAAGTTTTGTACGCCTGCTTCTGCTACCACGCGTTTTACTTCACGGACAACGGCTAATGGGAAGCGCATACGATTTTCTAAAGAGCCGCCCCATTTATCTGTACGATGGTTCGTCAATACAGAGAAGAATTGTTGCAATAAATAGTGGTTTGCACCGTGGATTTCTACACCATCAAAGCCCGCTTCAATAGCTCGTTTTGTAGCGCGACCAAAGTCTGCAATGATCTCTTCAATTTCACTTTCAGTAAGAGCACGAACAGGGAACTTACGTTGTAAGTCGCTAGGCGCTACCACATCTTGATGATTGATAAAGCGACCAATCGCCATGCGTCCACCGTGATGGATTTGCATAACCGCTTTATTACCATCTTTCTTTAAAGCTTGTGCAAGCTTCTTAGCCCCTTCTAAATGAACATCAGAGTAAATGCCCATTTGAGATGGATAGCCAGGCATGTACGCTGGGCCACCACTTTCACTAACATAGTGAAACTCAGTAATCAATAGGCCTGCTGCCTTAGAACGATGATTGTAATAACGAATCGTATCATTACTTACATAGCCACCCTCTAATGCAGATTGACTTTGCATCGGAGCCAAGGCAATGCGGTTAGGAATCGTTAAGCCACGACGAAATGTAATTGTATCTGTTAAGTTATGTTGTGCCATTATAGCCTCTTTCTCCTAATACTATAAGAATTTTATACGATATAGATCTAGCTGATGACTGAATTATATCGTAATTTCGCGATATGTCAATTTATCGTTATATCATATGTTTTATAAATAAAAGCCCCTGTCTAATTGATATATACCACCTTTACTGGTTCTCCAGTAAAAAGAGCATATCCAAACAGGGGCATTTCTTTATAAACTTGCTTCCACAAGTGATTTTGTATATGGGTGTACCGCTTCTTTAAGTCGTTTTGATTCGATAGTCTCTACAATTTGCCCATCTTTCATAACGATGATTCGGTCTGTTACGGCTTGTAATAGTCCGATGTCATGGCTGACGAATACGTAGCCGAAGGGTTGTTCCGAATGGAGTTTTTGTAATAGGTCTAACACTAGTTTTTGATTCACCGCATCAAGGGCTGATGTAGGTTCGTCAAAGAGTACTAGCTTGGGGTTCATCAACATGATCCGTGCCAATACGACACGTTGTAGCTGACCACCGCTGACTTCGTGAGGGTATTTATACACCGTATTTTCTGGCAAGTCTACTCGTTGCATCCATTTACGGATATCGTCCTTTGCTGACGCCACATCCATAAGCCCATAGTTGATATACGGCTCTAAGAGAAATGCTTCTAATTTCATTCTAGGCGGAATCACCGCCAAGGGATTTTGGAACATCATCTGCATAGAGCGATATATTTCTGTATGATTTTGAATGGAATGGATATCCTCACCAAAGAGTCGCAAGGTGCCAGATGTAGGTTTTTCTAGCAGGGCAATTATCCTAAGCAATGTACTTTTACCAGAACCACTACCACCAGCAATACCTACCCGTTCATTCTCCGCTACAGAAAAAGATACATCATCAACAGCACGAACCGTATGATTGTGGTTTGTATATTGTTTACAGATATTCTCGAGTTGAATCATACTACACCACTTTCATTACAGAATCTAACAAAATACGAGTATACTCATCTTTTGGGAATGCCATAACCTCTTCGGTGGAGCCTACTTCAACGAGCTGTCCCTTATTCATAACGCCAATACTATTGGCAATGCGCGCCGCCGCCTTGATGTTATGCGTTACGATAATCACTGTTGCACCAAGGGCTTGTGTTACCTCTTTCATAAGGTCCAATACAGAGGCTTGCACCAGCATATCTAAGGCACTAGTTGGTTCATCAGCAAATACGATGCTCGGCTTCAAGATAAGGCTTAAAGCTATTGCCAATCGCTGCTGCATGCCACCGCTCAATTGAAACGGATAGGACTGCAAGATACGCTCTCCGTCGGTTAAGTGAACAAGATTAAGCATATCTATAACGCGGCTTACATCATAGCTTTCATCATGAGCACAGAACAAATCCTTAAAGTGATTTTCTACGGTGCGATTTGGATTTAGATAGGCGCTGGGATTTTGAAAGATCATAGAAATCTTCGTGCCCCGCAATTGTCGCCAATCACCATCACTCAATGTAGAAACATCGGTTCCGTTTAGTAAAATTTGGCCGCTAATGGTAGCTTGTTTCAACATGCCAAAGGCGGCACGAACTAACGTAGATTTACCAGATCCGCTTTCACCAACGATAGCAAAGACCTCACCATTGGGCACGGAGAAGGATACATCGCGTACCGCTTGCTCCGCACCATATGAAATTGTAACCTTATCAAATACGATACAATCAGATTTATTCAATAGTAGAATCCTTTGTTAATAAGTAGTAATCGATAGGATGTACTGGTACATTTTTAACTTTTGTAGTAGATACAACTGTTGCACTTGGATATAACAAGTAGATATCTGCCACGTCATCAACTAAGATTTGTTGCGCTTGTTTTGCAATATTAGAGCGTTCGTTTTGATCAAATGTTACAGACAATTGGTCGATTAACGCATCTACTTGAGAATTAGTGTAGCCGCCAATGTTTGCTTTCGCACCAGTTTTGTAGAATAAGCTGAGGAACCAGTAAGGATCGTTTGTAGACATAGTCACTACATTGCGTTCTACCAAATCAAAACCATCTGTACCAAGTGTATCTACTTCATCAGGGCTTTGTAATTTCTTAAGAGTTACAGCAATACCCGCTTTTTTCAATTCTTGTTGGATTTCTTCGTATAAGCTTGTGTCTTTACCCCAAATAGCAATGGTAATCGCTAATTCTTTGCCATCTTTTGCATACATGCCGTTTGCATTTTTAGCGTAACCAGCTTGAGTCAAGATTTGGTCAGCTTTTGCTACATCTGTCATCGGTTTATTAGCAATCGCATCATAGCCTAAGTTGGCAGATGGCGGGAATGGTGCCGCCCCTGGTGTAGAGCCATTGCCGATGATTTTAGCCATGGAATCATAGTTAATGATATGAGCAATAGCGGAACGTACAGCTTTATCATGCAATGGAGATGCTTCTGTGTGGTTTGCTTTCAACATAAACACACGAACGCCAGCAACGTCTTGAATATTGAAACCGTCTTTGAACAAGCTGCGGTTAGCAGAGTCCACTTTTTGAATTACGTCTACGTCTTTAGATTGCAACGCCATAGCGCGTTTATTGTTGTCTTCAATGTCTTTTACAGTTACGGAATCAAGACCTGGTTTGCCACCCCAGTAATCTGCAAAGGCTGCAAGTTCAATTGTTTCACCTTTTTTGAAAGCAGTGATTTTGTAAGGACCTGTAAGAACTGGTTTAGATGCTACATCTTTAAGATCTGCAGTGTCCATGATAACGAAAGCTGGTTCAGTCAAGCTAGATAACAAGGAACCATTAGGTTCTGTTGTTTTAATAATCAAGTTTTGACCATCTACTGCGATAGATTCAATCTTAACAGCTTTTGCAGAACGAGCACTTTGTTTCATTGTGTACTCGATGGATTCTTTTACCTTTTGTGGAGTCATTGGAGTGCCATTATGGAATTTTACATTTTCACGGATGTGGAATTTCCAAGTTGTAGGATCCACATTTTCCCAAGAGTCTGCTAATTGTGGAGTAAATTTCATATCTGGTGTTACCGTTGCCAATGTTTCACCAGCGCCGATACGCGTCAATGTCCACGCATCCCACTCGTGAGTTGGGTCTAATGTTTCACCAAACCAATACAAACCAACATTCATATGCTTCCCTTGTTTGCCTTGTTTAGCGGTATCACTTCCGCAACCTACCAAGAGAGCTACCATGCACAGCATAGTTAGACATGCTAATAACCAACGTTTCATAACTTCTCCTTTTTGAACATCGCCTCTGTGAAAGAGGCTTTCAACATAAACATCTATACACAGCGCGGTTAGCGAGATACATCGAGAGCATCACGCAACACATCACCAATATAGTTAAATAAAACAACAGTAATAAAAATAGCGAGCCCCGGGTAAATTAGCAGCCACGGTGCCGTTTGTAGAAAATCTCGGGAGCTCAACAAGATAGCGCCCCACTCCGGATCCGGCGGTTGCACACCGATGCCTATGAGCGAGAAACTGGCTACCAAAATGATGGCATCTCCTAGATGTTGAATAATAACAATCACCAACGGTGGCAATACATTCGGCAGAATATAGCGCCACAGAATTCGTAGATTTGAAGCACCTGACATACGAGCAAAGGTAATATACTCCGCGTGGCGTTCAATCTGTACGAGGCCTCTAGTAATACGGGCATATTCCGCCCATTTCGTAATGCACAAGGAAATGATTACATTCGTTATGCTAGGTCCCATAATACCGATGAAAGCAATGGCAATCACCATGTTCGGAAACCCTAGTACCAAATCAATCAAGCGAGATAACCAACGGTCAATACTAGGTGTAGAGAATCCTGCTAACCCACCAATAGCGATACCAATGGCCCCACTAATGCCAATGATGGTGAAAGCAATCCCTAAAGAGGCTTTACCACCGTACAAAATACGAGACCACACATCACGACCGAGTTGGTCAGTACCTAATAGATGGGTACTACTAATATCTTGTAAGCGATCCGCGATATTCGTCGTTTCAGGATCAAATGGTGCTATATAGGGAGCGCATAAGAAAAATGCGATCCACAGAGCTGCTAATACCAACATAACGTATAAAGTATAGGGCTTTTGTCTATTCATAAGAGCCTCCTTTTATGGCGGCTCTTCGCTTCGGATTCAGCCAAACACTCAATACATCAATGATAATATTAATTACGATGAACACCAAGGTAATCCAGATGATATAACCTTGCATCAATATATAATCGCGAGCCATAATGCCTTGTACCATCATGTAACCAATACCTTTTATGGAGAATACCGTTTCAATAACGGCAGAGCCACCTAACATAGCGCCCATAGTTACCCCCATCATAGGCAACAACATAAGTCCCACATGAGGGAATATGTAACGGGTGTAGACCATCCATTCTGGCAAGCCTAATGCTCGCGCCCCCTGTACAAAGGGCTGTCGCGACACTTCTAAAATAGCATTGCGCAATCGACGAATATAGAGGCCACATATCCATAAAGCAAGGGTTACCGCGGGCAATACATAGGCAGAAAAGCCATTGGTATTCGTTACCGACACTAGCTGTAGTTTAACACCAAATAAGTACAATAATAATAGACCTACCCAGAATCCAGGAATAGCTAAGGCCAAGAACGTTACTAGACGTATACCATGATCGATCCAAGAATCCTGATATTTTGCAGATACTATACCAAGAGGTATTGTTACTGCAATCCCCATAACAAGAGCTAAGGATACTAGCCCCAAGGTATTAGGCAAGGCGCCACCAAGAATGGTCGCTACTGGTAAAGCATACAGAATAGACTCACCAAAGTCACCTTGTACAATTTGACCTAACCAACGTAAGTATTGCTGCCACCAAGGATCATTGAGTCCTAACTGCTCTCGTATCTGCGCGACCACAACTGGATCAGGTGTAGCCCCTACAAGATTAAACTTCATCGACACGGGGTCGATAGGAGATAATTTTATCAATACAAATGTACCGATAGTAACCACCAATAAAATACCTACAATACTCACCAAACGTTGTAGTATTAATCGATACAATACATCACCTGCCTTCTTTATCACAAAATAGCTATATTTATATTCTATCAATGTAATACTTAGATAGATATACCCATACGGGTATTTAGAATCGTTATCATTATAAAAGTTTTGCATACCAAAACAAAAACGGCCCCTCATGAGAGGAGCCGCTTCTTATATAACCCTTACAGTGTCCATGCGAGTGCTTCACCACAGCTCGCATGCCTATCCCACTAGGCTGGACTGTTATATTATTTTGTATGTGCTGTAGGTGCTACAGTGTTAGCAATAATAGCCTTCGCCATGTCGCGAGTTACAGGACGTTCAAAGTACATCCCATGGTTTTGACCATCTTTTGTCCAACCAGCGAGGTATACCATTTTTTCGCCACCTTTGAAAGTAACCTTTGTACCGTTTACTTTTTCTGTAGCTGTAACGCGATAATCCTTATGATTACCACTGATATCACCTTTTGTAGTACCTACGCGATACACAATACGTTTGCCTGCTGCTTGATTGCGAGTAGAATCTTCGCCAGCTTGGTAAACATACACAACTTGCAAAACATCTTTATTGATTGTGCTTACAGACTCAATATTATAGCCTACAGGTAATACTTTAGGTAGATGAGGCATAATATTCATGTATTTAGCAGCTTCATTAATAGTAGCGAATTCATGAATTGGGCTTGGCATACCAACCATTGGCGCTGCCTGTTCTGCAACTACAGGTTTAGCTGGATCTGGCTTTACATCAAAAGTACCTTGCGCACCAGCAACAGTGTAAGAACCTACACAAGCACATGCAACTGCCATTAATACAAATTTTTTAACCATGAGTATAATCTCCCTTCGGTCAATAAAAAAATTATTAAAAACACATTTATTTTGTATGTGATTTTTCCTCAACAATATTATGGATAATAGCCTTCGCCACATCTCGTGTAACGGGACGCTGAAATTCTAAAGAGTGATTTTGTCCATCTTTCATCCACGATGCAAGATAAACCATTTTCTTACCACCTTTGAAAGTAACCTTTGTACCATCTACACTTTCAGTTTCTATAACCTTATGAATCTTATGGTCATCGCTGATATCACCTTTTAATGTAGTAGAGGTACGATAAAAAATAAGAGCACCACCGGCTTTATTTACGTACGGATCTATACCGGGTTCGTAGACATAAACAACTTGTAATATATCTTTCTCTAAAGTTATAACAGATTGAATATTAAAGCCTACAGGTAACAACTTTGGCATCTGTGGTGTAATATTCATATACTCCGCCGCTTCTTTAACTGTAGTGAACACATGTACAGGACTCGGCATAACAACGCCAGGAATAGCTGCTTCAACAGACATCTCTAGGGGGCCAGAAACTTTAGTTTGTGCATCTATAGCATCTTGAGCCTTAACAACTCCATAAGTACCTATACAGACGCAAGCTAACGCCATCAAAAAAGATTTCTTTAGTATTGAGGTCATAATAATATACTCCACAAAATATATTTTGTAAAATTATATTTATTAAAATACGCTTAATAAGTATATCCTAAATAATTGGGGAATTCAAGTAATATTCATCATATATCGGTTTTTATTAATATAGGTAAATAAAATCATTTATCAACTATGATATGACTAGTTACTTTTACCCAAACTATCAAATATTAAGCTATTTCTTATGTACCATAAAGCCTGCCGCTTGTTGGTTCGCCATGATGGTTACATCAGAGATTTGTAAGCGTTTAGGTTGATTAGTTACATACAATACTACATCGGCTACATCCTCTGGTTGCACAGCCTCAATGCCAGCGTACACAGATTTAGCTCGTTCCGCATCACCGTGGAATCGTACTTCGCTGAATGGAGTTTCTACGATGCCTGGTTGAATGGTAGTAACCTTAATATCTGTAGCTATGGTGTCCATACGAATGCCATCGCTTAATGTCTTTACCGCTGCCTTTGTAGCGCAGTATACTGCACCATTAGGATATGCATAAATGCCTGCAGTAGAACCCATATTTACAATATGACCTTCATTTTTATCAATCATGAAAGGTAATACCGCTTTTGTTACATATAAAAGGCCTTTCACATTGGTATCAATCATAGTCACCGCATCATCAACAGCACTATCTTGGAAAGGATCAAGCCCTTGTGCAAGACCCGCATTATTAACGAGCACATCGACGCCACCAAAAGCCTCGATAGCAGCAGGAACCTTGCTTTCAACATCCTCGCGACTACGTACATCAAGAACTAAAGTCTCAACACGCACGCCATATTCCTTAGACAAACGAGCCTGTACCTCGCCCAATAACTCAGCACGACGACCAGAAATCAACACATTATCGCCATGCTTGGCATAAGCCTCAGCAATACAAAGACCAATACCAGACGTTGCACCAGTAACAAAAACATTACGAGCCATAAAAGCCTCCTTATTATCAATCCGTTTTATTCTATCAAGTTCATTATACCATTATAAAAATCAAAAAACGCTACCCTACTACCTATAATCGATAAAAATAGTGTATACATTGGAGCCTTCCTCTATTTCCTAAAATGATATGCTGGCTCATCTGTATGTAAGACAAAAATATTTGAGCTCTACCACAGCTAGAAAGCAAATAGGGATACCTATTCGAAGCCGCCTTGGGCGCTACACATAGCATTCTCTCCTTTTCCCCTAAATGATATGTCGGCGCAGATAGGATTTAAAAGAATACATAAAGTGGCTTATGGATTTAGGAAAATGATAATAAAAAAAGGATACCCTTTCTGAAAACAACTTAGCTCACCTTTGTCCCTTCCACTTTCTCTAAAATGATATGTAGGCGTATCTGTATTTAATACGCTAATATTTGAGCTCTACCACAGCTAGAAAGCAAATAGGGATACCTATTCGAAGCCGCCTTGGGCGCTACGCGTACCCATGAAGGCTGAGGATAGGTATCCCTATTGTTTTATTTAATTTGATTAGTAGAGCTCAAATACGCTAGCTTTTATTTCAGATGCGCCAACATATCATTTAACACTTCCATGCAATCCCCTACGATGCCATAGTTAGCGTGTTGGAAGATTTCTGCGTTTGGATCGTTGTTAATAGCCACGATTGTGTCAGCACCGGAGATGCCGCTCACGTGTTGGATAGCGCCGGAAATACCGAATGCCAAGTATAGTTTAGGGCTTACAGTTTTACCAGTTTGGCCTACTTGGTATGGCAATTCAATCCAGCCTTTTTCAACGAGTGGACGTGTAGCGCCTACTACGCCACCAATAGCTTCAGCAAGTTCGTAAAGTTTATCAAAGTTTTCTTTAGAACCCATGCCGCGACCACCAGCTACGATGATATCTGCTTCTTGGATATTGTAACCATCTTTGCCGAATGGAATGAAGTCAAGACGCTTCATGCGAATATCTTCAGGTTTAAGGTCGAATTGTTCTACTTGAATACGACCCCAGCTATCTGCAATGCGCTCTGGTCTTTTAAATACGTTAGGACGTACAGAGCCCATTTGTGGACGATGGTTTGGAGAAATGATTTCCGCCAAGATATTGCCGCCCAAGGCAGGACGAGTCCATTCTACAAGGCCTTCTGCAGTATCTACAGTCAAGATTGTACAGTCAGCAACTACACCGTTTTGCATGCGACCAGACATACGAGGTGCCAAGTCACGACCGTTGTTAGTAGCACCGATTAAAATTACATTAGGCTTATGGTCTTTGAAGAAGTCAGTTAATACTTTTGTGTAGCCATCAGTTGTATAGTATTTCAAAAGAGGGCTTTCAAAAACGTGAACAATATCAGCACCATGTGCTACGAGTTCTTCTGCTTCGGATTGAACATGTTCCCCAAGTAGCATAACTTGAACGAGTTGGCCCAATTCCTTAGCGATACGGCGAGCTTGGCCAATCAATTCATAAGTAACCGGATGCACCACATCATCGATGGTATCGGCTACGACAAAGACGTCTTTATAATCATCAAAATTTGTCACACCCATTACCGGTCACCTCCTTTGGAACCTTCATCACCTTGAGCGGCAGCTACCGCTTTAAAATCGCTGGCGGACACACTTTCAACAGTAGCAGCCCGTTGCGCAGGATCTTTAACATCAACACCTTCATCATTAGGTTCCTCAGCCGCAACAGGTGCATCGCTTGGAACTAATAGATGAGCAAATTTTTCTGGCTTAATATTGTACGCCAATTCGAGAACCTTTTTAGAACCTTCTTCAACATTTGGAAGCATTTCAACTTTACCGCGAAGAGGTGGTTGGTATACCTTACGAACGCGCGTAGGGGACCCGTTAAGGCCGATACGGCTTTCATCAATATTAGGCATATCACGCAATGTAACATGGGAAATTTCATAACGTTTCGCATAAATAGAGCTCCAGAGACCTGGTTGACGTGGCTCATTAAGCTCAGCTGTAGCCGTTACTAATACTGGCAATGGCACTTCTACGATTTCGTAACCATTTTCGTGCTCCCGTGTTACAGTTGCTTTTTGCGCCGCTGTATCTACAGCAAATTTACAAGCATACGTTGCTTGCGCCATACCGAGTTCTTCTGCAATTTGAGGGCCTACTTGTGCAGTATCGCCATCGATAGCCTGTTTACCACAGAAAATGATTTCAAATTGACGATTCATTGTCTTTTGGACATGACGGATAGCAGATGCAATGGTATAGCTTGTAGCCAATGTATCAGCGCCACCGAAAGCGCGGTCTGTAACAAGTACCGCATCATCAGCACCGAGAGATAAACATTCGCGAAGAGCATCCTCAGCTTGAGGAGGACCCATCGCCAATACTGTTACACGGCTACCTTCATTTTCGTCTTTTACCGCAAGAGCTGCCTCTAATGCATGCATATCGTCAGGGTTTACAATACTAGGCAAGCCTGTGCGGATGAGATTATTCGTTTCCGGATCCAGTTTAATCTCAGATGTATCTGGAACCTGTTTGACACATACTAATAACTCCATACACTCACCCCTGTCTAAATTCTACGCCCTTAGCGTTACGCGGATATTTCCAAGTTTTTACGATAGTTTCGCCACAGAGAACACGGCAAGTACCGCACTCTAAACAACCAGCGAAGTCAAAGGCTAAATCGCCATTTTCTTGTAATGTATATAGACCAGCAGGGCAGCCGTTTACGAGTTTCATTTTCTCTTCGTGGCTGAAGCCAGCGCCATCCACAAGGATATGAGGAGACGTTTCATCTACATAATATTTATTGGCGCCCAAGCGCTCTTCTAATTTCATAGGGAACGCACCCCTTTCATTGCATCACGAATCAAGGTTACAAGGCCAACGTCACGAACGCGACCCATTAATTTTTTCAACATCGGAACAGCACCATCACCGTTTACAGTGAATACATCGCGCATCACATTATTCACGAGAGCTGGATATTCCTTGAATATACGAGGATTGGATGCAAGGAAGTCAGGCATGTTTTTATACAATTTCAAGTCTTTATGCAACCAAGAATTTTTGATTTGACGTTCATATAGACTAGCAACGCGTTCCATATTTTCGTCGCGCAATGCTATGTTAACTGCATCAGCTGCACACATGCCGGATTCAATAGCGAGATCCATCCCACGAATCGTGTAACCAAGGTTCATACACATACGCGCTGCATCGCCAACGATAAGATAACCATTGCCGCCCAATTGTGGCATTGCTTTATAACCACCTTCAGGTACTAGATGCGCACTATGCTCTTTCAATTGACCATTTTTCAACAATGGTGCAATTCTTGGATGACTTGTGAAAGCTGAAAGCATTTCGTCTACAGACTTATTAGCTTTACCGATATCTTCAAGACCTACAACCATACCTACGGAAAGGCTTTCTTTATTAGTGTAAATAAAGCCACCGCCCAATAAGCCGTCAGTCATATCGCCTAAAGTGAGCCATGCCATACCTTCATCACCAGATAGCATGAGGCGATTTTCAAGATCATCTTTCTTAAGTTTATATACTTCTTTAACGCCTACAGCCATTGTGCTTGGATCTGTAGGACCTGTTAAACCAGATTTTTCCAATAACAATGTATTGGAACCTTCAGCGATGATAACGAGTTTAGCATAAACTTCATCATCGTGGCAGCGAACGCCTACGACGCGGCGGTTCTTGCCTTCACCTTCAGTGATGAGGTCTGTAACTTGTACGTTAGATACTAGGAGAGCACCTTTTTTCTCTGCCTCACCTGCGAGCCATTTATCAAATTTAGCGCGCAATACTACGTAGGATTCCTCATTAGGTTTCCCATCTTGATTACTATACTCAATAGTAGTCATTTCATTGCCAGTGCCAATAGAAATACGTTCTTTTGTCACTTTACGTTCCAATGGTGCACGTTCTCTAAAGTCCGGTACAAGACGTTCTAAAGAATGTGTGTAGATACGTCCACCCATCATATTTTTAGCGCCTGGTGCGGTGCCACGTTCGATGAGTAGTACTTTCGCCCGTTGTTCTGCGAGGCGCAATGCCGCCGCAGAGCCCGCTGGACCTGCACCAACGACGATGACATCAAATGTTTCATTACGATCAATTGCCATATACTCAGCTCCTTTAAATGAAAGCTTAACTTACATAAGTTCATACAGTATATATATATTCTCTACGAAGAGGTAAAACACCTTTAAAAAAATCGGCAAAAAAATAAATATATTCTATATTTTACGAAATTATGCTATATAACACTCTATAGGATGTATATATAATCATTATAAGCTCATACTATTTCACACTAAGATTTTTAATTAAGTGCAATAAAATTCATCAATTCGTGAAATTTATAAGTTTTTTCTAGCTTTCACAGTGAAAGTAGCGTATGATAAAAGTAGGAAAAACCCTATACGGAGCAAGACGCGTATAATACGACCGCATAATGCAAGTCCACGGTCAAGGTTAGGAACTCGTTATTTTTTAATTAAGAGGAGGCCCTATGGACCCGTTAAGAATCTTGAAAGCATTATCAAATCCGCATCGGTTAGATATTATATTGTGGCTAAAACACCCAGAGAAAGAATTTGGTGTACAAGTACACACTAAAACTCTTATCGATTTTCCTAACAGTGTAAGCGTTAAGAGTATCCAAAAACGCTGCGGTGTATCTCAATCGTCTATTTCTACATTTATGAGCATCTTAGAAAATGCGGAACTTGTAGAATCTCGTAAAATCGACCAATATACCTACTTCCGTCGTAATGAAGAGGTAATTCGCGATTTTGGCGAATGGTACAGCAAAGAAGTATCGATTCAGTCTGATCAGGTTGACAAACTGTTAGAAACGGTTATCTTAGAAGACACTTCGTATCCAACAACAGAGGAAAGCTCTATGCCTAGCGAGCAGCTCGCAGCCGAAATGCGTACTAAGGGACCACATCATGAAGAAGAAAAATAATTCTCCTTCCCTACGTATCCTACCTAGGGATAAAACAAAAAGAAGCTATAACATCTAGTCTTATAGCTTCTTTTTTATTTTAACCCGCTCCCTTATGCGACGAAATACATCGGCACCAGAGTATCGAATTTTGCTTTCTTTTGCTGCAGAATCAGCTTCATCCAAGGCGTACTCAATAGGATCTGTTAATGCTGAATATTGTTCAATACTCATTAACACCATAGTTCCATATCCATTCTTAGTTAAAAATACAGGAGAATTTGTGGTAATAACGGTTTCTTCAACTTCCGGAAATTTATTACGCAAGTCTGATACAGGTCTAATATTAATCAATATATACACCTCCTTATATCATAATTCTATCATTATTTTATTGAATTTACTAATAGTATTATATTAATTAACAATTCAAGTAATAAAGCCCTCCAACTGGAGGGCTCTTTATATTATGGTTATATTTCTGATTGTTAGCGTTGTGCTTCGTAAGCTCTGAATAGTTTAGATAACAATTCAGGCGCCAAGCGTAATAAGTCTGGATTTTCACAGAAGGATACGCGCAATTGTGTCTTACCTGGGTTATCATCACCTTTTTTACCGCTGTAGAAACCATTGAGCGGTGCCATAAGAAGTGTGTATTCTTGGCCATCATCGAGGCTGACTGCGCCGTGTTCGGCACACCAAGAGGCAAACTCTACACCATCAAAGCCAGGTTTAGCCACCTTGCGTACGTCGATAACAAAGTAGATAGACGCTTCAGGACGAGATACGATAAAGTCCGGCTCTACCTCTTTGAAACCTTGGTGAAGTTCAAAGATCATTTGACGGTAGTAATCGCGTTGTTGCTCATACCAGTTATGTAATTGTGCGTAGGACTCGTGCTTCAACGCGCCAAAGATATATTGACCCAATGTGTTAGCACTAAGGTTTGCCGTATATTCAGCAACAGATTTTTCGTAGCACAATTTATTGTCTGTAATGATGGCACCAATGCGGAGACCACAAGCATTCCAAACCTTACTAGCCGTTTCAAGACTGATACGGCGGCCTTCGATACCAGGCACATCTTTATCGGTTAAAGCCCAAATACTAGATGTTTCTTTCCCTTTTTCATAAGCCAATTCACGGTATGCTTCGTCAGAGATGATCCACAAATTATGTTTAACACATAGTTTAGTATATTCAATCAATGTTTCCTTACTGAATAATTGACCTGTTGGGTTATCGTAAGGAATGATGAGCAATGCACCCGGTTTTGTATCGATAATGCGTTGCTCTACAGTTTCAACGGATGGTAATTCAAATTCCCCATCTTCGTTAAGCTCACGCTCAACAGTAACTGTTTTACGGCCAATGCGAAGACCAACCGCATCATAGTTTGTATAAGATGGGTTGAACATCAAAAGAGGACGTTCCTCTTCGCCTGCACCACCACATACGCCAAGCATGATGATTTCCATCGCCATGGATGCACCATCTGTTACAAGTACATTAAGACCAGTTGTATCAAAACCTTGACTGCGTAAAATGTGAAGAAATGCTTCGCGACATTCATCAGTACCCGTAGTTGGTACGTATGGCACGATGCCATTATGGAACGGGCTATTCACACCGCCCAAATTGAACAACCTACGCTGCATGGCGGGATGCATAGGACGCATTACATTACCAATAGAACCATTCACCAAGATAGGCGGGTTCTTACGTTCCAAGAATTTAATTTGTCCTAAGCGAATGCCAGACGGCTTGCGAGCCATCATATACGGCGACAATTCTGGTTGTTTCATTTCGATCCAACTCCTCTAAAAATAAACCTCCTCAACAAGGAGGTTTTGATAACTGTGAAAGTAACAAAACACCTACTATACAAGTAAATACCTGATACATCACAAAGCAAAATTAAAAACAATTACATAGATATATATAGATACATAATATTATAGAGCTTTTACTATAGAAAATCTATAGTTTTATAACACATACTTATGTACATATGCCTAATTTATTGGCTATTGAAAATAACTCTCATAGTGCTGTATTACTATACCACGATAAATTAATGTAAAAATGAAAGAGCCTAATTAAAGGCTCTTTCTCTTTCATGTATACAGCGATTATAACGCTCTATGTTTTAAATTGTCACTTCTACGCCGAGACGATAGTTGCGACCTTGACCTGGCCACCAGTCACCAGGGTTGCCCCAACGAACGCTAGATTGTTCTGCATAGTAAGTATCAAAGATATTGTTGATACGACCAAATACAGTTACGTTTTCGCGTACTCGGTAGTTTGCGCTGATGTCAGCTAACCAGTAAGTTTTGCGCGGGAATACATTATCCGCTGTACCAGGACGGTTGATGATACCGCGAATATCCAAATGAGCATCCCATTTAGCATCGTTGTAATCAAGACCTGCGTTAACAGCATGTTTTGGTACATATCCATCACGGTTTGCTTTGCGAGTTGGTGTTGCATCGATATGAGTATAAGTATAGCCAAGACGTGCGGACAAGTGCTTAGTCAATTGTTTACGCACATCTGCATTGATGCCATGAGCTTTTTCAGTATCGAAATTGCGATATTGACCTGTGAAAGCTGCAGGGTTTGTCATAACCCAACCGATTTTATCTTTCGTACTACGGCTGAAGAAGCTAAGATTACTATTCCATGTTTTACCGAATTTGTGGTGTACACCTAAATCAAATTCATGACCTGTTTCCGGTTTCAAATTGCGGTTGCCATTGAAACCATCAAATAATTGGTATGGTGTAGGTGCCAAGAAGTACTCTTTATATGCAGCATATACATTTGTTTTTGCATTTACATCATAGCCTAGGCTGATGGATGGAGATGTATGCGTACCGAAGGAGGAATGATGGTCAACGCGGATACCAGGTGTTACAGTCCACTTAGGAGCAAATTTCCATTCATCTTGGATGAAGTAGGATGCATTTGTCAGTTTCACGCCACCCATGTTAACCACTTTATCTTGACGCCAATCAAAACCACCTACTACAGTATGATCTTTAGCTTTATATGTTACTTGATCGCCGATACCACGAGTTTTCACATCTGTTAAGTACCCATCGTACGTTGTTTTGTAGTGATTATTCATCAAGTATAATTGATGGCTCCAGCGGTTGCTAATTTTATTATTCCAAATCGCACGCAAGGAGTCATTTGCTTCATTACCATAACGAATATGATTGAGAGCACCTAAATGGTCAGAGTACATTACATCGCCACGGTATGTATCGTAAGATACTTTCACATCGTTCTTCTCATTGATTTTATTGCCTACCATGAAGGATGCAGTATGGCTGTTACCGTGTTGAGGAATGCGCACGCCATGACCATCTTTATAGGAGCCGATGATATCTTTTTGTACGCCTACACGCCAGTACCAATCGTTTTTGCTACCTTCGTTAGTAATAGCGTATTGCTCTAAGTCGTTGCTACCGCCCATAACGCGGAGTTTAGTTTGTACACCTTGCTCAGGTTTTGCAGTGATTACGTTAACTACACCACCGATGGCACCGGAACCATACAAGGTAGAACCTGCACCACGTTGTACTTCAACGCGATCGATGCTAGACATATCTTTCAAAATAGTCATCGGCGGGTTTATACCAGCTGCGCCCATATTGATGCCGTCTACCAAGTACAATACTTGGTCAGACCCATTGATGCGGAATGCATTGGAGTTCGTGTAACCTACGCCACCACCGTACGTATTAATGTCTACGCCTGGTACGATGTTCAAGGCTTCGTTCATATTCGTAGCATGGCGCTCACGAATATCGTCACCTGTTACTACGCCTACACTAGCTGGCACTTCTGAAAGCTGTTGTTCACTACGAGTTGCGGTAACAACAATGGTATGCGCTTCTTTAGCGTCACCTACGTTAGCAGCTAATGCATTAGATACGCTCAAAGAGCTACCAAATACTAGGGCTAACCCTACATACAGAGATAATCGTTTCATTCTTGATACTTTCATAAAAACCTCCACACACACTAAATCACTTGCTATATATATTTTGTGCCATAGAAACCATTGCACGAGTCATAAATTGAGAATAACTCATAACCTGCGAGGAATCTACGAGGAACACACGACGATTAGCGATGGCCTTAACACCTTGCAACGCAGGATCAGAATAAAGCTGTTCTGCCGCTGCTGGCGTAGTGCCATCAGAAGTATAGTTCACAGACGGAATGATAATAATATCTGGATTGGCTTTGATTAAATCCTCTCGCGTCCCGTTATCAAAAGGCCCTAAGCCTAATTGAGCGGCCGCATTGTGTACCTTCAGATATTTCGTCATGTCATCAAAGGTTGACCCTTTGCCACCTGTAAGACCAAATTGCGTGTAAAACGCCACCAAAGGACGCTCCCCGCTATGCTTATTTGCTATGTCTTCTACAGTTTTCAAATCTGCATCCATGCTAGCAATCATCTTTTCATCAGAGGCATGTAAAAGACCAGCAATTTCATGAATAACTGCTTTTGCTTCTTCTACCGTAGTCGGCGTCTTATACACATACACTGGTATTTGCATATTCCGCATTTCCCCAATGGCATCTGGGGACATCCAGTTTGGAACTAATACTAAATCAGGCTGTACAGAGAGCATGGACTCAGCAGTTGCTTTCACATGCTTCTCTACCTTAGCTGACGCCTCAGGCACATTGTTTACCACAGTGCCCACAGCAGCCACTCGGCTCGGATCAACTAAGGATAAGACGATATCCTCTGTACTCGCCGCGATAGGAACGATGCGCTTAGGCTCGCTAGGCACCGTAACGGCTACGCCGGTACCATCTGTCACCTGATGTGTAGCGCCAGTCGTCCCCGTTTGTGTAGGTCCACAGCCGACCACCAGCAGTACCATCATGACTATGGTGCATATAATCGATATTCTTTGTTTCATACTAACGCCCTTCTATAACTCCTTCTATGGAAATATATAAAGACTGCAAATCTTGTAATATCTCTTGATCTGCATCCCAATAGCCACGTTGAGCGGCTTCCAACAAGATTTCTGCAATGCGCTGTAATGCCCAAGGGTTTACGTCGCGCATCCAGTCTTGCACTACTTTGTCTAAGGCATATTTGTTAGCATACCCCTTATAAACCCAGTCAGGCACCACATCACTGGTAACATCCCAGCCAAAACTATGAGACACTACATTAGACATGTCCGATGCTCCTTTGTATCCATGTTTCATCATGGCTTGAATGAATTTTGGGTTCTGCGTTTCCCCTTGCACAACGCGGCGAAACTCATCCGACAAGGACCGCATCACGACGCGACTACGATCTGTACTATCCCCCACATACGCGCGAGGGGCGCTGCCTTTTGCATTTCGCACCGCCGCAATGAGCCCACCATGATAGCTGTAATAATCGTCAGCACTCAAAATATGAGTCTCCCGATTATCTTCATTCTTGATGGTCACATCCATAGTCGTGAGGCGACGTTGGAATAATCGCATATCTTGTGGCACATCCTTGTGCAGGTGAAAGCTACTCCACTTGCTATATACGTGCGCAATATCGCTTAAGGACTCCCAGTTTTTACCTTCTATCAAGGCTCCTACCCCAGTGCCATAGGCTTGTGGCGGGTCACCGAAGATGCGAAGGCGTGCCTTCTTAGTGGCTAATAAAGGATCTTCACCTTGTTCCACGAGCCAGTCTACATCGTCGTGAATATGCTTTTTCACATAGTTATCTTCCAATGATTCATCTAGGTCTGCCACTAGTTCAACCGCCTTGTCGAGCCAGCTGATAGCAGTGGGCATCATATCCCGAATAAGGCCACTGATACGGCCCATCACATCAATACGAGGTCGTTGTAATTCCTCTAACGGGATAACCTCTAACCCAGAAATGCGGCCATTGGATTGCCACTTAGGGCGAACCCCTAGCAAATAGAGGAACTCACCTAAACACTGACCGTGACTTCTAGAATTGCTACTAGCCCAGAGGATAATGCCAACCGTCTCCGGATAGCGCTGTTCATTTAAAATATAATCGGCAATGACTTGGTCTGCCAAGGCTATACCTAGTTGGTACGCTATCTTCGTCGGTAAGGCACGCTCATCTAAGCCATAGAAGTTACGTCCTGTGGGAAGTACATCTACTTGACCACTGGATGGCGCACCCCCAGGGCCTGGCTCAACGTAAGTCCCTTGTAAGGCTTTAGATATGGAAATGAGCTCATTCTTGGTTTCACCTAATTTAGGAATGTAATCACGAAGGATGGCCTCAGCCAAAGGCTCCAGACTAGGAACGATCTCATAATCTGGGTTATGCATGACATTAGATACAAAGGTACGTAATTCATTCCAAATACGGTCAATGATTACGCTATTACGAGTGCCCTCATCAGAGAGTTCACCACTGTGCTGCTCTAAATGTGTCCAATCATAGCCCATCTCCGCAGCTAATGTTTCTAAGGCCGATGCAATATCTCCTTGAGGGGTTCGTATGATGGCAGTAATAAATTCTTCTAAATCTGTCCCCTCAGGTCCTTGCCCCAAAATATGTAAGCCGTTGCGCATCTGCATATGTTTCAAATCAGTCAGTTTTTCGTGGACTTCCGTAATAACAGCATCTAGCTCCATCGTAGGTCCTTGTTCTTCATCGATAAGATGGCAGGCTAAGGCTTTTTCTCGAATGACCTCTCCAATTTCAGACACACTTTCAGGATGCTCCTGTTCAAAGTGGCTATGCTCATCGAGTAAGGCTTCTAGTTCTTCAAACTCATCGTAGAGCCCAGCCGTCGTCATCGGTGGCGACAGGTGCCCTACTAAGCAAGCGGAGCTACGCCGTTTAGCCTGTATACCCTCACCAATAATAGTCGTCCAATAAGGATAAATATTAGGTAATGAGGAAATCCCAATTTCAGGATAGCAACTAGCACTGAGTCCTGCTCCCTTACCTGGGAGCCATTCTAAGGAGCCATGAGTCCCTACATGAATGACTGCATCCGCTTCAAAGACGGTCCGAACCCAGTGGTAGAACGCCAAGTATTGATGCGGTGGTGGCAAACATGGATCGTGATAGATGGTAGATACATTCTCCCCAAAGCCTCGCGGCGGTTGTACCGTAATCCACAGATTGCCATTGGAGAAACCCGGTATGATGACTTCATCATCGTACACAAATACATCACCAGGAGCCTCCCCCCAAGCTTTAACCATTGTAGCTTGCGTGTCTGCTGGCAGCGTAGCAAAGTACGCTTTGTAGTCATCACTGCTCAAGCGACCTTCTGCAGAGGCTAGCAACTCATCGGTAAGCATGGATCGGTCATTGGTCATGTGGGACGTTACCATATCCATCAAGTCTGCACTGGTGTCTGGCACCGTATCGACAAGGTAGCCTTCTTCCTTCATCTGCGCTAATAAACGTAGCACCGATTCAGGTGTATCAAGGCCTGCGGCAGAACCAATGTTGGAGTTCTTAGGCGGATAGTTATGTAAAACAATGGCTATCTTTCGCTCTGATACAGGAATATGGCGCAACTTAGACCATTTAATGGCTCGCTGTACAACGGCAGCAATGCGCTCTTTCACCGGCAAATACACATAGTGACCACGCTCATCATAGGTTTGACAAGCCACTACACCGCCTTGAATAACACCATCTAACTCAGGCTGTGATATGGATAAATTCACATCTAACGGCGTAACTCCTTGCGGGTCCTGAGCCCAAGATTTCTCATCCATGTATATGGTATACCCTTGAACGATAGGTACGTCCTGTAATTTTAACTCCTCCAACGTTTGAGCCCCTAAGGACTGGAAGGAGAATTTACAAGTATTGATGAGCACATCAAAAGGGAATACATCCTTACCAAACAGGTAATTCATGGACAGTTTCATATTCGGAATGCCCACCCGAGGATTGGAGCCATATTGCCCATAAAAAATAATCGGATTGTACTGATGTTTGTAAATCTCTTCAAACAAGGCCTGCTGATAATAAATATCCCCCATAATCCATTCGTCGCGGTAGAAATACACCGCTATGGATGGCCAATCCCGATTGCCTTCGGCATCCATGAACTCATCATAGCTCTCGTAGATATTTCCATCGCGTCCCATGATGGCTTGCCACGGAATGTGGTCAGGTTCCTCCCATTCAGAGGTCGGTTTCGTACTGAAAGCTCCGTTAATAAGGCGCACATAGTTCATGACACCACTAGTGCGGCGATAGCTTTCAAGAAGAGTCCGCTGGTCTATATCTATATTGCGATAGAGAATGTCTGTTTTCTTAGGCTCTACTACGTCAATCCAGTATTTTGGATGATGTGCATACAACCATCGTTCCAGACGTTCCAAAAACGGCGAGTCTAAGCCCACCCCCATGTTGGTTACGAGTACTACATCGGCAGCACGCAGGCGACTTTCAAAAGTAGCATCCCATAGAGGCTGTTTTTTCATATTGCAAATATCCACCTCGCCCTGTATCAATTCAGGGTAAGTGGCAACAGCCTTTTCTATATATTGGATTTGTTTTCCTAAGTTAGAAATATACATGAGCCGACTCATGATTTACCTCCGCGATACGCGCAAAATACGATCTGCCGAAATAGTATCCATAGCATAATAACTGCCATTCATCAATTTACACAATTCTTTAGCCAGGCCTAGTTTGATAAAACCCGTTTCCGTGTCGATAACGATACAATCTACAGGCAAAGTACCAAGGATACGAGCCCATTGCTTGGACTCCGCTACAGGGTCCTCAGAATCACCCGACGTAGCTCGACCATCGGTGATACATATAATCTGAATTCGTTCCGCCCGATGGGCACGCAACAATCTATCGCACATGGTGTAGGCCATTCGTAAACCGTGAGCTAATGGCGTTTTACCGCCTGTAGGCATAGAGGCTAACAGTCGCTCTGCTCGCTCTACACTGCGCGTGAAGGGCAATAAAACCTCGGCTGACTCCTTGCGGAATGCAATGAGCCCTACCGAATCACGATGAACATAAGAATCTCGTAAAAGGCTCAAGATAGCCGCCTTTGTAGCCTCCATGCGATGACGCGCCGCCATAGAACCGCTTGCATCAACCACGAATAGTTGATACGCGCCAATGCGCTTTTCACGGGCTTTTCGGCGATAATCTTGAGGCTTTACCACTATAGATAATCCCTTGCTGCCTTGCTTCTCTAATTGTTGGGACTGAATAGATGGTTTTTCTTGTTCCCCTTTAATAGCAGCCCGCAATCGCTGATACGGCGCCGCCGCTCGCAACGTGTCTACTAGCGCCAAGTCCTCTAGAGCCTGTTCATCTTGGTAAGCTCGAATCATGCGCCCTCTCGTATCCTTTGTCTTAGTCATAAGGCGACGACCTGAGCCTTTGCGATACTGACGGTCTACTGTTTTAGAAGATTCTAGTTTCCATTGGAATAATTGGTTAGCTATACGGGCAACAGTATCGGGCAAGCATAAAGAAGATAGCTTGTCACATATATCGCCCATATCATTAGTAGCATTATCTCTTAGTCGTTCTTTAGACTCTGAGGAATTGCTACTACCATTAGTTTCACTTGAATCAGCATCATCACCTTCAGCAGAATCTATATCAGTATCATCTGCATCATTAGCATTTGATTCGTTAGGATTTGCTTCATTAGGATGTAGCTCATCTCGATTACTATCATCCTGTTCACAGTCATTTGATACATCGGAATCCATTGAGTCAGAGGTGTCATTACTTTGACTGCTATCTTGCTCACTGGTGCTACTGGAATTTTCACCTGGTGATGGCTGTGATTCTGGTATTTCAGCCTTTTTCATACGATGTGGCAGTACATATAGCGCCGCTAATTCTGCATGACGAGGCTTACAATAGGAACAGCCTTCTAGAAGAGCTAAGGACTTCATAACTTGTAACAATACATACTCTGCACCATGACCTACGGTATGCGCTTTAAGTGCATAGGCAATAGCTAAGGATATCATCGGCTCTGGTACAGAAATCGTTTGAATACTCTTGTTTTCTATAAAAGCCCCTATATTCGCATCATTTTCATAAGAGATTTCATCGCGAACGCGTTGTAATACATCGATGCGAGTTTCTAATGACGGTGAATTCATAGATACATGTGCGTCTACGAGTTCCCATTCCGCGTCAGTTAAGGTTCTATCCTCATGGTTTATCGTCATGATTAACAAGATATGACGTCGTTTTGCCTCCACTAACAAGGCATGACGCACTTCTGGGGATAGAACTTGACCATCATCTAGGAGCCAACATCGCGTGTGCGGATCATCTAATAAACCTGCGTTCATCACCATCTGACCTTGCTGCAGAGACGCTTCAAAGTCGATAGTCTCTTGTAGTTGCGTGTTATCTATATAAACAGGAATAAGCCGATACGGAATATGCCATTTCTCGAGGCACTGACGAACGATAAAGCTTTTACCAACACCAGTACCACCAGAAATAACAATGCTATGAATCTGGTCATTTACGAGGCCTATTTTGAGGGCCTCTTGTACAGATGTATCCATAGCTATCCCTCGAGCACCGCAGATACTACTGTATCGATGCGGTCTACATCGTGACCTTGCTCCTCAAAAGGTAATCTTCGCATACGATGTTTTAACGTCAATCTTGCAGCCACCTTAATATCGTCATCTATGATGTGTGAGCGACCGTGAAAGGCAGCGTGAGCACGAGCCGTATGCATCATCGTAATATCTGGACGATGCCCATCAACTCCAACCCCAATGCTAATGCTTGCTATCTTGAGGAGAATCTCATCAGAGGGGATAATAGTTGGTAATAGCTTACGAGACTCTAACAAGCGCTCATGCAAAGCTCGTTCCGATTCCTTATAGGTATCCACGAATTCTGCGGGATTGTCTCCAAAGGTTAGACGTCGCTTGATAACAGCCATACGCTGTGCTGGGTCTTGCTCACCACAAACCATAACAGATAGACCAAAACGGTCTAATAGCTGTGGTCTTAGATCACCTTCTTCAGGGTTCATAGTCCCTACAAGTATAAAACGAGATGGATGGGAATGGCTTACCCCTTCGCGCTCTACGGTGTTCACCCCCATAGCCGCTACATCTAGTAAGATATCTACAATATGGTCATCCAAGAGATTGACCTCATCTACATAAAGAATATTTTGATGTGCCGCTTGTAAAATGCCTGGTTCAAAGGCTTTCACACCCTCTTGTAAGGCCTTTTCTAAGTTAATAGAGCCTACAACGCGGTCTTCAGTAGCGTTGATTGGTAGCTCTACGACGGTCATGGCCGAAGCACTTCCTTCCATAGGATGTAAAAGGCTCGCCAGTGCACGTACCGCGGTAGACTTTGCTGTGCCCTTTTCCCCTTCAATCAACACACCCCCGATAGACGGATTGATAGCATTGAGCAAAAGGGCCAACTTCATTTCATCTTGACCAACAATAGCAGTAAATGGATATAACATAAGCCTGACCTCGCTAGGAATAGCAATATATAGAGATAAACAGGAAATGTGCGGACCTATCCAGAGGTAGCCCATATCTATTTCAGTTGTGGATCGATAGACATTGTACCACTAGCATTTGTCTGTTTATACGCCTCAATATCCGTAGTTCCTTTAGGGAACACAAAGATACGTTGTTGTTTGAAATATGGATCGTCGTAGACTGCTGCAGACAAGTGAAAGGCAGCTCGTAGATTGCCTGCAGTAAGCACTTCACGAGGTGTGCCGACATCAACGATATGACCATCGCTAATTAAAATTAGTTTAGTACAATATTTAGCCGCCAACTCTAAGTCATGAACGACGATTAAAATCGTTTTCCCTTCGTCGCATAACCGACGACCTTCATGGAAAATATCATCGGCGTACACTAAATCGAGCGCCGCCGTTGGTTCATCGAGCAATAGCACCTCTGTTTGTTGTGCCAAAGCCTTAGCCAAGAATACCCGTTGTCGCTCGCCGCCACTAAGGTTTTGCACGGACCGATGTCGCAAGTGATATACGCCTACGTCTTTCATGGCTTCTTCTACAATGACCTTATCTTCTGGTCCTTCTTGTTGCCACCATTTTAAGTAAGGATAACGAGCTGTCATCACAATATCGATAGCTTCATAATCAAAGGAAACATCGACGGACTGTTGCATATACGCTACATGATGAGCGATTTCCTTGTCGCTCAAAGAAGCGATACTTTTACCGTCCCACAAAACTTGGCCCCCAGAGATAGGATAGAGACCACGCAAGGTTTTTAGTAATGTCGTTTTACCAGAACCATTAGGTCCGATAATACCAACGAACTCACCACTATCAATAGAAAAGGATGCATCCTTTAGAATAGCGTTTTCCCCTAACGTAACGGATAGAGATTGAACATCTAGTTTCATTAGGCTCCTCCTTTACTACGCAAGCGATGAAGTAAATATAAGAAATACGGTGCCCCTAAGATCGCTGTCATAATACCTACGCGAATCTCCACTGGTTGTGCTATAACGCGACCTAAGGTATCACAGAACACGAGGAAAAGCGCCCCACCCACAGCTGCCATAGGCAATAATAGGCGATGATCAGGTCCCACCAAGAGACGCACAATATGTGGTACTACAAGGCCTACAAAGCCAATGGAACCGCTGACACATACGGCAGTAGCAGTAACTACAGAGGATAAGAACAGGAATAGCATGCGATACACCATAACAGGTAAACCTAAGGCACGAGCCTCTGTATCACCGAGGACGAGTACGTTGAGATGACGACCAAGCATCATCAAAATGACACTGCCCGTCATGATAGGACCTACCGCCAATAGAACATGGTCCCAACGACGGAAGTCGAGGCCCCCCACCATCCAGAATAAAAATTCCCGTAAGCGGTATTCATTGATCATCGTCAAAATGCCTGATGTAAAAGCACCAAGGAGCATACTAACGGCGACACCGGCTAATAGTAAGGTAGTCGTATCGAGCTTGTTGTTACGCCATGTTAATAGGATGGTAATCCCTACGGACACAAAGGCACCTACAAAGGCAAAGGCGGGCATGTAAAACATACCGAGAGAAGTTACCCCAAGAGCGATGGCGATAACTGCACCGAGAGATGCCCCTGCGGAAACGCCCATAATACCTGGGTCCGCCAGTGGATTGGAGAAAACGCCTTGCATAACGGCGCCAGCTAGCGCCAAGGCACCACCTACAAGTAGTCCTATAATGAGGCGAGGCATGCGGATAAACCATAATACTGCCTCTTGTTCAGCTGTAATAGGCTCCGTAAAATTCACAGGCAAGCCCATACCATTTAAAATACTTTGTACACCGCCACCGATAGGAATCATGATAGTTCCTACGTGGAGTGCCAGTAGACTCACAATACATAGCAATACCCCAATCAGAATAATTGCCATGATTCGTTGCTTCTCTTTAGTCATGAGAATTCCTTTCTAACTGAGGATATACAGTATGCATGATGGCGAGCATCGCTTCTCCAATATGCTGATTCATAGTATATAAATAAGCTGCCGGTAATGGCTTAACACGGTTCTCACGTATAGCCGGCAAATTTTGAAAGGCTGGATTTAATAAATATCGATCCGCCAAATTCTTGTCCATTCCCTTATAGGAAGGAATAAAAATATAGTCTGGATTCATGGCTAGCACCCGTTCCTCCCCAAAGGGAATCCGCGGAGGTAAGCCAATCCGATTCGGTGCATTATAAACATACATGTATTTACACATATCATCAAAGAGACTGCCCGTTCCCGTGTATCCATCCATAGACGATACAAAGAGAACTGTCTTGCGCTGCTCAGGCGGGATAGATTCGCCTAATCGCTTCAATTCGTCTAGCTCTCGACGAATTTTTTGCTTGTAAAAGCGCCCCTTATCGTCTTCTCCAATAATATGAGCTACGTCGGTCACATTCTTAATGACCCCTTCTACGGTAGAGCCCGACGATACTACGACAGTAGCTATCCCCATGTGGCGTAAGCCGGAAATAACATCTGCCGATATATAATCGGGGGCGATAACTAAGTCAGGCTTCAAGGCTATGATTTTCTCTAGCGGATACGAGCTCATAACAGGCTTTACCAACTTTGCTCGTTTAGCCTCTAAGGAATACTCCTCATAGGTAGACAGTTTATTGATACCCACCAAGCGCTCTGGCTCTATAAGACCTAGTAAAATCGTATCAAACGCAGAGGATAATGCTAAAATTCGCTTCGGATTCTCTGGCACCCCTACCTGAACGCCATCATGGCTTTCCACATACCGCGTATGAGGCGTCTGAGCCCCCTCATTAGGAGACTTAATTAGACCACAGCCAGCTAGACAAACGCAAAGGAGTATCATCAAAGTTATGAGAAAGCCGATAGTCTTATTCATGATGATACTCCTTGTATAGTTCTAATTAACATATATAAGTACTAGAATTTTTGAGTATAGCTGAGTTGGTAATTAAATGGTTCATCCCAGTATTCCCAGTCGCCGTTTGAAATAACATTATGACGGTTTAACAAGTTACGTGCATCTAGCCGCAAGGATGCGTTTTCATTGAACTGATAGCCTACATACGCATTCCAAGCTACGAGATTTGGATTTGTTCCACCATCGCGGTTCTTCATCCGTTTTGTTACAAAGTTGAGGCTAGAACCAGCTGTCCATTTTGGACTTGTATAATGGATGCCTCCAGTAAATTGTAATTTTGGATTTGCTTGTTTCCAGTAAGTCTTATCGATTTCTCGTTGTTTAGGATTAGAGTAAGATGCACCAACAGTCATTTTTAATCGATCTGTTAACTTGCGGCCATATTGAGCTTCGACGCCAACATTTTTATAGCGACCACCGTTTACGCGAATCGTGTTTTTACCATTGCTATCTGGCTTCCAAGAGAAGAAGTTTTTAAAGTCCATATAGAAGAGCGCTACTTTCCAGCTATCTTTGTTAGTAATGTGTTTATAGCCTAATTCGTAATTCCAACCTTCTTCAGGTTTCAAATTACGTCCACTAACAGAGGCATAGCCTTTATTAATTTTCTTGAAAGTATCGCTTAAGTTCGGCATTCTAAAGGCTTTACCAGCATTTATGTACATGGATGATTCCTTGTTAATACGATGTTCTAATTGGAACTGAGGAATTAATACGCGTTGATTTTTCACAGGGTCTTTAATATCCGAATAACGCAAGCCTAAAATACTAGTCCATTTAGGATTGATTTGATAGGAGTATGTACCATAAATGGCATAACTATTGCGATGTGGATTTCCATAGTATGGACCAGATGTAGTGCGATATGTTTCGCGTTTACCAAGTACACCTGCAATGAAATAGTCCTTGCCACCGCGGAAGTCCCATTCATGTTGCACATCGAAACCATATTGTCGAGCAATATAGTTGTTATCACTCAACGTATATATCTTTTTGCTATGTATGCGACTTTTACCATACAAATCTCTATCATTGTAGAAGATTGTACCTGTAGTATTGCCATCTTTATAAACTAAAGACGCATTATTTTTAGTATCTTTATAAGCATATGTTGTAGAGTGAAGCTTTTGCTTAATAGGATTCGTTTCTGTACTCAACTGTCCAAAAGAAGAATTACCTTCAAAACGGCTAAAGTTCAAAGTCAACTTATCATTTAATTTACCGCTCATAAATACACCTAAGGAATTCCCTTTGTTACGAGCTGTATAATATTCATAGCCTCTAGCATAAGCACCGATATCGGAGCGAATAGGGGTTTCTGGATCTTGAGCACCAAAGAAGTTACGTTCCACACCAATTAAGAAGCGAGGCGTGCCATAGTTAATTTTATAAGTTTGGCGCCCCATATTACCAAAACCTACCGTAGCAGAGCCCCCTTCTTTACTTGGAGTCTTAGTAATTACATTGATAACACCACTCATAGCATCAGCGCCATATAAAGCAGAGGCTGCACCTTTTAATACTTCAATGCGTTCAATAGAGCTAGTCGGAATAGAACTAAGGCCGCCCTTGCCATTGAGGTTCATCGGTACCCCATTCATGAGAATCAAGGATCCCCGTTCAAGGCCACGGATATTCACACGGCTATCCATAGCCCCATATTCAAGACCAGATGCACCATAGGAGAAAGATGTAATACCAGGCACCATGTTCACCGCATCAAAGGCATTTTTAGCACCGCTATTCATGATATCTTTGTCCGTAATAACATCCATCGCTGCCGGCGTATCTAAATCTAATAGCGCCATGCGATTAGCTGTTACATTAATAGTATGGATTTCAGAAGCTCCACTCGTTTCAGTAGACAATGCTGTAGTAGGCACATCTGTAGCAGTAGTTACATCTGCTGCATATCCATTCACAGACACCCCCATCAATGCCAAACCAATAAGTATAGAAGTACGTCGCTTAATCTGTTGTTTCATAACAAACACCTCATAACACACATATACTTTCACAGAATTTACATAAACTACATATTTGTATTATTACACATTTATGAAGGCCACACAAAACCCATACCCCCTACCACTACTGCATTTATAGGGCAATGTATAAAAACTAGATGTTAAAATTTATGCGTATAGCTCAATTCATAATTAAATGGTGCATCCCAGTATTCATAATCTCCATTGGATACCACATTATGACGATTCAAAAGATTGCGTGCATCGAGGCGTAATGTAGCATCTTTGTTAAAGTGATACCCAACGTAAGCATTCCAAAGAGCAATGTTAGGATTTAAGCTACCATCACGATTGCGCAAACGTTTGGTAACAAAGCTAAAGGATGTACCAGCTTCCCAGGTTGGGCTTTTATAACGAATGCCGGTTGTAAACTGTAACTTAGGAGCCGCTTGTTTCCAATAGGTTTCATTCATTTCCTTTTGTTTTGGATTAGAATAAGAACCACTTACACTCATTTTGAGTCGATCTGACAAATGTCTACTATACTCAGCTTCAATCCCAACATTGTGGAATTTACCACCGTTTACGCGAACGGTTGGGCGACCATTTACATCAGGTTGCCATTGGAAGAAGTTCTTGAAGTCCATATAGAACACGTCCACCTTCCAGCTATCCTTCTTATTAAGACGTTTATAACCTAATTCATAGTTCCAACCCTCTTCAGGCTTAAGATTTTTACCACTTACTGCTGTGTATTGGCGGTTCACGCTACGGAATGAATCACTCAAGCTAGGCATCGTGTAAGCTTTCCCTATATTTAAGTACATGGAGGAAGCTTTATTGATAGTGTGCAACAATTGGAACTGAGGCGTTAACACATGTTGGTCCTTAATAGGATCACTAATGGCTGTATAACGCAAGCCCAAAATGGCAGTCCATTTGGGATTGATTTCACGAGAATAGCTACTGTACACCGCATAGGTATTACGATGAGGCCGTGTATACACAGGGGCCTGTGTGGCACGATAGGTTTCTTGCTTACCTGTAACACCGGCAATCAAATAATCCTTACCGCCTCTAAAGTCCCATTCATGTTGTATATCTATACCATATTGACGAGCTACATAACTGGTTTCGGTCGGCTTGAACTGTTTAGCACTATGAACACGGCTTTCACCACGCATAGTACGGTCATTATAAAACAATGTTCCCGTCGTATTATCATCCTTATAAATCAAAGATGCATTATTACGGTCATCCTTGTAATGATATGTCGTAGAATGACGAGCCTGTCTCACAGGATTTATTTCTGTACTAATCAAACCAAAGGAGGAACGGCTTTCAGCGCGAGTATAATTTAAGGTTATCTTATCTGAAAGCTTACCGCTCATGAACACACCTAAGGAGTTACCTTTATTGCGCGTAGTGTAGTAATCATAACCCTTGCGGCCTGTATAGTCATACCGCACCGGTGTAGATGGATCTTGAGTCCCCCAGTATTTTCTATCGATACCAACGAGGAATCGATTAGTACCATAAGAAATATCAAATCTCTTGGAGCCTCGATTACCTACAGCTACCTTAGCAGAACCGCCCTCTTTTGACGGCGTTTTTGTAATAATATTTATAACGCCACCTAAAGCTTCTGCGCCATATAAGGTAGAGGACGCCCCCTTTACAACTTCAATCCGCTCAATGGCACTGGTAGGTATAGAGCCAATTCCGCTCTTACCATTTAAGTTCATAGGTACACCGTTTACAAGAACAAGTGCACCGCGATCGAGACCACGAATATTCGTACGGCTATCCATGCCACCAAAATCGGCACCGCCAGCACCATAAGAATTTATTGTTACCCCTGGTACGGTCGCCACCGCATCAAAAGCAGTGGTAGCACCAGTATTTTTTAACTCCTCAGGTGTAATTACATTCATCGCTACAGGTGTGTCCAAATCTAGAAGGGCTGTGCGATTGGCGGTTACATTAATTACATTGGACGACTCTTGATTCTGATTAGTTGTCATATCTACCGCATAACCATTTACACTCATACTAAGTAATGCCATCATTGTGGCCACATATACACGTTTATTCATTTCATTTATCATCCTATATGTTTTATTAAAACTATGTTAATTCTGTTAATTTGTAGCCTCCGAACTACAGTAGGAATTTGGTTGTAGGGGATATGAACCTTCTCATATCCCCTACATAAACTGTAATCCATTTAATTCAATTTAGGCTCATTCCAAATATAATCATTATTCAAATTCATATCTTATATAAAAAACATCTGATTTAGGTTCTCCGGTCGTATTTGTAGCCCCACCTGACCTAGCCGCCAGTGCCAATGCATCATTATCAAGAAGGCTAGAGCCGCTACTCCCCTCAATTTCAGCCCTTATATAATTACCTTCGCCATCAAAATAAACCCTAATAGTGACTGTCCCTGTAATACCTCTTCGTACAGCTTGTGCTGGCATGACTTTATTAGCATCTAAACTAGCACGATACCCCGAAACATCAAAGTACCCTGAACCTTCCTTATCACTAGTCCCAGGATTGCCTTCCTGTGTACCAGGGCCGTCATTTGCTTTACCACCATTACCAATAGGTCCACCACCCGGACCTGTTGTATCACCATCGCCGGGAACACCTACAGGATTATCTGTATTCCCATGTAGATTGATACTAGCGGCTTCATTGCCACCTAGATAAGGGTTAAGATTTTGCAAGCCCGGTGTCGGTTTTCCCGATAAATCCGGTAATACACTACCCGACTTACCGCCCGCAGCATTTTCTTTATCATCAGAGACCATTTTCTCTTGCTGTTTCTTCTCCTGCTCAGGAGGTTCCGGTTGCGCCATGTCAAGATTGATGACCAAATCTTTCTTTGGCGTTTCTGGTGGTTTTATATGACCAAACCAATCGCCTACAACACCCCAGTATGCTAAATTGACCACCAATGCAGCTATAAAAGGAATGCCATATCGTTTACTCACCATATGATCACTTCCGTTCTGTCGCTACGCTAACAAACCGAGCACCACTGATTTTAAGATTATCTAAAATGCTAACTACTTCCTTGTATGCAATATCTTCAGAAGCACGTACAATAAATGCTTGTTGTGGTTCCTTTGCAACAATGCCTTGAATTTCTGCCCCCAATTGAGCTGGTACAATTTCACGATCATTCAAATACATCTTATGTGTAGCCGTTAATGAAATCGTAATTGGTTCAATCGTCTTAGCAGAAGACGAGGATGCCTTCGGTAAGTTGAGCGGAATTTGCTCTTCTGTATTCATGTACAACGTACTCATCATGAAGAATACAAGCAAGAAGAATACGATATCAATCATAGGAATAATCATGATATCCGGTTCTTTTTGAATGCCTACTGAACTACGTTTCATCGCTGACTCCTAATATATAAATCCATGATAGAACCTAATTTTTGTTCCAATTTTGCAATATCATAATTTACTTTACTTGTGCACCAGCTATGGAATGCTAATGCTACGATGGCTACTGAAAGCCCTGTTGCTGTAGCAATTAACGCCTCGGAAACACCGCCTGTAATCACAGTAGGAGCACCAATATCCCCACCTACAGCAGCGAAGGAACGAATCATACCAACTACAGTACCCAATAGACCAAGCAATGGCGCCATAGTTACCATCATGCTAAGCCAGTTGAGACCGCGTTTCAAACGTTCGTCCATATAGCCTACTACATCATGTAAACGATTTTCTAAACCTTCTACACTATATACAGAATCAACAATTGGAGATACAAACTTACTCAATGCATCATCACTATTTTTTACAGCCTGTTCAAGGGTAGCCCAACTATTGCTATTTCGGCCCACATCAATGTTGTCAGATAGCTGTTGTAACTCACGATCGATATTTCTATACATACGAATACGTTCAAATAAAATAGTGCATGCTGCTAGCATGAATAGTACAAGTGGATACATAACGATACCACCTGCATGAAATAGGTGAATTGTATACTCCATCATAGCCTCCAAGATGTATAAAATTACATATAAACTAAAAAAAGTGATCATCTATATTCTTCGATTAACCACTAATATTGTCATTATTCCATAAAGAAAACATTAGCACAATAACCCTATACCCCCTATGGTTAATGGGATTCTATAGTATTCCATTTTTTAGTACACACTCTATCCATTTTTTATGTACATTTATCCTATATATATAGACAAAACTTTTTTCTTGTACGAAATATTCATGCATTTTATAAATATAAAATATGCGGATTGCTAGGCATTAACCTTGCAATCCGCATATTTCTAAGTATTTATAACATTTTATTCAATCAACCTACAGCAGTCATTTTGTATAATAACTCTGTATGTTTATCGGCATTCATTGGTTCATGAATATAATTTATACGTCAATGAATATTATTTATATTTTATCCAATATTAATACATTTTGTGTATTTTATAAGGTTTTTTCTTATAATAATCTATTATTTTCTCTATTAGATTATATATTATATCACATTATCTTATCTTATATTATCTTATCTTATATTATCTTCTCTATTATCGTTTCTTTTTATTTATGATTATATGTATTATTTATTCGTTATAGCCTACTATCGTTCATACACGAATTGCGCCATGTTATATATGCCGCGACCAATATGGTAGGTCTTAGCCATCATGGCTTCATTAGATATGATAACTACCTTTTTGTTCTTAATGGCCTTAATATTTTTAAGAGCCGGATCATTATAGTAGCTATTAAGTACCGAATCACGGTTAAAGCCCGGTGCTTTCACATCTGTAGGCACAATAATCACATCGGGATCGGCCTTGATAAGATCATCCTTTTTACCCATGTAGGACCATTTTACACCGGCCTTAGTCGCCGCATTGTCTACATTTACATATTTCAACATGTCTTGAATCATTGTGTCTGGCGCCCCATACAAGCCATTTTCATTATAAACGGCAACGGTCTTTTTCGGGTCATCACGGCGAGCAAATCGCAAGGACTCTGTATCGCGGATGTAGTTCATCATCGTTGTAATGAGGGATTCCGCTTTATCAGCACGACCTAACAACTGTCCTACATTGCGCGTTTGATCCTCTACCTCTTTTACCGTCTTAGGCGCTCTAAGAAGTGCTACCTTTACGCCTGCCTCACGCAGTGGCCTAACGAGATCTGTAGCACCATCATCGTCCTCTACAATTACAATATCTGGTTTTAATGCAGCGATAGCTTTCACATCAAGGGCCACCCGTTGCTTTACGCCATTAGACGATTGATACGGTGCCGCAGTGCTAGCCACCACCGAGTCACCTGCTAATTCAGATGCAAGGTCCGCTGCATTGGGACCAACAACTACGATGCGTTCTGCCTTGTGATCGAGTATGACCGTCTCGCTGGTACCGTCCACCATCTTATAAATACCCTTTGAACTCAACATCCCAAAAATGCCGCCGCTTGTGAAAGCATTCCAAGACTTGTACATGCCCATAATGGCTACGACCAAAACGCCACAAAAGATGGCTAATAATATTAATAAACGCTTTAGTTGCATACTCTCTCCTTATAGACTTTCAGCTATTCACCTGAAACTATATAACAATCTAATAAAACTATCGTTAATCACGGCTCACTCTTATATTTAACGATGCCCTCATAGGTACTAGGACCATAGAGCCATTTTGCCATTTGTTCCATGGCCATGAAAGCTTTCCAGGAATAGCTCATCACAAATAGTTCCTGAACTGGATAGACATAGCCTTTTTTAACAGCCGTTACATTTTGTAAGTCCGGATCGTTCATAATGGCATCAATATCTTGCTTGTAATCTGGTAGTTTATCGATAAAACGGGTAGGCACAAAAATAACATCTGGATTAATGCGAATCAAATCGGCTTTTGTCCCCATAGATTGGTTCATATCTACCGTCGTTTTATGATCTCGGTACCACCAAACATCAGATAACATATTAATATCCTTGCCACTTTCTGTTATCACAAGGTTTCCTGCTCCATCAATACCGTGCACCTGTTCAATCATATCCCGAACGATACCCGACCGATATACGCCGTGAGAGCTATTATATAAAGCAATAACGGGCTTTTTATCCTTTTCGTGAGGCTCTACAAGTTTCTTAACATTACGTCTAGATACAATAAACTCACGTTCTGGATCTTTATCCTTAAAAATCTCTCCTATGGTTTTAGTGGCTAAAATAATATCATTAAAGCTATCTTTTTTCGTATACACAAAGACAGGTATGCCTGCAGCGCGCAAGGACGACACAAGGCTTGGAGGTGTAGAATCTGGCGCTACGACCACGTCTGGCTCGTAAGACTTAATGGAATCCACGGTTAACTCTACACGGCCATTAATATGAGTAGAACTGGAATAAGGAGATCCATCTGTAGCCACGATATAAGGCTCTCCACCAATAGCGCCCATAATATCTACCGTACTTTCACCTATAGTAACGACGCGACGTACATAATCCGGTACAGTCATGACTGTATGTTGACTATCCTCAATCTTCCGTTCATTCAGAGACGTCAATAATTTACCTACAGTGCCATGTCGCGGTATGACATCACCTAACAAATCTGGAGCCAAAGCGATAAATAGGCCAATGAGTATAAGAATGCCTAAAAATATATAATTGAACATAATCCATTTTAAGGCTCCAAAAATGCTTCTCTTTTGATTCATAAGCGCCCCTCTCTCATCTGCAACTTACGATTAACCGAATATTTATAGCTTTAGTATACAGTATCTATTGTATGCGGTCTATACAAGAAAGAGGACCAAGCATTTGCTCAGTCCTCTTGTATTTATAATATATGAACGATAATCTGTCTTATTTAGATTATCCTTCTACACAGCCCACAGTCACGCTGTATGCCTGCTTATTTTTAACATTAAACATTATTAATTTAGCTTTAAACACTATTATTTTTTAGCTTTATCTGCCTTTTTATTGTCTTTCGCTTTTTTATTTTCTTTCACCTTTTTAGGTTTTTCCTGTTTAACCTTAGCTGGCTTTTTACCATTAACGGCAGCTCCTGCAGGTTTCACGAAGGCATTATTAAGGTTCGTCGCCACTTGTAATGCTACATCTGCATTTGGAGTAGTGACGATGTTTTGGCCCGCAACGGTTACTGTGCCACCATTATAAGATGCAGAACCTGGTGTCACTTGATTGTTGTGGTACATGCGAGCTAATTTGCCGGCCATATAGAAAGCGCGTTCTTCCCCTGTATAGCGGCCACTAGCAGCTGGTGTATAGATATTATCACCATTTACATAAACGGCGCCTTTAGACACGTTTACGTGGTTTCCAGAGTATGTGTACATGCGAGCAATATTATTGTTCACACGGTCTGTTAACTTAGGATGGTTATTAGGTGCCACTACTTGTGAAAGCCCTTCACGATAGTGTTCCCCCACTTTATTGCGAAGTACAAGCATAGAACCGGCTGCACCGCCCACATTGTAAGGAGATTCACTTAAGATTTGGAAACCCAATTCATCGGCTGCTTTTTCTTGGCTCATTGTAAATACTTGGTTAGACAAGTAGTTACCTGCTACGTTGGATAAAATGGCAGCCCCTTCGCTACCGCCCGCAGCGATACCTACCGCAGTAGATAAACCAATTTGTTTTTTAGCACCATTGATAATATCTTTGTGCTCACCATGTGCAATTTCATGGGCCATTACGTACGCCAATTGATCATCATCTAACGTATCTAAGGCACCTTTGTTAATAGACATAACACGGCCAAGCGTTGCAAAAGCATTGAACTCCTCATCAGGGTTAGCATATACAACGTAAGAACGTTTTACGCTCGGCGTAGCCTCTAACGTTTTCATAATGCGATTTACACGTTCTTGAGCTGCACTATCGTTCAAGTAACCTGTTTTTTCTTTTGTACGAGCCAAGCTTTCTTTTTGGCCTTGCTCAGAATTATCCATTTTATTTAAAGCAGTAGATACGTAAGCCATAGCAATAGCGCCACCAGCTAGTGATTGTACTGCAGCAGATGCGGCTTGTACAGGCGCTGTTTGCATGATTGCCGGCGCCATAGTCACCGCCATAGCTACAGATAACGTAGCCGCTGTAAGTTTCTTGTTCATTCTCTCAACCTCTCAAAATATAAGGAGTAATAAAGGCTATATTCATGAAAGATCTATAACCATTTACAAAAAAAATTTAGATAAATAACATTTAGGCAAATAGCCTTTACGCAAATACAAAGTTCATACTATCAGTTTGTAACCTGCCAGTATTTAACAATAGATACCACACTGAATGCTACACACTATCCATATTGTATAGATACATAGTAAATACAAAATGAATAGTGGAACAATTATTCATCTATTTAAGATAAATCGGATTACGCTAAATACTACCTAATAGATTGTAATTTTACTATTATAGATTCCTATTCTGTTTAAAATGATTATCTATCACAGATTACTCATCAGCTACGACTGGTTTTGCTGAAAGCACAACGGCTTCTTTACCATCTTTAGAAACGGCAGCACCATGGGTATAACCCACTACATCAAAGCCTGCCTCAGCACACTGCTCTGCGATGCTTTCATAATTTTCATTCTTACCACGAGTACAGGTAGAAAGATGAACCGTAGTAACCCCTTTTTTCTTGAAAGACTCGATTTTCTTAGCTAGATCGCCACCACTGTGCGTGAAGCCAACCAACTCAATATCCTCATCTGCATAACGCTCAAAGGAATCCGCTTTATTCATAAATGCTTTTAAGCAACCGCCGCAAGAACAGCGCTGCATTGTATCCTCATTGACGAGAACTGCAATTTTCTTAGTCATAAGACCTCCATTGAAAGTATAGTATAAACCTTAGTATAACATAGCTATAAGGAAAAGGTGTATCCTGAAGCACGTTGATTAATGCTAATTATATATAGTTTAAGCTATACAATTGACATCCTAAATGCTCATAAATGACTTAATCACATATCCATAAACCTTGTAAAAATAGCTAGTATTTCAATCAGTAACCTTTACCTAATAACAATAAATGATATAACTTGATTTCTCCTATTTCTAGACCTTTAAGGATGGTTAAATACCTTCAAACTTGAATAGTGATTACCAAGCTAAAGAATTAAGCTTATTATTTCTTTAAGCTACAAAAAGCTACTAAGTTATTTATATAGTAAAGATAAGAATTTAGATAAACAGTCACCTTAAAATTGAGGTTTGAACGCATATATGCTATCATGTAAGAAAGAAGGATTGGGATGGAGAAACCTAAGTTTGAGTTCTATACAAGACCTAATGGACATAATGAATTTTTGGAATTTTTAGAATCACTTACTGAAGCTGATGCAGATAAAATGTTTTCATTAATACATAAAATCCAAGATTCAGGATTGTTAGTTGCTCAATATATGCAATGGGTAAAGAAAGTGGATAAAAATCTATATGAAATCCGTCTTAAATGTCCTAATAGTATTCAGAGGGCATTATATTTTCATGTAATTAATAATAGATACATTATTACACATGGATTTACCAAGAAAACGCAGAAAACACCTAAAAGAGAAATTATTCATGCCAAACAAATTAGGCGCGAGTTTGAGGAGGAATATTATGCCAACAATCAAATTTGATGATATTCTTGAAAAGAAATTAAAAGATCCAAAGTTTAAAGCAAGATTTGAAAAAGAATCGGCTAATCTAGAAAGTGCTATAGTAATTGCAAAAGCTCGTGAAGCAGCCGGTTTAACACAACGTGACCTAGCCGAGAAATCTGGTGTCCCTCAATCTACAATTGCAAGAATAGAACAAGGTGCAAATACAAGTATTAGTACTCTCTGTAAAATTGCATTTGCTTTAGATAAACAAGTAAAAATTAGTTTAATATAAGAATAACCCCTATAAGCTGGATTAAAGTGGCTTATAGGGGGGGTTATTTAAAGCAGATTACATAATTTAAAGTAACTCAAATAGTTTATTGTACGATACCATAGGTGCTATGTATCGCGGTATCCATTAATTACAAAATCATTAAAGCTACTCAACAGCTATACGGTGCAGTAACATAGGTGCTTCACACCGCGTTACTGTATATCAAAGCTTGCCTCCTACCATTAACCGCGGCTTCCTATCACACTCGCCCATGGCAACATATAATACAATGGTTTAATGTACATCACATTCTTTAGGGCTTCGTCGAACCTGATGCAATGGACGTATGCGTCGCTGCGCTCCTTTACGCCCTATTGCCCTAGGCTTCCCAGACCTCCTATAAGTAATACACATAGATATTACTTGTACAACCTTGGCTGGAAACGGCTCTAGAAGGCTTAGCTTAATCAGCGAGTTCTCATGTACGGTTCTTCGCTCCAGGATACTGGGTGTTCGTCGCTGTGGATGGCCTTATGTAGCTACGCTACATGTCCATCTTACGCTCCGAACTAAGCGATGCAGTGAATCTGTCGTCGCTTCACTTCTCCATCTTCTACTGCCCTGCTTACCAGGTACCCTGGGAGGATAGGAAGCCATACACAAAAAAAGACACACCCTCAGGTGTGCCTTTAGCTTAATCAGCGGCTTCCTATCCTCCCAGGCCGTCTCCAGCCAAGTACTTTCGGCGTTTATGAGCTTAACTACTGTGTTCGAGATGGGAACAGGTGGATC